>NZ_SPKQ01000001.1:0-66168 GCF_023127895.1 Pseudomonas sp. NCIMB 10586
AAGTGTCCACCATGTCCCCGCACACCCGTCAACCATGTGTCCGGTCCGTACAATAAAGAGGAAAAGTACCCGTTCAAGCCTTCGCGGCCACGACCATTTTTTTCGCGTGAGCCAACGACTCCTTGGTCAGGTCGATACCGCCGAGCATCCGCGCAACTTCTTCTACCCGTTCCGACTTGTTCAGCTTGGAGACGGCCGTGTGTGTCGCATCGCTGCCGCGCACCTTGTGCACAAATAGATGTTGATGCCCTTGAGCCGCCACTTGCGGCAAGTGAGTCACCGTAAGTACCTGGCCGCGATCCCCCAGGCGACGCAACAATTGGCCAACAATTTCTGCGGTTGGCCCGCCGATGCCAACGTCTACTTCATCGAATACCAGCGTTGGTACCCGTGAGGTCTGCGCGGTGATCACCTGGATCGCCAGGCTGATCCGCGACAACTCGCCGCCTGAGGCCACTTTGGCCAGGGCCTTGAGTGGCTGACCGGGGTTGGCGCTGACCAGCAGTTCTACCTGCTCCAGCCCATGGGGCTGCAGTTCGTGGCTGGCGTTGGCGCGCAGTTCGATGGTGAAGCGCCCGCCCGGCATACCCAGGCGCTGGATTTCCTGCTCGACGGCGCTGGCCAGGCTGGTGGCGGCCTGTTGGCGCAGGTCGCTCAGCTCCTGGGCCTTTTCCTGATAATGGCGGGCAAACGAAGCGAGCTCCTCGCCCAGTCGCTCGATGGACTCGTCGTTGGCATTCAGTGTGTCGATTTCATCCAGCAGCTTCTGTTGCATGGCAGCCAGTTCAGTGGGCTGGATGCGATGCTTGCGCGCCAGGGTGTAGATGGTGTCCAGGCGTTCTTCTATTTCCTGCAGGCGTGCCGGATCGGCATCGAAGTGGTCCAGGAAGCGGTTGAGTTCGCCGACGGCTTCCTCAACCTGGATCTGTGCGCTGGTGAGCAGGGTAGTGGCCTCATTCAACGAGCCGGAAGCATTGTTCACGCTGGACAGGCGATTGAGGCTGGCTGTCAGTGCGTTGAGCACATTACCCGAGTCGCTCTCGCTGCATTGCTCGACGACCTGGCGGCAGATACCCAGCAAGGTCTCTGCATTGGTCAGGTTCTTGTGTTCCTGCTCAAGCTGCTCCAGTTCGGTCTCGCCCAGGCCCAGGCTTTCAAGCTCTTCGAGTTGATAGCTGAGCAGTTGGTGGCGGGCGCGTTGTTCATCGCCGGAGTTGGAGAGGCGTTCCAGTTCCTGGCGTGTCTGGCGCCAGCGTTGGGCGGCCAGTTGAACCTGGCGGGCAAGGTCGGTGGCGCCGGCGTATTCGTCGAGCAGTCGGCGGTGAGTATCGGTTTTGAGCAGGGACTGGTGTTCATGCTGGCTGTGGATATCGATCAGCAGCTCACCCAGGGCTTTCAAGTCGCCAAGTGGGCACGGCGTGCCGTTGATATAGCCGCGGGAGCGACCTTCGGCAGTGATCACCCGGCGCAGAATGCACGGGCCTTCATTGTTCAGGTCGCGCTCGACCAGCCATGCTTCGGCCTCGGGAATGTCGGCCAGGTCAAAGGTGGCCAGGATATCGGCTTTGTCGGAGCCTGGGCGTACCACGCCACTGTCGGCGCGGTCGCCGAGGGTCAGGCCGAGGGCGTCGAGCATGATCGACTTGCCGGCGCCGGTTTCGCCTGTGATTACGCTCATCCCGCGATCCAGTTCGAGATCCAGATGTTCAACGATTGCGTAGTTATGTACAGACAGGTGCACGAGCATGACGGCCGCTCCCAGGCTTGAGGTCTGGTTATTTATACAGTGTTTTGTTTGTGGCTGACAATCCTGGCGCTTAGCTCGATTTGCTTGATCAATAGCTTTTTTTAGCGCGATGAGGAATGTAGGGGCAGGAAATGATCCGAGTCATGCGAAAGACTTTTGGTAACGCCCGCGCCCTTGAACCTGGAAATTGTGGCCCCATATACCGGAACAGAAGCGCGAGTCGAGATCGCGCATGATTTTGAAAGGAGAAATCTATGGCTGACGAACAGACGCAGGATACGCAAACTCCAGACGCCAATGCGGCTGCCGGTGATGAGCTGGCCACCCGCGTGCAAGTGCTCGAAGAGCAATTGTCCGCTGCGCAGGATCAATCGTTGCGTGTTGCCGCCGATCTGCAGAACGTCCGCCGCCGTGCCGAGCAGGACGTAGAAAAGGCTCACAAATTCGCGCTGGAAAAATTCGCTGGCGATCTGCTGCCGATCATCGACAGTCTTGAACGTGGTCTTGAGTTGTCTGACCCGGCCGACGAAAACATCCGCCCAATGCGTGAAGGTATCGAGCTGACGCTGAAAATGTTCCAGGACACCCTGAAGCGTTATCAGCTGGAAGCGATCGATCCGCAAGGCGGCGAGCCGTTCAATGCTGAGCATCACCAGGCCATGGCCATGCAGGAAAGCCACGATCTGGAGCCTAACAGCGTGATGAAGGTGTTCCAGAAGGGTTACCAGCTCAATGGTCGCTTGATGCGCCCGGCAATGGTGGTGGTGAGCAAGGCTCCTGCACCCGCTGCACCTTCTATTGATGAGCAGGCTTGAAATCCGCCGCAAGGCCCCCATCTATAAGTCAAGCGTTTAAGTGCTACCGCAGTTAGCCACAACTGCTGCGGCAACCAAATTCAAAGTTCGGGAGAGTAAATCATGGGCAAAATTATCGGTATTGACCTGGGGACCACCAACTCCTGCGTCTCCGTGCTGGAAAACGGCGTTGCAAAAGTTATCGAAAACGCCGAAGGCGCACGTACCACTCCGTCGATCATCGCTTACGCCAACGACGGTGAAATCCTCGTCGGTCAGTCGGCCAAGCGTCAGGCTGTGACCAACCCGCATAACACCCTGTATGCGGTAAAGCGTTTGATCGGTCGTAAGTTCGACGAAGAAGTCGTACAGAAAGACATCAAGATGGTCCCTTACAAAATCGCCAAGGCCGACAACGGTGACGCCTGGGTTGAAGTAAACGGCCAGAAAATGTCGCCGCCGCAAATTTCGGCTGAAATCTTGAAAAAGATGAAGAAAACCGCCGAAGACTACCTCGGTGAAGCAGTGACTGAAGCGGTGATCACCGTTCCGGCCTACTTCAACGACAGCCAGCGCCAGGCAACCAAAGACGCCGGCCGCATCGCGGGTCTGGACGTAAAACGTATCATCAACGAGCCAACCGCAGCCGCTCTGGCTTACGGCATGGACAAGGCCAAGGGCGACCACACTGTGATCGTCTACGACCTGGGTGGCGGTACTTTTGACGTGTCCGTGATCGAGATCGCAGAAGTTGACGGCGAGCACCAGTTCGAAGTGTTGGCCACCAACGGCGACACCTTCCTGGGTGGTGAAGACTTTGACATCCGTCTGATCGACTACCTGGTAGACGAATTCAAGAAAGAAAGCGGCATGAACCTCAAGGGTGACCCGCTGGCCATGCAGCGCCTGAAAGAAGCCGCTGAAAAAGCCAAGATCGAGCTGTCTTCCGCTCAGTCGACCGACGTCAACCTGCCGTACATCACTGCAGACGCTACCGGTCCTAAGCACTTGAACGTGAAAATCTCGCGCTCCAAGCTCGAAGCTCTGGTTGAAGACCTGGTTCAGCGCACCATCGAGCCTTGCCGTATTGCACTGAAAGACTCCGGTATCGACGTTGGCTCGATCAACGACGTGATCCTGGTCGGCGGTCAGACCCGTATGCCGCTGGTGCAGAAGCTGGTAACCGAGTTCTTCGGCAAAGAAGCACGTAAAGACGTGAACCCGGACGAAGCTGTTGCCATGGGTGCTGCCATCCAGGGTGCGGTATTGGCCGGTGACGTAAAAGACGTATTGCTGCTGGACGTGAGCCCGCTGACCCTGGGTATCGAAACCATGGGTGGCGTGATGACTGCGCTGATCGAGAAAAACACCACGATTCCTACCAAGAAATCCCAGGTGTTCTCGACTGCCGATGACAACCAGGGCGCCGTGACCATTCACGTGCTGCAAGGTGAGCGCAAGCAAGCCGCGCAGAACAAGTCCCTGGGCAAGTTCGACCTGGCTGAGATTCCACCAGCACCACGTGGCGTGCCACAAATCGAAGTGACCTTCGACATCGACGCCAACGGCATCCTGCACGTCGGCGCGAAAGACAAGGCAACCGGCAAAGAGCAGAAGATCACCATCAAGGCCAACTCCGGTCTGTCTGATGAAGAAATTCAACAGATGATTCGTGATGCAGAAGCCAACGCTGATGCGGATGCCAAGTTTGCTGAACTGGCTGGCGCCCGTAACCAGGGTGATGCGCTGGTTCACTCGACTCGCAAGATGATCGCTGATGCTGGCGACAAAGTGACCGAAGAAGAGAAAACCGCAATCGAAGCGGCCTTGGTTGCCCTGGAAGCCGCCATCAAAGGTGACGACAAGGCTGCCATCGAAGCCAAGATCGAGGAGCTGTCGAAAGTCTCCGCACCGGTCGCTCAGAAAATGTACGCCGAACAAGGCCAGCCGGCTGACGGTGCTGCGCAGCAGGCAGAGCCAGAAGCCAAGCACGACGATGTTGTCGATGCCGAGTTCGAAGAAGTCAAAGAAGACCAGAAGAAGTAACTTGGTCGCCCGGTTGACCGCTCACAAGCGGTGACTGGTAGGATGTCGCCGCGCGGGAGCTTGCTCCCGCGTTGGCGTGTCTGGGGTATGCGAATTTTTACAGCATGCGACAACGCTCGGATGCTGGCGGTGTGATCGGGAATGCTCCTGCTTTCCGAATGGCATTCACCGCGTTTTTGGCCGGGTCCCTGGCTGAAAGCAGTAATGACCAGGATCGTTGAATTGACGTGAGTTGGGTCCGGGCCTGTATTGGGGCTCAACGAGTTTGGCAGGGTTCAGGAGGGCCAGGCCGAACGTCCTTAAGAGTGCAAAGACTTATGGCAAAGCGTGACTATTACGAAGTATTGGGTGTGGAGCGCGGGGCCAGCGAGGCGGACCTGAAGAAGGCCTACCGTCGCCTGGCGATGAAGCACCACCCCGACCGTAATCCGGATAACAAAGAATCCGAAGAGATGTTCAAAGAGGCCAATGAGGCCTACGAATGCCTGTGTGATCCCAATAAGCGTGCGGCCTACGACCAGTACGGTCATGCCGGCGTCGACCCGAGCATGGGTGGCGGCGGCGCCGGTTTCGGCGGTCAGAACTTCTCCGATATTTTCGGCGACGTGTTCAGCGATTTCTTCGGCGGTGGTCGTGGCGGTCAACGTGGCGGCGCGCAGCGTGGCAGTGACTTGCGCTACACGCTGGAGTTGAATCTGGAAGAAGCCGTGCGCGGCACCAGCGTCAATATTCGTGTGCCGACGCTGGTTAACTGCAAGCCGTGCGACGGTTCGGGTGCCAAGAAAGGCTCCTCGCCGATCACGTGCCCGACCTGTGGTGGCATCGGTCAGGTGCGCATGCAGCAGGGCTTCTTCTCGGTGCAGCAAACCTGCCCGCGTTGCCATGGCCAGGGCAAGATCATTTCCGACCCGTGCGATTCCTGCCACGGCGAAGGTCGTGTTGAAGAGTACAAGACCCTCTCGGTGAAAGTGCCGGCGGGTGTGGATACCGGCGATCGTATTCGCCTGTCGGGCGAAGGCGAGGCGGGTACCCAGGGTGGTCCGACTGGCGACCTGTACGTGGTGATCAATGTGCGTGAGCACTCGATCTTCCAGCGCGATGGCAAACACCTGTTCTGCGAAGTGCCGATCAGCTTTGTCGATGCGGCCCTGGGCGGTGAGTTGGAGATTCCGACCCTTGATGGTCGAGTCAAACTCAAGATTCCCGAGGGGACACAGACTGGCAAGCAGTTCCGCATCCGTGGCAAAGGCGTTGCGCCAGTGCGCGGTGGCGGTGCGGGCGACCTGATGTGTCGTGTGGCGGTGGAAACCCCGGTCAACCTGGGCCGTCGTCAGCGCGAACTGCTCGAAGAGTTCCGCAGCTCGCTGGAAGGCGATGACTCCCATTCGCCGAAAACCACTGGCTTCTTCGATGGCGTGAAACGCTTCTTCGGCGACCTGTAAGGACGTGAATATGCGACGTATAGCCGTAATGGGCGCTGCCGGGCGCATGGGCAAGACGCTGGTCGAGGCGGTGCAGCAACGCTCGCCGGCCTCCGGGCTGACGGCGGCGATTGTTCGCCCCGGCAGCACGTTGATCGGTGCGGATGCCGGTGAGTTGGCGTCGTTGGGCCGCATCGGTGTCTCGTTGACGGGCAGCCTTGAGCAGGTGGCTGACGAGTTTGACGTGCTCATCGATTTCACCTTGCCTGACGTGATGCTGAAAAACCTGGCCTTCTGCCGCAAGGCAGGCAAGGCCATGGTGATCGGTACGACTGGTTTGAGTGCTGAGCAGAAGCAGTTGCTGGTGGAGGCGGGCAAGGATATTCCGATCGTCTTTGCTGCCAACTTCAGCGTTGGCGTGAATCTGTCGCTGAAATTGTTGGACCTGGCAGCGCGTGTGCTGGGTGACGAAGCCGATATCGAGATTATCGAGACTCATCACCGCCACAAGATCGATGCGCCGTCGGGCACTGCGTTGCGCATGGGTGAAGCTATCGCTGATGCGCTGGGCCGCGATCTATCGAAAGTGGCGGTATACGGGCGTGAAGGCCATACCGGTGAGCGCGCACGCGACACCATCGGCTTTGCAACCGTGCGCGGTGGTGATGTGGTTGGCGATCACACGGTGTTGTTCGCCACCGAAGGCGAGCGCCTGGAGATCACGCACAAGGCTTCAAGCCGCATGACGTTCGCCAAGGGCGCAGTGCGAGCTGCACTCTGGTTGGAAGGCCGCGAGCCGGGCCTGTATGACATGCGCGACGTGTTGGATCTGCACTAATCAGTAGCTTAAATGGGGCCTCGGGATTATCCTGAGGCCCCGTTTTTACCCGCTAAGCGACGTCCTGTCGCATTCTCCTGCCTTTAAGGCTCATTAGCGGTGGACCCAAAAAGCCTTTTTCTGTAAGCTACAGCTTTAGTGTGTCCACTAAAAGCGCGCAGAATAATTCGATGAAGAAGCGGGGTGACGTGTCCATACGTCACTCCGCTTTTTTACAACCTGCGATCGCCCTTTCAGGCTTTATTTACGGGAGGTCTTCTTGACTAAGCCAGCCATACTCGCCCTTGCTGATGGCAGCATTTTTCGCGGCGAAGCCATTGGAGCCGACGGTCAAACCGTTGGAGAGGTGGTGTTCAACACCGCCATGACCGGCTATCAGGAAATCCTTACCGATCCTTCCTACGCCCAACAGATCGTTACCCTGACCTATCCGCACATCGGCAACACCGGTACTACACCGGAAGATGTCGAGTCTGATCGTGTCTGGTCGGCCGGTCTGGTGATTCGTGACCTGCCACTGGTTGCGAGCAACTGGCGTAACACGATGTCGCTGTCCGATTACCTGAAAGCCAACAATGTTGTGGCGATCGCCGGTATCGATACGCGCCGCCTCACGCGCATCCTGCGTGAAAAAGGCTCGCAGAATGGCTGCATCATGGTCGGTGACAATATTTCCGACGAGGCGGCGATTGCCGCAGCACAAGGCTTCCCTGGCCTGAAAGGCATGGACCTGGCGAAAGTCGTCAGCGTCAAAGAGAAGTACGAGTGGCGTTCCACTGTGTGGGATCTGAAAACCGACAGCCACGCGACTATCGAGGCTGCCGATCTGCCTTACCACGTGGTCGCCTATGACTACGGCGTCAAGTACAACATCCTGCGCATGTTGGTCGAGCGTGGCTGCCGCGTGACCGTGGTGCCCGCGCAAACACCTGCCAGCGATGTGCTCGCGATGCAGCCGGACGGCGTGTTCCTGTCCAACGGCCCGGGTGACCCAGAGCCATGCGACTACGCTATCCAGGCCATCAAGGACGTGCTGGAAACCGACATTCCGGTGTTTGGTATCTGCCTTGGCCACCAGCTGCTGGCTTTGGCCTCCGGCGCCAAGACCCTGAAAATGGGCCATGGCCACCACGGTGCCAACCACCCGGTACAAGACCTGGACACCGGCGTTGTGATGATCACCAGCCAGAACCACGGTTTTGCGGTGGATGAAGCCAGCTTGCCGAGTAATGTGCGCGCCATTCACAAGTCGCTGTTCGACGGTTCCCTGCAGGGCATCGAGCGCACCGACAAGAGCGCGTTCAGCTTCCAGGGCCACCCTGAAGCCAGCCCGGGCCCGAACGACGTAGCGCCGCTGTTCGACCGTTTCATCAATGAGATGGCCAAGCGACGCTGACTGAGTGCTCTGCGGGCGGCCCCGAACCACGGTGGCCCCCGCAGGCTCTTCAAGGATTGTTCTAGACGGCTTGCCGACTGACCTGCGGATTTGAGTGACAAACCCATGCCAAAACGTACAGACATAAAAAGCATCCTGATTCTCGGCGCTGGCCCGATCGTGATCGGCCAGGCCTGCGAATTCGACTACTCCGGCGCCCAGGCCTGTAAGGCCCTGCGTGAGGAGGGCTACCGCGTCATCCTGGTGAACTCCAACCCGGCCACCATCATGACCGACCCGGCCATGGCCGACGCGACGTACATCGAGCCGATCAAATGGCAGACCGTTGCCAAGATCATCGAGAAAGAGCGTCCGGACGCGCTGCTGCCAACTATGGGCGGCCAGACTGCATTGAACTGCGCCCTGGACCTGGAGCGCGAAGGCGTCCTGGAAAAGTTCGGCGTAGAGATGATCGGCGCCAATGCCGACACCATCGACAAGGCTGAAGACCGTTCGCGTTTCGACAAGGCCATGAAGTCCATCGGCCTGGCGTGCCCGCGTTCCGGTATCGCCCACAGCATGGAAGAAGCCAATGCGGTCCTTGAGACCCTGGGCTTCCCGTGCATTATCCGTCCGTCCTTCACCATGGGCGGCACCGGTGGCGGCATTGCCTACAACCGTGAAGAGTTCGAAGAAATCTGCGCGCGTGGCCTGGACCTGTCGCCGACCAAAGAGCTGCTGATCGACGAATCGCTGATCGGTTGGAAAGAATACGAGATGGAGGTGGTCCGCGATAAAAAGGACAACTGCATCATCGTCTGCTCCATCGAAAACTTCGATCCGATGGGCGTGCACACCGGTGACTCGATCACCGTAGCTCCGGCGCAGACCCTGACCGACAAGGAATACCAGATCCTGCGTAACGCCTCCCTGGCGGTACTGCGCGAGATCGGCGTTGAAACCGGCGGTTCCAACGTTCAGTTCGGCATCTGCCCGGACACCGGCCGCATGGTCGTAATCGAGATGAACCCACGTGTATCGCGTTCTTCTGCGCTGGCCTCGAAAGCTACCGGCTTCCCGATTGCGCGTATCGCTGCCAAGCTGGCTATCGGCTACACCTTGGACGAGTTGCAAAACGAAATCACCGGCGGCGCTATGCCGGCGTCTTTCGAGCCGTCTATCGACTACGTTGTGACCAAGCTGCCACGCTTTGCCTTCGAGAAGTTCGCCAAGGCTGATGCGCGCCTGACCACCCAGATGAAGTCGGTCGGCGAGGTCATGGCGATCGGCCGTACGTTCCAGGAATCCCTGCAGAAAGCCCTGCGCGGCCTGGAAGTCGGTGTTTGCGGCCTGGACGAGAAGCTCGACCTGAGCAATCCGGAAAGCATGAGCATCCTCAAGCGCGAGCTGACCGTGCCGGGTGCCGAGCGTATCTGGTACGTGGCTGACGCCTTCCGTGCCGGCCTGAGCGTCGAAGATATCTTCGGCATGAACATGATCGATCCGTGGTTCCTGGTGCAGATCGAAGATCTGATCAAGGAAGAAGAGAAGGTCAAGACTCTGGGCCTGTCGTCTATCGACCGCGACCTGATGTTCCGCCTCAAGCGCAAAGGCTTCTCCGACCAGCGCCTGGCCAAGCTGCTGGGTGTGACCGAGAAGAACCTGCGTACTCATCGCCACAAGTTGGATATCTTTCCGGTCTACAAGCGCGTTGACACCTGCGCCGCAGAGTTCGCCACCGACACTGCCTACATGTACTCCACCTATGAGGAAGAGTGCGAAGCCGCGCCGTCGGATCGCGACAAGATCATCATCCTGGGCGGCGGTCCGAACCGTATCGGCCAGGGTATCGAGTTCGACTATTGCTGCGTACACGCCGCCCTCGCCCTGCGCGAAGACGGGTACGAGACCATCATGGTCAACTGCAACCCGGAAACCGTTTCCACCGACTACGACACTTCCGACCGTCTGTACTTCGAGCCGGTAACGCTGGAAGACGTATTGGAAATCTGCCGCGTCGAGAAGCCTAAGGGCGTGATCGTCCAATACGGCGGCCAGACCCCGCTGAAACTGGCGCGTGCCCTGGAAGCTGCCGGCGTGCCGATCATCGGTACCAGCCCGGACGCTATCGACCGTGCCGAAGACCGTGAGCGCTTCCAGCAGATGGTTGAGCGCCTGAACCTGCGTCAGCCGCCAAACGCTACTGTGCGCAGCGAAGACGAAGCCATCCGTGCAGCCAGCAAGATCGGCTACCCGCTGGTGGTGCGCCCGTCCTACGTACTGGGCGGTCGCGCGATGGAAATCGTCTATGAAGAAGACGAACTCAAGCGCTACCTGCGTGATGCGGTGAAAGTGTCCAACGACAGCCCGGTGCTGCTGGACCACTTCCTCAACTGCGCCATCGAAATGGACGTGGATGCGGTATGCGACGGTACTGACGTAGTGATCGGCGCGATCATGCAGCACATCGAGCAGGCCGGCGTTCACTCCGGTGACTCCGCGTGCTCGCTGCCGCCGTACTCGCTGCCGGCGCACATCCAGGACGAGATGCGCGAACAGGTCAAGAAAATGGCCCTGGAACTGGGTGTGGTCGGCCTGATGAACGTTCAGTTGGCGCTGCAAGGCGAAGACATTTACGTCATTGAAGTCAACCCGCGTGCCTCGCGTACCGTGCCGTTTGTATCCAAGTGCATCGGTGTGTCCCTGGCCATGATCGCTGCCCGTGTGATGGCCGGTAAGACCTTGAAGGAAATCGGCTTTACCAAGGAAATCATTCCCAACTTCTACAGCGTGAAAGAGGCGGTGTTCCCATTCGCCAAATTCCCTGGTGTGGACCCGATCCTGGGCCCAGAGATGAAGTCCACCGGTGAAGTGATGGGCGTGGGCGATACTTTCGGTGAAGCGTTCGCCAAGGCCCAGATGGGTGCCAGCGAAGTGCTGCCGACCGGCGGTACTGCATTTATCAGCGTGCGTGATGACGACAAGCCACTGGTTGCGGGCGTGGCCCGTGATCTGATCAACTTGGGCTTTGAAGTTGTCGCGACTGCCGGGACCGCCAAGCTGATCGAGGCTGCGGGCCTGAAAGTACGTCGCGTGAACAAGGTGACGGAAGGCCGTCCGCATGTGGTCGACATGATCAAGAATGACGAAGTCACGCTGATCATCAACACCACCGAAGGTCGTCAGTCGATCGCGGATTCCTACTCCATTCGTCGTAATGCCTTGCAGCACAAGATCTACTGCACCACCACTATTGCTGCTGGCGAAGCTATCTGCGAAGCGCTCAAGTTCGGTCCGGAAAAGACCGTGCGTCGCTTGCAGGATCTACACGCAGGATTGAAGGCATGATCAAATACCCAATGACCGTCCAGGGCGCCAAGGCCCTGGAAGAGGAACACGCCCATCTGACCAAGGTCGTACGTCCGAAGCTGAGCCAGGACATCGGTACGGCCCGCGAGCTGGGTGACTTGAAGGAAAACGCCGAATACCACGCTGCTCGCGAGCAGCAGGGTATGGTCGAGGCGCGGATTCGTGATATCGAGGGCCGCATGCAGAATGCGGTGATCATCGACGTCACGACCATCCCGCATACCGGCAAGGTGATTTTCGGCACGACCGTGGAAATCGCCAACGTCGAGACTGACGAAAGCGTGACTTACCAGATCGTGGGTGAGGATGAGGCTGATTTCAAGCAAGGCAAGATCTCTGTCGGCTCGCCGATCGCTCGCGCCTTGATTGCCAAGGAAGAGGGCGACGTCGTTGCCGTGAAAACGCCGAGCGGCGTCATTGAGTACGAGATTGTCGAAGTCCGCCACATCTGAAAGACGGCGCCCGCTACGTGCGGGCGCCATGCTTTGGCAGCTCTCTCAAATGCTTTGGGTGGGCGGCCTGTGGCTGTTGCATATGGGTGTATTGCCGGTGCTGGGCCTTATTGGTCTGGCACCGTTGCTGATCGATGAGATCGACAAATTGCTGAGCGCGCTGCTGGTGGGTTTTGCGGCGGCGTGTGTGTTGCTCCAGGCGTTAGTGCTGGTCAAGGCTGAGGGCTTTGAGAGTTTGTGGCGGGACATTCGCGGGCAACTGCTGTTGATGGCGCTGTATGCGTGCGCGATGTTTTGCGTGGTGTATATTTGGCTGCCGCAAGCGTTGCGCTGGCAGTTATTCAGCTATCTTGTGCTAGGGTTTTCCGGTTTGGTGCTGGTCATGCAGCCGGCGCCGGGGTGGAGTGGCAGGGCGCGCGAAGCACGCCCGTGACCCTTTTCATCATTTGAAGCGATGAACGTTCGACAGTTGCTTGTTGACGCTGAAGTTCTTGCGATACAGCAGCGCCATCTTGCCGATGACCTGAACCAGGTCCGCTTTGCCCACCTTGCACAGTTCTGCAACGGCGGCCAAACGCGCTTCGCGATCAAGGATATTGACCTTGATCTTGATCAGTTCGTGATCGTTCAGTGCGCGTTCAAATTCGGCTAAAACACCTTCAGTCAACCCGTTGTCTGCCACAATCAGAACTGGTTTCAGATGGTGGCCAATGGATTTGTACTGTTTCTTCTGCTCTTGAGTGAGCGGCATAATCTGACCCCTGCGTCTGATCTTGTAAAAAGCGGCGGCCAGTTTACCCGAGCGAGTCCGGGACCGCCCAGTTAATCACGACCCGTTTTATTTTTCGAGGTGGCCCGTGGCCCGTTCCAAAACCAGCCTTAAGTGGCTACAAGAACATTTCAATGATCCTTACGTCAAAAAGGCGCAAAAGGACGGCTACCGTTCCCGGGCCAGCTACAAGCTGCTGGAGATCCAGGACAAGGATAAACTGATCCGTCCGGGCATGAGCGTTATCGATCTCGGCGCGGCCCCCGGTGGCTGGTCCCAGGTGACCAGTCGTCTGATTGGTGGGCAAGGCCGATTGATCGCTTCCGACATCCTCGAGATGGACAGCATCCCGGACGTGACCTTTGTTCACGGCGACTTTACCGAAGACAAGGTATTGGCCGAGATCCTGGAGGCTGTGGGAAATTCGCAGGTAGACCTTGTGATTTCCGACATGGCCCCCAATATGAGTGGATTACCGGCTGTTGATATGCCGCGTGCCATGTTCCTGTGTGAGCTGGCGCTGGATTTGGCAGGTCGGGTATTGCGTCCGGGTGGCGATTTCCTGGTGAAGGTCTTCCAGGGCGAAGGTTTCGACGAGTACCACAAGAACATTCGCAAGTTGTTCGACAAGGTGCAGACCCGTAAACCGGACTCTTCCCGTGACCGGTCCAGGGAGCAGTATCTGCTGTGCCGTGGCTACCGCGGTGTTGAAGGCGCAGCGAGCGAAGAGCGTTTTTGAGAAATTCGAGGAGGGCGATAGGTTTTTTTATATCGCTTTCGTCACGAAGCTTTACGAATATTGTGTAGTCAAAGTTTCACAAAGGGTTACAGACGGCGCCTGCCAGAGTTGTAGGTAATGTAGTAAGTTAGGCCGGTGAATATCATGCGAAGCGCGCGCCAGTAGCGGAGCTTGCTTCAGAGGGTAGTTAATTGAACGATATGGCAAAGAATCTGATCCTGTGGTTGATCATCGCGGCTGTCCTGGTGACGGTGATGAACAACTTCTCCAGCCCTAACGAGCCGCAGACCCTCAACTATTCCGACTTCATCCAGCAAGTTAAGGATGGCAAGGTCGAGCGCGTAGCGGTTGATGGCTACGTGATTACCGGTAAGCGCAACGACGGCGACAGCTTCAAGACCATTCGTCCGGCAATCCAGGACAACGGTCTGATCGGTGACCTGGTGGATAACCACGTGGTTGTCGAAGGCAAGCAGCCTGAACAGCAAAGCATCTGGACTCAGCTCCTGGTGGCAAGCTTCCCGATCCTGGTGATTATCGCCGTGTTCATGTTCTTCATGCGCCAGATGCAAGGTGGTGCGGGAGGCAAGGGCGGGCCGATGAGCTTTGGCAAGAGCAAGGCACGTCTGCTCTCCGAGGACCAGGTCAAGACTACCCTGGCTGACGTTGCAGGTTGCGACGAAGCCAAGGAAGAAGTGGGTGAGTTGGTCGAGTTTCTGCGTGATCCGGGCAAGTTCCAGCGCCTGGGTGGTCGTATTCCTCGCGGCGTGTTGATGGTAGGTCCACCAGGTACCGGTAAAACCTTGCTGGCCAAGGCGATTGCCGGCGAAGCCAAGGTGCCTTTCTTCACTATTTCCGGTTCTGACTTCGTCGAGATGTTCGTCGGTGTGGGCGCCAGCCGTGTTCGCGATATGTTCGAACAGGCCAAGAAGCATGCGCCGTGCATCATCTTCATCGATGAGATCGATGCCGTTGGTCGCCATCGTGGCGCTGGCATGGGTGGTGGTCATGATGAACGTGAGCAGACCCTCAACCAGTTGCTGGTAGAGATGGATGGTTTCGAGATGAATGACGGCATTATCGTCATCGCCGCGACCAACCGTCCGGACGTACTGGACCCGGCGTTGCTGCGCCCGGGCCGTTTCGACCGTCAGGTCGTGGTTGGCCTGCCGGATATCCGCGGTCGTGAACAGATTTTGAAAGTACACATGCGCAAGGTGCCAATGGGTGACGACGTGGCTCCGGCTGTGATTGCCCGTGGTACGCCTGGCTTCTCCGGTGCCGACCTGGCCAACTTGGTCAACGAGGCTTCGTTGTTTGCTGCCCGTACCGGCAAGCGCATTGTTGAAATGAAAGAGTTCGAATTGGCAAAAGACAAGATCATGATGGGCGCTGAGCGCAAATCCATGGTCATGTCCGAGAAAGAGAAGCAGAACACGGCTTATCACGAAGCCGGTCACGCCATTGTTGGTCGCGTTGTGCCTGAGCATGACCCGGTCTACAAGGTGTCGATCATTCCTCGTGGCCGTGCGCTGGGTGTGACCATGTTCCTGCCGGAAGAGGATCGTTACAGCCTCTCCAAGCGTGCATTGATCAGCCAGATCTGTTCGCTTTATGGCGGGCGGATTGCCGAGGAGATGACCCTGGGCTTCGATGGCGTCACCACAGGTGCTTCCAATGACATCATGCGTGCCAGCCAGATTGCACGAAATATGGTGACCAAGTGGGGCTTGTCGGAAAAACTCGGTCCTTTGATGTATGCAGAGGAAGAGGGTGAGGTGTTCCTCGGTCGTGGTGGTGGCGGTCAAAGTGCCAGCTTCTCCGGTGAGACTGCCAAGCTGATCGACTCCGAAGTTCGCAGCATCATTGACCAGTGTTATGGCACGGCCAAGCAGATCCTCACCGATAACCGCGACAAGCTTGATGCCATGGCTGATGCGCTGATGAAGTACGAGACCATTGATGCCGATCAGATCGACGACATCATGGCCGGTCGCACACCGCGTGAGCCTCGCGATTGGGAAGGTGGTTCAGGTACTTCGGGTACCCCACCCGTCGTTCAGAACGAACGCCCTGAGACCCCGATCGGCGGCCCGGCAGCTGACCACTAAGGTTTGAAATGACTTCTGCTTTGTCCTCTACCCGGTTGCCTTGCGGCAACCGGGTTCTTGATTTGGCCCATACGCATGTCATGGGTATTCTCAATGTAACTCCTGATTCCTTTTCCGATGGTGGCCGTTTCAGCCAGCTGGATGCCGCGTTGCGTCATGCCGAGGCGATGGTGGCTGCCGGCGCGACCTTGATTGATGTGGGCGGCGAGTCCACTCGGCCTGGGGCTCGTGTGGTATCCCCGTTGGAAGAGCTTGAGCGGGTAGCGCCCATTGTCGAGCGTATCGCCCGTGAGCTGGATGTGATCATTTCTGTGGACACTTCAACTCCCGCGGTAATGCGTGAAACCGCGCGTCTGGGGGCGGGGCTCATCAATGATGTGCGTTCGTTGCGGCGTGACGGTGCTCTCGATGCAGCTGCAGCGACCGGCCTGCCGGTGTGCCTGATGCACATGCTGGGTGAGCCCGGTAACATGCAGGACAGTCCTCACTACGACAACCTGGTCGGTGAGGTCACTGGGTTCCTGGCAGACAGGATCGCTCAGTGTGTCGAGGTGGGCATCGCGTGCGAAAAGATCATCCTTGACCCGGGGTTTGGCTTTGCCAAGACCCTGCAACATAATTTAAGCCTGTTCAAGCATATGGAGGCGCTGCATGCCCTTGGTCGGCCGCTGCTGGTCGGTGTGTCGCGCAAGAGCATGATAGGGCTGGCCTTGAATCGCCCGGTGGGTGAGCGCTTGTACGGCGGCCTCGCCCTTGCAGCGCTTGCCGTGACCAAGGGCGCTCGTATTTTGCGTGTGCATGATGTCGCCGAGACGGTGGATGTGGTGCGCATGATTGCCGCTGTAGAATCAGCCGAATAAGAATGATGGAGCACTTATGACTAAAAAATACTTTGGCACCGACGGCATCCGTGGTCGGGTTGGCGAGTTTCCGATTACCCCTGATTTCATGCTCAAGTTGGGTTGGGCGGCAGGCATGGCGTTCCGCAGCATGGGGGCGTGCCGGATCCTGGTTGGCAAGGACACCCGTATTTCGGGTTATATGTTTGAATCCGCGCTTGAGGCAGGCTTATCTGCTGCCGGCGCCGACGTAATGCTGTTGGGGCCCATGCCGACGCCAGCGATCGCTTACCTGACGCGTACCTTTCACGCTGAAGCCGGTATTGTGATCAGTGCGTCGCACAACCCGCATGACGACAATGGCATCAAGTTCTTCTCGGGGCAGGGCACCAAGTTGCCTGACGAGATCGAGTTGATGATCGAAGAGCTGCTGGATGCGCCGATGACGGTGGTCGAATCCAGCAAGCTGGGCAAGGTGTCGCGTATCAATGATGCGTCCGGCCGTTATATCGAATTCTGCAAAAGCAGCGTGCCGAGCAGTACCAATTTTGCCGGGCTGAAGATCGTTGTCGATTGCGCCCATGGTGCGACCTACAAGGTAGCGCCAAGTGTTTTCAAGGAGCTGGGAGCGCAGGTCACTGTACTATCGGCTCAGCCTAACGGCTTGAACATCAACGACAACTGCGGCTCCACGCATATGGAGCAACTGCAGGCGGCGGTTCTGGCCGAACATGCGGACCTGGGTATCGCGTTCGATGGCGACGGTGATCGTGTGCTGATGGTGGATCACACCGGCATGATTGTGGATGGTGATGATTTGCTGTTCATCATTGCCCGTGATCTGCATGAGCGTAACAAGCTGCAGGGCGGCGTCGTGGGTACCCTCATGAGCAACCTGGGGCTTGAGTTGGCATTGGCGGAGTTGGGTATTCCGTTTATCCGCGCCAATGTCGGCGACCGTTATGTGATCGCCGAGCTTCTGGAGCGTAACTGGCTGGTAGGCGGCGAGAACTCGGGACACGTCGTATGCTTCCAGCATACGACTACGGGCGACGCCATCATCGCTGCGCTGCAGGTGCTTCTGGCCTTGCGTCGTCGTGACGAGAGCCTGGCGCAGGCGCGTCAGGCCCTGCGCAAGTGTCCGCAGGTGCTGCTCAATGTGCGTTTTGCCGGTGGTGAAAATCCGATCGAGCACCCTGCCGTCAAAGAGGCTTGTGAGCGTGTTACCCAGGCAATGGCTGGGCGTGGGCGTGTGTTGTTGCGCAAGTCGGGCACTGAGCCTCTGGTGCGTGTCATGGTCGAAGGCGAGGACGAAACCCAGGTTCGCGGCCATGCCGAAGACCTGGCAAAACTGGTAACTGAAGTTTGCGCCTGAATTCGGCTTGCCAGTGATGGTGTGGTTGGGTAACATCTGCGCCCACTTTGACCGACGGGGTACAGCATGCGTCGCACTATGGTAGCTGGTAACTGGAAGATGCACGGTACCCGCGCCAGTGTCGCTGAGCTGATCAATGGCCTTCGTCACTTGGCCTTGCCTAGCGGTGTTGATGTCGCGGTTTTCCCACCTTGCTTGCATATCAACCAAGTGGTTGATGGCTTGAAGGGCAAGTCGATCCAGGTCGGCGCGCAGAATTCTGCGGTGGAGCCTATGCAAGGCGCATTGACCGGTGAGATTTCGCCGAGTCAGTTGGTTGATGCGGGTTGTGCCTATGTACTCGTTGGGCACTCCGAGCGCCGTCAGATGATGGGCGAGCGGGATGCGACGCTCAATCGCAAGTTCGCCGCGGCACAGGCTTGTGGCTTGGTTCCGGTGTTGTGCATAGGGGAGACCCTTGAGCAGCGCGAATCGGGCAAGACTCTTGAAGTTGTCTCGCGTCAGCTGGGCAGCATCATCGAGGAGCTGGGTGTTGGTGCGTTTGCAAAGGCGGTTATTGCTTACGAGCCGGTCTGGGCCATTGGCACCGGACTGACTGCTACACCGCAACAGGCGCAGGATGTGCATGCAGCCATCCGCGCGCAGTTGGCGGCAGAGAATTCTGAAGTCGCGCAAGGTGTGCGGCTTCTATACGGCGGCAGCGTGAAGGCGGCCAATGCGGTCGAACTGTTCGGCATGCCGGATATCGATGGGGGGCTCATTGGTGGAGCTTCCCTGAATGCAGATGAGTTCGGTGCGATCTGTCGCGCCGCGGGAAACTGAAAAAATGCTGGAAACAGTCGTAGTCGTTTTTCATCTGTTGGCTGCCCTGAGCGTAGTTGCTCTGGTTTTGTTGCAACAGGGTAAAGGTGCGGATGCTGGTGCGTCTTTCGGTGCAGGTGCTTCAAATACTGTGTTCGGAAGCCAAGGTTCCTCTACCTTTCTTAGTAAGTTTACTGCTATACTTGCCGCAGGTTTCTTCATAACCAGCTTAGGGTTAGGTTACTTTGCTAAAGAGAAAGCTCATGTGCTGACTCAGGTAGGTTTGCCAAACCCAGCAGTGTTGGAAGTTCCAAAAGCAAAACCGGCTTCTGATGATGTCCCGGTGCTTCAAGAGCAAAAGTCGGCTACTCCAGCGACTGACGTACCTCCAGCTCAAGAGCAGAAGTAAGAAGGGTTGTAAGCGCTGTATTGCCGAGGTGGTGGAATTGGTAGACACGCAACCTTGAGGTGGTTGTGCCCATAGGGTGTAGGGGTTCGAGTCCCCTTCTCGGTACCAATTATCAGGAGAGCCCGCTGTTGCGGGCTTTCTTGTAGGTGGAAGGTTACATTGACCCTGTAAGGGATCGGTCGTATACTTCCGCCCCAGCTTTGTCGCGGGGTGGAGCAGTCTGGTAGCTCGTCGGGCTCATAACCCGAAGGTCGTCGGTTCAAATCCGGCCCCCGCAACCAGTTTTAGCGGAGCCCCTTTTAAGGGGCTTTTTGTTAGCTGGACACTTTCAACGCCGCTGTTCGACGGCGTTTCAAGGATGGGCGTTTCGCCCATTTTTTTATTTTGCACAGCATGCACATACATGCACGAGGGGGTTCAGGTGTCGAGCAAGCTAGAAGAGTTGCAGGCCTTGCTGGCCCCGGTGGTCGTGGCCCTAGGCTATGAATGCTGGGGTATTGAGTTTTCGGCTCAAGGTCGCCACTCAATGTTGCGCGTTTATATCGATAAAGAGGGCGGCGTGCTGGTGGACGATTGTGCCATTGTCAGCCGTCAGATCAGCGGTGTGCTGGATGTTGAAGATCCGATTTCCGTTGAGTACACCCTTGAAGTTTCCTCGCCAGGCATGGAACGCCCACTGTTCACTATTGATCAGTTTGCAAAATTTGCCGGTGAACAAGTGAAGATCAAGCTGCGTTCGCCCTTCGAAGGGCGACGCAACTTTCAGGGCCTTCTGCGCGGTGTAGAAGAACAGGATGTCGTGGTGCAGGTAGAAGACCATGAGTTCCTGTTGCCGATCGATATGATCGACAAGGCCAACATTATTCCCAGTTTTGACTGAGACGCGGATCCCGCGGATCCAATGGCTTGCGAAAGGCGAGGCGTACGATGAGCAAAGAAGTACTGCTGGTTGTTGAGTCGGTATCCAATGAAAAGGGCGTACCGGCAAACGTGATTTTTGAAGCGCTGGAGCTGGCCCTGGCCACTGCTACCAAAAAGCGTTTTGAAGACGAAGTTGATCTGCGTGTGGAAATCAACCGCCACACCGGTGCCTATGAGACTTTCCGTCGCTGGACGGTCGTCGAAGAAGCCGATCTTGATGATCCGGCCATCGAAACCTGGCCGAGCAAGGTTGCGCAAACGCACCCGGGCGCCCAGGTCGGTGATGTCGTCGAAGAAAAGATCGAATCGATCGAATTCGGCCGTATTGCTGCACAGACCGCCAAGCAGGTCATCGTGCAGAAGGTTCGTGAAGCCGAGCGCGCTCAAGTCGTTGACGCTTATCGCGAGCGCCTGGGTGAAATCATCTCCGGCACCGTGAAAAAAGTTACCCGCGACAATGTGATCGTCGACCTGGGCAACAACGCCGAAGCGTTGCTGGCCCGCGAAGACATCATCTCTCGCGAAACCTTCCGTGTCGGCGTGCGTCTGCGTGCGCTGCTCAAGGAAATCCGCACCGAGAACCGCGGTCCTCAGCTGATCCTGTCGCGTACCGCGCCGGAAATGCTGATCGAGCTGTTCCGCATCGAAGTGCCGGAAATTGCCGAAGGTCTGATCGAAGTCATGGCTGCGTCCCGCGATCCGGGTTCGCGTGCCAAGATCGCGGTTCGCTCCAAGGACAAACGCATCGACCCGCAAGGCGCTTGCATCGGTATGCGCGGTTCGCGCGTCCAGGCAGTGTCGGGCGAATTGGGCGGTGAGCGTGTGGATATCGTCCTGTGGGACGATAACCCGGCGCAGTTCGTGATCAACGCCATGTCGCCGGCTGAAGTGGCGGCAATTATCGTTGACGAAGATGCCCATGCAATGGACATCGCCGTTGGCGCAGACAATCTGGCTCAGGCCATTGGTCGTGGTGGTCAGAACGTGCGTCTGGCCAGCCAACTGACCGGCTGGACCCTGAACGTGATGACCGAATCGGACATCCAGGCTAAGCAGCAAGCTGAAACCGGTGACATCCTGCGCAACTTCATCGAAGAGTTGGAAGTCGATGAAGACCTGGCACAGGTACTGGTAGATGAAGGCTTCACCAGCCTGGAAGAGATTGCCTACGTACCGTTGGAAGAAATGCTCAACATCGACGGCTTTGACGAAGACACCGTCAACGAGCTTCGCGCTCGGGCCAAGGATCGTTTGTTGACTAAAGCCATCGCTACTGAGGAAAAGCTGGCAGACGCCCATCCGGCCGAAGACCTGCTCTCGCTTGAGGGTATGGACAAGGATTTGGCGATGGAACTGGCGGTGCGCGGCGTAATTACCCGCGAAGACCTGGCCGAGCAGTCTATTGACGATCTGCTCGACATCGACGGCATTGACGAAGATCGTGCCGGCAAGTTGATCATGGCCGCCCGAGCCCATTGGTTCGAGTAATTAGGCGCGGCCTGAGGAGAGAAGTGCATGACGCAAGTCACGGTGAAACAACTGGCCGATGAGGTCAAAACACCGGTAGAGCGCCTGTTGCAGCAGATGCGTGAGGCAGGTCTGCCGCACACCGCCGCCGATGAAGGTGTGAGCGATAGTGAGAAGCAGTCTTTGCTGACTCACTTGAAGAGCAGCCACAAGGCGAAAGTGGAAGAACCGCGCAAGATTACATTGCAGCGCAAAACCACCAGCACCCTGCGTGTTGCGGGTAGCAAGAGCATCAGCGTAGAAGTACGCAAGAAGAAAGTCTTCGTACAGCGCAGCCCGGAAGAAATCGAAGCCGAGCGCAAACGCGAGCTGGATGAACGTCGCGCAGTAGAAAATGCTGCTCGCCAGAAGGCTGAAGAAGAAGCCAAGCGTCGCGCCGAAGAAGAAGCGCGTCGCCAGCCTGCTGCTGCGCAACCTGCCAACACTGAAGCGGTTGCCGCTCCTGTTGAAGCTGTGCGTGAGGCCGCCCCGGTTGCTGCTGCGCCTGCTCCTGCAGCTGACGCCCGCAAGCGCGACGAACCTCGTCGTCCGGACAAACCACGTGCCGACGATAACAATCGTCGCGGTGGTGGTGGCGATGGCGAGCGCAAAAACGCTCCGCATCGTGCCTCGGTCAAAGAGAAAGCGCCTGCTCCACGCGTTGCCCCACGTACTACCGACGAAGAAAGCGATGGCTTCCGTCGCGGTGGTCGCGGCAAGGCCAAGCTGAAAAAACGCAACGCTCACGGTTTCCAGAGCCCAACCGGCCCTGTCGTGCGTGAAGTGAAGATCGGCGAGACCATCACTGTGGGCGATCTGGCCCAGCAGATGTCGGTCAAGGCTGCTGAAATCATCAAGTTCATGTTCAAGCTGGGCACCCCGGCCACCATCAACCAGGTACTGGATCAGGAAACTGCCCAGTTGGTTGCTGAAGAGCTGGGCCACAAAGTGACCCTGGTCAGCGACACCGCCCTGGAAGATTCCCTGGCCGAGTCCCTGAAGTTTGAAGGCGAGGCAGTTTCCCGTGCACCGGTTGTGACCGTAATGGGCCACGTTGACCACGGTAAAACTTCCCTGCTCGACTACATCCGTCGTGCCAAGGTTGCCGCAGGCGAAGCCGGTGGTATTACCCAGCACATCGGTGCATACCACGTTGAAACCGAACGCGGCATGGTCACCTTCCTCGACACTCCAGGTCACGCCGCGTTTACCGCAATGCGTGCCCGTGGTGCCAAGGCGACCGACATCGTGATCCTGGTGGTTGCAGCGGACGACGGCGTAATGCCGCAGACCATTGAAGCTGTCCAGCACGCCAAGGCTGCCGGTGTTCCTCTGGTTGTAGCCGTGAACAAAATCGACAAGCCCGGCGCCGATCTCGATCGCATCCGTAGCGAACTGTCGGTTCACGGCGTGACATCCGAGGAATGGGGTGGCGAGACGCCATTCGTATCGGTCTCGGCGAAAATGGGTACCGGCGTTGACGAACTGCTCGAAGCGGTCCTGTTGCAAGCTGAAGTCCTGGAATTGACTGCTACGCCTTCGGCTCCTGGCCGTGGTGTGGTAGTTGAATCGCGCCTCGACAAGGGCCGTGGCCCGGTCGCGACCGTGCTGGTTCAAGACGGTACCCTGCGCCAAGGCGACATGGTGCTGGTCGGTTCGAACTACGGCCGTGTACGTGCCATGCTCGACGAGAACGGCAAGCCAATCAAGGAAGCAGGTCCTGCTATCCCGGTCGAGATTCTCGGCCTGGACGGTACGCCGGACGCTGGCGACGAGATGAGCGTAGTTGCCGACGAGAAGAAAGCCCGTGAAGTGGCTCTGTTCCGTCAAGGCAAGTTCCGCGAAGTCAAGCTGGCCCGTGCTCACGCCGGCAAGCTGGAAAACATCTTCGAGAACATGGGCCAGGAAGAGAAGAAGACGCTTAACATCGTCCTCAAATCCGACGTCCGTGGTTCCCTCGAAGCGTTGAACGGCGCCTTGAACGGCCTGGGTAACGACGAAGTGCAAGTGCGTGTTGTCGGTGGCGGTGTCGGTGGTATCACCGAGTCCGACGCCAACCTGGCACTGGCTTCCAACGCTGTACTGTTCGGCTTCAACGTGCGTGCCGATGCTGGCGCTCGCAAGATCGTCGAGCAGGAAGGCCTGGACATGCGTTACTACAACGTCATCTACGACATCATCGAAGACGTCAAGAAAGCCCTTACCGGTATGCTTGGCAGCGATGTCCGGGAGAACATCCTGGGTATCGCCGAGGTGCGTGACGTGTTCCGCTCGCCGAAATTCGGCGCGATCGCCGGTTGCATGGTTGTCGAAGGCACCGTGTACCGTAACCGTCCGATCCGTGTACTGCGTGAAGACATCGTTATCTTCGAAGGCGAGCTGGAATCCCTGCGCCGCTTCAAGGATGACGCTGCCGAAGTACGTGCCGGCATGGAATGCGGTATCGGCGTCAAGAGCTACAACGACGTCAAGGTTGGCGACAAGATCGAAGTCTTCGAGAAGGTTCAGGTTGCTCGCAGCCTCTAACTCGCGCACTTCAGGAGCCACACAGCGCGTGGGCATGTACTTGCCCCGCGCCGTGTCCGGACTCTAAACGCAACGCCCGGTCTGGCTTTTGTCAGGCCGGGCGTTTGCCGCTTTCAGACCCCACGGGTTTCACCGTGTGGCAGTAACAGGTAACAAGACATGGCAAAAGAATACAGCCGTACCCAGCGTATCGGTGATCAGATGCAGCGTGAGCTGGCTCAACTGATCCGTCGCGAAGTCAAAGACCCCCGCGTTGGCCTGGTCACCATCACCGCCGTTGAAGTGAGCCGTGACGTGGGTCATGCCAAAATCTTCATCACCGTGATGGGGCAGGACAACAGCGAAGAAATCGCGCAAAGCATCAAGGTGCTCAACTCCGCCGCAGGTTTCCTGCGGATGCAGTTGGCCCGCGAAATGAAGCTGCGCAGCGTTCCGCAGTTGCACTTCCATTACGACGAAAGCGTCGTGCGTGGCGCGCACCTCTCGGCCTTGATCGAGCGCGCCGTGGCTGAAGACAGTCAGCATCCGTCCACACCTGAAGACGCCAAGGAGTAAGCGGTGGCTCAGGTCAAACGTATCCGTCGCAACGTCAGTGGCATCATTCTGCTCGACAAACCCATTGGTTTTACCTCCAATGCGGCGCTGCAGAAGGTCCGCTGGCTGCTTAACGCCGAGAAGGCGGGACACACCGGCAGCCTGGATCCACTGGCCACCGGCGTTCTGCCGTTGTGCTTTGGTGAGGCCACCAAGTTCTCGCAGTACCTGCTTGATTCGGACAAGGGTTATGAAACCCTCATGCAACTGGGCAAGACAACCACCACGGCAGACGCCGAAGGTGATGTTTTGCAGGTTCGCGACGTGACCGTTGGTCGTGCGGATATCGAAGCTGCATTACCTGCTTTTCGTGGGCAAATCAGTCAGATACCGCCGATGTACTCGGCGCTCAAGCGGGATGGGCAACCTCTTTATAAGCTGGCACGTGCGGGCGAAGTGGTGGAGCGCGAACCGCGTTCTGTTACTATTGCCCGGCTGGAACTGCTCGCCTGTGAAGGTGACACTGCTCGATTGGCGGTGGACTGCAGCAAAGGCACCTATATCCGTACCCTCGTGGAAGATATTGGTGAGAAGCTGGGCTGCGGTGCTTATGTAGCTGAACTGCGACGTACCCAGGCAGGCCCTTTCACCCTGGCCCAGACGGTCACGCTGGAAGAGCTGGAAGCGGTGCACGCCGAAGGCGGCAACGAAGCGGTTGATCGCTTCCTGATGCCCTCGGACAGTGGTTTGCTGGATTGGCCATTGCTGCACTTCTCGGAGCACAGCGCGTTCTACTGGCTCAACGGCCAGCCGGTACGCGCCCCGGATGCCCCGAAGTTCGGCATGGTGCGAGTACAGGATCATAACGGTCGCTTTATCGGTATCGGTGAAGTGAGCGAAGACGGGCGCATCGCGCCGCGTCGACTGATTCGGTCAGAATGACCGAACGAGGGTGGCTGTTAATAGGCATGGTCACTTCTCATTTATAGATACGGGGGTATGCCCTCGGCCTATTGAGATCACCCCTTGGGTGGTTTCCTGAAAAAAGGATTGCCTCATGGCTCTCGACGTTCAAGAAAAAGCACAAATCGTAGCTGACTATCAGCAAGCTGTTGGTGACACTGGTTCGCCAGAAGTGCAAGTTGCACTGCTGACCCACAACATCAACAAACTGCAAGGTCACTTCAAGGCCAACGGTAAAGACCACCACTCCCGTCGTGGTCTGATCCGCATGGTAAACCAGCGCCGTAAGCTGCTGGACTACCTGAAAGGCAAGGATCTGGGTCGTTATCAGACTCTGATCGGTCGCCTGGGTCTGCGTCGCTAATCAGCGATTGCGCTAGAGGTTGGTTGTCTGCCGTGTGCCAGTGGGATTCCCGCTGGCCCATGGTAGGCTCCCAGCCTCAAGTTTTATCTGGATACACGTTTTACCCTGGACGAGGGTCGGGCCGATTCCCGACATTGCCCAAGAATTTCGCAAGAAGACAAGTTCCCCCAAGAGCCACAAAGAAGGTAGGACACCGTGAACCCGGTTATCAAAAAATTCCAGTTCGGTCAGTCGACCGTTACCCTCGAGACAGGCCGTATCGCCCGTCAAGCCTCCGGCGCAGTGCTGGTTACCGTTGACGACGACGTTACCGTACTGGTGACCGTGGTTGGCGCCAAGACCGCTGACCCGAGCAAGGGCTTCTTCCCTCTGTCCGTTCACTACCAGGAAAAGACTTACGCTGCCGGTAAGATCCCTGGCGGTTTCTTCAAGCGCGAAGGCCGTCCTTCCGAGAAAGAAACCCTGACATCCCGACTGATCGACCGTCCGATCCGTCCGCTGTTCCCAGAAGGCTTCATGAACGAAGTGCAGGTTGTCTGCACCGTCGTTTCCACCAGCAAAAAGACCGATCCGGACATCGCTGCGATGATCGGTACTTCGGCTGCGCTGGCGATCTCGGGCATTCCGTTCGATGGTCCTATCGGTGCCGCTCGCGTTGCTTTCCATGAAAGCACCGGTTACCTGCTGAACCCATCTTACGAGCAGCAGAAAGCTTCGAGCCTGGACATGGTCGTTGCCGGTACCTCCGAAGCCGTATTGATGGTTGAGTCGGAAGCCAAAGAGCTGACCGAAGACCAGATGCTGGGCGCCGTACTGTTTGCTCACGACGAGTTCCAGGTGGTAATCAACGCGGTCAAGGAATTGGCTGCCGAAGCTGCCAAGCCAACCTGGACCTGGGCTGCTGCCCCGGAGGCCACCGACCTGCTGGGCGCTATCCGCTCCGAGTTCGGCGCTGCCATCTCCGACGCCTACACCATCACCGTCAAGGCCGACCGTTACGCTCGCCTGGGCGAGTTGAAGGACCAGGTTGTCGCCAAGTTGTCCGGTGAAGAAGGCCAGCCTTCTGCCAGCGACGTCAAGGCTGCATTCGGCGAAATCGAATACCGCACCGTTCGCGAAAACATCGTTAACGGCAAGCCACGTATCGACGGTCGCGACACTCGCACCGTGCGCCCGCTGAACATCGAAGTCGGCGTGCTGCCCAAGACTCACGGTTCGGCGCTGTTCACCCGTGGTGAAACCCAGGCCCTGGTAGTCGCGACTCTGGGTACTGCCCGTGACGCACAACTGCTGGACACCCTGGAAGGCGAGAAAAAAGACCCGTTCATGCTGCACTACAACTTCCCTCCGTTCTCGGTGGGCGAGTGTGGCCGCATGGGTGGTGCTGGTCGTCGTGAAATCGGTCACGGCCGTTTGGCCCGTCGTTCGATTGCAGCGATGCTGCCGGCTGCCGATGTGTTCCCGTACACCATCCGTGTCGTATCGGAAATCACTGAGTCCAACGGTTCCAGCTCGATGGCTTCCGTTTGCGGTGCTTCCCTGGCGCTGATGGACGCTGGTGTGCCGATGAAGGCGCCGGTTGCCGGTATCGCCATGGGCCTGGTTAAAGAAGGCGAGAAGTTCGCCATCCTGACCGACATCCTGGGCGACGAAGACCACCTGGGCGACATGGACTTCAAAGTAGCCGGTACCGCTAAAGGCGTAACCGCGCTGCAGATGGACATCAAGATCAAGGGCATCACTGAAGAGATCATGGAAATCGCTCTGGGCCAAGCCCTGGAAGCGCGCCTGAACATCCTCGGCCAGATGAACCAGATCATTGGCCAGTCGCGTACCGAACTGTCGGAAAACGCTCCGACCATGATCGCGATGAAAATCGACACCGACAAAATCCGTGATGTTATCGGTAAAGGCGGCGCGACCATCCGTGCGATCTGTGAAGAAACCAAGGCTTCGATCGACATCGAAGACGACGGCTCGATCAAGATCTTCGGCGAAACCAAGGAAGCGGCTGAAGCTGCACGCCAACGCGTCCTGGGCATCACCGCTGAGGCCGAGATCGGCAAGATCTACGTCGGCAAGGTTGAGCGCATCGTCGACTTCGGCGCATTCGTCAACATCCTGCCGGGCAAAGACGGTCTGGTTCACATCTCCATGCTGAGCGACGCTCGTGTTGAGAAAGTGACCGACATTCTCAAAGAAGGCCAGGAAGTGGAAGTGCTGGTACTGGACGTGGACAACCGCGGCCGTATCAAGCTGTCCATCAAGGACGTAGCAGCAGCCAAGGCTTCGGGCGTTTAATCACCCCGCGTTCTAGCTGAAAAAAAGGGACTCTTCGGAGTCCCTTTTTTGTGGGAGAAGGAAATTCCCCTAAAATCAGTTATTTAGTCGCCTGCAAAAAACCGCAACTTGCACGCAGGCACGACCTGCTTCATGCAACTTGCACGATTTCGAAAATCGCTCTGTTTTTTAACTTGTTGTTTTATAAAGATTTTGTCCTGTTATCCCACTTGGCACGCCGCCTGCACTATCCCTGTTAGCGCTGCAGCATGAAGGTTTACGTCTGCAGACTTTTAATAAAACAGGAGTTATTCGTATGAAGAAGTTCGCTCTCGCTACTGCTACCGCTCTGACCCTGGCGATGGGTGCTAACGTAGCCTTTGCTCAGACTTCCCAAGCCCCTATGACTTTGGCGGCCGGTGAAGCGACCAAGGCTAAGGAAAGCGTTTCGGATACTTGGATCACCACCAAAGTCAAAGCCGACCTGCTGACCGAAAAAGGCATTCCGGGTTCGGACATCAAGGTTGAGACCAACAAAGGTGTGGTTTCCCTGTCCTCCGACGTAGCAGTCTCGGATTCGCAGAAAGCCACTGCTGTAGCCATCACCAAGAAAATCAAAGGTGTGAATGCTGTTTCGGCTGACGGTCTGCTGGCTGGCGGCGCTGTCAAAGCTGACGGCATCGACAAAACCAAAGGTGCGGCACACGACGCCAAAGAAACCACCAGCGACACTTGGATCACTACCAAAGTGAAGGCTGACCTGGTTACCGAGAAGGGCATTCCTGGCACTGACATCAAGGTTGAGACCAACAAGGGCGTAGTGTCCCTGTCGTCTCCGACTGCCGTGACTGCATCGCAGAAAGAAACTGCGGTTGCCATCACCAAGAAAATCAAAGGCGTTAAAGCTGTATCGGCCGACGGCCTGAAAGCAGAGTAACGTTAAAGGTTTCGTTTGAACGATATAGCGGCGGCTTAGGGTGAGCTAGTTATCCACCCGATGCACCTCTGGAGTTCATGCGACCGACCACACGGATGTGGTCATTACAGGCCCCGGCACTTGTGTCGGGGCCTGTTCTATTTTGGGGTTGAAACAAAACTGCCAGCCAACCCCCCAAAAAAATGTGGGAGCTGGCTTGCCAGCGATGTTGGCACCTCAGTCATTCAGTTGCACCGAGGTGATGCTATCGCAGGCAAGCCAGCTCCCACATTAGGATAGGCGTTGCTCAGAAGTTACTCGGCATCCAGATGCATTGGGGTGATGACCCGACCATCTTTCTCCGCCTGCCCCAGTTGCGCATCAATGAAGTACACCCGCTCATCTTCCAACTGGCCCTTGTCCACCAAGTAATCCTTGATGGTACTGGCGCGCTCCTGGCCCAGTTGGCGCAGCAGCACATCACTGCCGCTCCAGAACTTGATCACACCCTCTTTGAGCTTCGCCGAGCGCTCATCGCTGCCAAGGTTTTTCCATTCGGCGGGAGGTTGCTGTTTAAGACGGGTGCGGTAGATACCTTCCAGCAACGGTGCTTTTTCTTTCTCGGGCACTTCAAGCAACGAAGCTTGGGCCGGGACTTTGTCGCCACGGCGCTGGAGGATCTTGTAGTAGTTGTACTGGTATTCACGTTCCAGCCGCTGCGCCGCCAGGAACGGCCCATCGCTGCTGGCAGCAGCCGTGCCTTCGATTTCCAGGCGCAGGGTAGGGCGCTCTTTCAGTGCCTTGGCCAAGGTGTTCAGCGCGCCCTCGGCATCTTTGTTCAGCTCACTGGAGCCGGCGGCGAACGAAACATTACCCAGGTCTTCAGAGCCGCCACCCGTCACCAGCCCGCCAATAAACTTGAAGGGCGCGGTCGCTGCGCGGACGACGAGGTTACGCAGGGTCTGCCACACAATCGGCATCACGCTGAATTGCGGGTTGTTCAGGTCGCCACTGACCGGCAGTTCGATCGAGATCTTGCCGTCGCTGTCCTTGAGCAGGGCGATGGCCAGGCGAATCGGCAAGTCCACCGCATCGGAGCTGTCGACTTTCTCACCCAGTTGCAACTGTTCGACCACCACTTTGTTTTCGGCCTTCAACTGGCCCTTGGTGATCACGTAGTGCAAGTCGAGATTCAGCCGGCCCTTGCGGATACGGAAGCCTGCGAACTTGCCCGAGTAAGGTGTCAAGTTGGTCAACTCGACACGTTTGAAGCTGGTCGCGATATCCAGGGCTGCCATCGGATCAAACGGGTTCACGCTGCCCTTGATGGTCACTGGGGCGTAACGGTCTACCTTACCCTTGATATCGACGCTGGCCGGTTTGGCCTGGCGACTATCGATGGTGCCAATCTGGCCGTTGAGCTGTTGAATCGCGGTGGCGAAGTTGGGCGTGAGGCTGAAGTCGGCAAAGTTGGCCGAACCATCGTTAATTGCGATCTGCCCGATGTGGATGCCCAAGGGCTTGTCTTTGCTGGCCGCCGGCTTGGCGGCTGATTTGGCACCACTGTCGGCAGGCTGGGGAATCAGCAAGTCATCGATGTTGGTGGTGCGATCGTCGTTGATCATGAAGCGCGCATACGGCTGCAGCAGGTTGACCTTGTCGATCGACAGGCTCTGACCGTGCTGATAGTTCACACCCTCCAGTACCAGGCGCTGCCACTTGAGGAAGTCGCGGGTCTTGAGGGTGTCCAGGGTATGCAACTGATCGACCTGAGCGCGGCCGGTGATTTGCAGGGCCAACGGCTCGGTGCTCTTGAGGTTCACATCCAGGTTGCCGCCCAACATGCCGCTGCGCAGTTCCAGGCGAATAAACGGGCTGATATACGACTGGGCCACCCGCAGGTCGATGTCCTGGGTATTCACTTTCAGCTTGGCGCTGACCGGGTTGAGGTTAACCTCGCCGGTTGCCTGGATCTTGCCTTGCTTGCCCACGCCACTATCGACCTTCAAGGTGAAGGGGCTTTGGTTGAGGCTGTCGAAGTTCTGCATGTCGACATTCAACGGGCCCAGTTCCAGCGCCACCGCAGGTTTGGCCTGGCGGTCGGCCAGGTGTACCTGATAGTTACGCAGTTGCACATCCTTGAGCATCACTTGCCAGGGTTTGCTTGGCGCTGCCGGTTGGGCTTCAGGTGCGTCGGCGTCGGCGTCGGCGTTGGCCGGTGCCGGTGTTGGCTTGCTTGGCTGGCTGGCGAACAGTTTCTGCCAGTCGAGTTGGCCATCGGCTTCAAGAGCGGCCCAGGTTTCCAGCTTGTTGCTGCGGATTTTGCCGACGACTACCTGCTGCTTGGCCAGGTCTACCGTAGTTTCGCTGACATCCAGGCGTTCCAGGCGTACCAATGGCCGGCCATCCGGCGCCTTGATCGCGAAGGGCGCAATGCTGGCGGCGGTGTTGGTCAGGTTCAGCTCGGTCTCTTTGGCCAGGCTGAACTTATAGTCGGTGCTGAAGTTAAGCACGCCGTCTTCCAGCACCAGCGGCAAGGCGTCACGTACATACGGCCACCAAGCTTTCATCTTGCCGTCGGTGACCTTCAAGGTACCTTCGGAGGTGATCGGTACCAGGCTGACATTACCTTTCCAGTCGATCTGCCCGCCGTCAGGGCCAGCGGCCACCAGGGTCATGTCGGCGTTGTCTTCGGGCAAGGTGCTGAGGTTTTTCAGCTCGAAGTCGAGTTTGTCGTAGAGGAATTCGATAGGTTCGCTGGGGCGCAGGTCTCGGAAATGCAGATTGCCGCCCGCCAGTTTGATGCTGTCGATACGCAGCGGGAACGGTTTGGCATCGGGATCTGCGGGAGTCGGTTCGCTCGGCGGCAGTTTGAACAACTGCGCCAGGTTCAACTGGCCGGATTTGTCGAACAACAGTTCGGTCTTGGGCTGGTCCAGTTGCACATCAGCCAGGTGCAGGGCGCGGGTCCAGAGACTGTCGGCCTGCAGGTTGGCGTAAAAGCGCTGGAAGCCCACTTGTTCTTTGCCCGGCTCACCGATCTTCAGGCCCCACAGCGTGAGTTCCAGGCTGAACGGGTTGAGCTCGATGCGCTCGATTCGCGCCGGCACCGTGGCGTAATTCGCCAACTGTTGGTTGGCAATGCGAAGAGCGATGCCGGGTAAAATCAAAAAGCCCAGCAAGCTGTACAAAGCCAGGGCGGTCAACAAGGCGCCTGCGGCGCGGATCAATCCTTTGGGCATGGGTGACGCCATCTGTGTCGAACGAGAGTGCCTTGGAGTATGGCACGGTAATTCGGTTCCGAAGAACAGTGGATGCTGGGAAACTTCCTACAAATGCAGGATCAAGGTCTTTAACGGAGGCTGCTGATCTGTGGAAGGAAAGTCTGCCCCGGGTGTCATGACCTGCCAGTCGCGCACTGGGCGGCCGGCTTTTTCTGCGCAACGCAGCACCTGTTCACGCCAGTCATCCATGCTGACTTTCGCCAGGTTGTTACAACAGATCAGTACCCCATTGTCAGCGGTGGTCAGCAGCGCGGGCTTGAGCAAGCTCTGATAGTCGCGCAGCAGGTCGACGGTGCCGAACGCGCTCTTGGCCCAGGCGGGCGGATCAAGCAGAACCAGGTCGTACTGGCGCTGCTCCAGGCGCGGATAGCTCGGCAGCTTTTGGCCGCGACGCTGGGTGATCGGCAGGCCCGCCAGTTGGCGAATGGCCGGGAAGTAATCGGACTGTACGAACTCCATGCTCGGCAATTGTGGGTTGAGCAGGCCGTTTTCACGCCCGACCGCCAGGTTGCCCTCGGCAAAATCCAGGTTGCACACTTCGCGTGCGCCGCCGGCGGCCGCGCTCAAGCCCACGCCGCAGGTGTAGGCGAACAGGTTCAGCACGCTTTTGCCGGCGCTGTGATCCTTCACCCAGCCACGGGTGTTACGCAGGTCGAGGAACAGCAACGGGTCCTGCCCGGCATGGCGCCCCCGCACACGGTAGCTGAGGCCCCACTCGTGGCCGACCAGGTCTTCGAGCGCCGCAGGCTCTGCGCGGTATACCGTGTCTTCACGATCGATACGCGAGTTGCCTCGGGCACGGTCGTTGTACACCAGCAGCAATTCCAGGCCCATGTATTGGTTGATCAGTTGATGCAGGTCCAGAAGGTCTGCGCTGTCCAGCGACTGATGGAAGCTCTGCACCAGCAATTGCGGGCCGTAGCGGTCGATGGTCAAGCCGCCGGCGCCTTCCTGGCTGCCGTGGAACAGCCGGTAGCAGTCTGTACCCTGGGCGTGCAGTTCGTTGATCAGGTCTTGGCGGTGATCGAGGGCGGCGCGCAGCGCCTGATTCAGGGGGGTCATGAAGCGCGCCTTGCTTGCAGAAAAATAAGAAAATCGGGGCGCGGAGTTTAACAGTTAACCCCGGCCTGCACAGGCCGGGGATTATCCTGAGCGCTATCGGTTCAGGCGTTTGTCGATCAACCCGTCTACGACGCTTGGGTCAGCCAGGGTTGAGGTATCGCCCAGGCTGTCCAGTTCGTTGCAGGCGATCTTGCGCAAGATGCGCCGCATGATCTTTCCGGAGCGGGTTTTCGGCAAGGCAGGCGCCCACTGGATCAGTTCCGGTTTGGCAAAGCTGCCAATTTCCTTGCTGACCAGGTCCAGCAAGTGCTTTTTCAGCGTATCGCTGGGCTCGACGCCGTTCATTGGCGTTACAAAGGCATAGATGCCCTGGCCCTTGACGTCATGGGGATAGCCGACCACAGCGGCTTCAGCGACCTGGTCATGCAGCACCAGGGCGCTTTCGACCTCGGCGGTGCCGATGCGATGGCCGGACACGTTGATCACATCATCGATGCGACCGGTGATCCAGTAGTCGCCGTCTTCATCGCGGCGTGCGCCGTCGCCGGTGAAGTAGTAGCCGGGATAGGGCTTGAAGTAAGTGTCGATCATGCGCTGCGGGTCGCCGTAGACGCTGCGAATCTGCCCCGGCCAGCTGGCCTTGATCGCCAGCACGCCACTGCCGGCGCCGCTGATTTCCTTGCCCTGCTCATCGAGCAGCACCGGTTGTACGCCGAACATCGGCTGTGTCGCGCAGCCCGGCTTGATGCGCTGGGCGCTGACCAGCGGGCTGAGCATGATGCCGCCGGTTTCGGTTTGCCACCAGGTATCGACGATGGGGCAGCGCTGTTCGCCCACCGCATTGAAGTACCAGTCCCAGGCCTCCGGGTTGATCGGCTCACCGACACTGCCCAGCAGGCGCAGGCTGGCGCGGGAGGTGCTCTCCAATGGGCCGTGGCCTTCACGCATCAGGGCGCGCAAAGCGGTGGGCGCGGTGTAGAAAATATTCACCTGATGTTTATCGATCACCTGCCAGAAGCGCGAGCTGTCCGGATAACTCGGCACGCCCTCGAACATCAGCGAAGTGGCGCCATTGGCCAGCGGACCGTAGACGATGTAGCTATGCCCGGTGACCCAGCCCACATCGGCGGTGCACCAGAACACTTCGCCCTCTTGGTAGTCGAGTACGTACTTGAAGGTCATCGCCGCTTGCAGCAGGTAGCCGCCAGTGGTGTGCAGCACGCCCTTGGGTTTGCCGGTGCTGCCGGAGGTGTAGAGGATGAACAGCGGATCCTCGGCGTCCATCGGCTCGGGTGGGCAGTTGTCGCTGGCGGCGTCCAGGGCCGCTTGATACTTGAGGTCGCGGCCCTCGTTCCAGTTCACGCTGGCTCCGGTGCGCTCGACCACCAGCACCGTGCTGACGTTCGGGCAACTGGCCAGGGCTTTATCGACATTCTGTTTCAGCGCCACGGGCTTGCCGCCGCGCACGCCTTCGTCGGCGGTGATCACGGTGCGGCAGTCGGCATCGAGAATACGGTCACGCAGGGCGTCAGGCGAAAACCCGCCAAACACCACTGAGTGCACCGCGCCAATTCGCGTGCAGGCCAGCATGGCGTAGGCCGCTTCCGGGATCATCGGCATGTAGATGCACACGCGGTCGCCTTTTTTCACGCCACGGTTTTTCAGCACATTGGCCAGGCGGCTGACGTTTTGATGCAGTTGGCGGTAAGTGATCGTGGAGGATTTTGACGGATCGTCGCCCTCCCAGATGAAGGCCGGCTGATCGGCGCGTTGCGCCAGGTGACGGTCAATGCAGTTGTGGCTGACGTTCACTTGGCCGCCGGCAAACCATTGGGCGGCACCGGTATTGATGTCTGACTGCTGGACGGTGTGCCACGGTGTTATCCAGTCCAGAAAGCCCTTGGCCTGTTCGGCCCAGAAGGTCTCTGGCTGCTCGATGGATTGGCGATAGAGGCGCTGATAGTCTTCTTGACTGAGTTGCGCAGCCCGGCGGACGGCATCGGCGGTGGGAAACGTGCTGATATCGAACATGAGCGATCCTTATTCTTGTTTTTGCGACAAGTGATAAAGATGCACCCTGTGGTGGGAGGGTTCAAGGCCAACGTCCAAACAGACGTTGGCCTTGAGTGATCAGCATCAGCCGCGGTGACGACCGCGGAAGTAGTTGATCAGGCCCTGGGTCGAAGCGTCCTCGGCTGAGGTTTCTTCGGCGCCCGTCAGGCGGTTGTAAACGCCTTTGCCCAGTTCCTTGCCCAGTTCAACGCCCCATTGGTCAAAAGCGTTGATGCCCCAGACCACGCTCTGCACGAACACCTTGTGCTCATACATCGCCACCAACGCGCCGAGGCGACGAGGGCTGATGCGTTCGACCACGAGGGTGTTGCTCGGACGGTTGCCCGGGATCACCTTGTGCGGTGCCAGCTTCTGCACTTCCGCTTCCGGCAGGCCCTTCTCACGCAGCTCGGCTTCGGCTTCGCCGCGGGTCTTGCCGAGCATCAGTGCCTGGCTCTGGGACAGGCAGTTGGCGTATAGCCACTGGTGGTGATCGGAGACCGGGTTGAAGCTGACGATCGGCACGATGAAGTCGGCCGGGATCAGTTGCGTCCCTTGGTGCAGCAACTGGTGGTAAGCGTGCTGCCCGTTGCAGCCTACGCCACCCCAGATCACCGGGCCGGTATCGGTGGACACTGGCGTGCCGTCCTGGCGGACGCTCTTGCCGTTGGATTCCATGTCCAGCTGTTGCAAATGCTTGGTGATGTTACGCAGGTAATGGTCGTACGGCAGGATCGCATGGCTCTGCGCGCCCCAGAAGTTGCCGTACCACACGCCCAGCAAACCCAGCAGCACAGGCATGTTGGCTTCGAACGGCGCGTTCAGGAAGTGCTGGTCCATGGTGTAGGCACCCGACAGCAGTTCCTTGAAGTTGGACATGCCGATGGCCAGGGCGATTGGCAAGCCAATCGCCGACCACAGCGAGTAACGCCCACCTACCCAATCCCACATCGGGAAGATGTTCTCTTCACGAATACCAAAGGCTACGGCCGCCGCGTTGTTGCTCGAAACGGCGATGAAGTGGCGATACAGCTCAGCTTCCGAACCACCCTGGGCCAGGTACCAGGCGCGGGCGGCCTGGGCGTTCTTCAGGGTTTCAAGGGTGTTGAAGGATTTGGACGACACAATGAACAGCGTGGTCTCGGCGCGCAGCTTCATGGTCAGCTCGTGGAACTCGCTGCCGTCGATATTCGCCAGGTAGTGGCAACGCACGCCTTTGTGGGCGTAGGACAACAGCGCTTCGGAGACCAGTTCCGGACCGAGGAACGAACCACCGATGCCGATGTTCACCACGTCGGTGATCGGCTTTTCGGTGTAGCCACGCCACAGGCCGTCGTGGATGCGACCGACCAGGTCAGTGATCTGGTTCAGCACCTTGTGCACGTCCGGCATGATGTTCACGCCGTTGACCGACAGCTTGTCACCCACCGGGCGGCGCAGGGCGGTATGCAGCGCCGGGCGGCCTTCGGAAGAGTTGACGGGCTCGCCCGCGTACAGCGCATCAATCGCGCCTTTAAGGTTCACTTCCTTGGCCAGGTCCACCAGCAGGTCGCGGGTTTCGCTGGTGATCAGGTTTTTCGAGTAATCGAGGAAAAGTCCGCAGCTGCTCAAGGTAAATTGGGAAAAGCGCTGAGGGTCGGCATTGAACGCTTCGCGCATGCTGAAATCCTGCATGGCTTGGCGATGTTGAACAAGCGCTTGCCAGGCGGGCAGAGCGGTAACGTCATGAGGGGTGCGGTAGTACGCCATCGCTGCGGGTTTCCTTTTATTACAGGGACTGCCTTTAGGACACTTAAAAGCCCGGAACATCCATTCTTGTCTCAACGACTGGGTTCCAGACAGCGCTAACCATAGCGCAGGGCGATTACATTAAACCTAGCGTGTGGATATGTCTTGGCTTTGTCTGCGCTGTGGCCGGTACTTTTTTATACCGGCACAGCCGTCGGGGCAACAGGTGGAGGGTAAAGTAGGGTCAGGCGAGGTTCAGGTGCAGGTTATCGATCAGACGTGTGGCGCCCAGATAAGCGGCGACCAGGATCACCACATCCCGATCTTCAGCCGTGGCCGGGCGCAGATGTACGCCCTGGCGCACTTCCAGGTAGTCCATGCGTAGCCCTGCGGCTTCAATCTGCCGGATTTGCTCGGCGCGAAGCTTGGCGAAATCATGATCACCGTCTTGGATGGCCGTGGCGATCTGGCTGAGGGCGCGGTACAGCACCGGCGCGACCGCACGTTGCTCCTCGGTGAGGTAACCGTTGCGTGATGACAGCGCGAGGCCGTCCGCTGCACGCACGGTGGGTTCGCCGATGATCTGGATCGGCATGTTCAGATCGCGGACCATGGCGCGAATGACCGCCAACTGCTGGTAGTCCTTCTGGCCAAATACGGCCATGTCGGGCTGGACCATGTTGAACAACTTGCTGACCACCGTGGCCACGCCTTCGAAATGCCCTGGGCGGCTGGCGCCGCACAAGCCTTCGGACAGTTGTGGCACGCTGACGCGGGTCTGGCCGTTCATGCCATCGGGGTACATTTCCTCGACAGTGGGGGCGAACAGCAGGTTGCAGCCCGCCTGCAGGAGTTTTTCCTGGTCGGCGGCCAAGGTGCGCGGGTATTTATCCAGATCTTCGCCGGCACCGAATTGCAGTGGGTTGACGAAGATGCTCGCCACCACGAAATCCGCCTGCTGCGCGGCCTTGGTCACCAGGGTGGCATGGCCGCTATGCAGGTTGCCCATGGTAGGCACAAAGCCGATGCGTTTGCCGGCGCTGCGGGCGTGGGTCACGGCAGCCCGCAGTTCGCGGACGGTTTTAACGGTGTTCATGCCGAGAATCCGTGTTCAGCGCCTGGGAAAGTCACATTCTTGACTGCGCTGACGTAAGCGCTCAGGGCTGCGTGGATGCTGTCCTGGCCGGCCATGAAGTTCTTCACGAACTTGGGTACGTGACCGCTAATCGACAGGCCGAGCATGTCGTGCAGGACCAGCACCTGACCATCGGTGGCGGAGCCGGCGCCAATGCCGATTACCGGCACTTTGACGGCCTGGGTGATTTCTGCGGCCAGTTCGCTGGGGACGCACTCCAGCACAATCATCGCGGCACCGGCTTGTTCCAGGGCGATGGCATCGGCGCGCATCTGGCGCGCCTGGGCTTCATTGCGACCCTGTACCTTGTAGCCGCCGAGGATGTTCACCGACTGCGGGGTCAGGCCCATGTGTGCACATACCGGTACACCGCGTTCAGCCAGCAGCCGGATCGACTCGGCCAGCCACACGGCGCCTTCGACTTTGACCATATGGGCGCCGGCCTGCATCAGTTTGCCGGCGTTCTGGAAGGTCTGCTCAAGCGTGGCATAACCCATGAACGGCAGGTCGGCGATGATCAGCGCACCGTCGTTGCCACGCTTGACGCTGGCGGTGTGGTAGGCCAGTTCATCCGTGGTCACGGGCAGCGTGCTGTCATTCCCTTGAAGAACCATGCCCAGGGAGTCGCCCACTAACAACACTTCAACCCCGGCCTGGCAACAGGCGTTGGCGAAGGTGGCGTCATAGCAGGTCAGCATGGTGATTTTTTCACCCTTGAGCTTGAGGCTCTGCAAGGTGGTCAGGGTAATGTCTGGCATGAAAAGGGTCCTCGTTCAGGCGCTTGGAAACAGCGAGTAACGCGCGTGAGTCTTCGTTTATACAGGCGCACTGTCTTGAAAGCAGTGCTTATAAGGCCTGGATTGCGCCCTGTAGCGCCGGGTTGGCGGCAGCGGGACGCCTATAGTCGTGAGGAGGACACGGGAAGTCAATTGGATGTGTTACCGCATTGTTACGATGGCGGTGTTACCGCTGTTACTGACGCCATTGCGCAACTTGTGCGCGGTTTACGGCAGCGCAGATCAGATGTGGAAGCTGGCTTGCCTGCGATGGCATCCACGCGGTGTGGCTGATACACCGAGTGCTTGTATCGCAGGCAAGCCAGCTCCCACATTGACCGAGTCATTCTTGCGGTAAGCGTTCCAGGCCGACGAATGGGCAGGCTGTGAGCAGGGCGCTCAAGCGTTGGCCGTCAGGCAGTTGCAGGTCGGTTGACGCCAATTCAGCCAGTGGATACAGCACAAAGGCGCGCAGATGCATCTGGTAGTGCGGCACCTTGAGGCGCGGTTCGTCGATCAGGCGATCACCGAACAGCAAGATATCCAGATCCAGTGTGCGTGGGCCCCAGCGCTCAAGACGTTCGCGGCCCTGGTCATTCTCGATGGCTTGCAGTGCGTCGAGCAGGTCCAGCGGCGCCAGGCTGCTGTCCAGTGCCGCAACCGCGTTGGTGTAGCGCGGTTGGCCCGGGAGCAGGGAGTCACTTTGATAGAAGGCGGACACACCAGCGAGGTGGGTGCCAGGCAGTTGCGCCAGCGCCTCGATCGCGCTGCGCAATTGCTGTTGCGGGGCAGCCAGGTTGCTGCCCATGCCGATGTAGATACGTTCCACGTTTATTCGCCCGCGGCGCCCGAGGCATCGGCACTGCTGCGTTTACGCTTGCTGCCGCTGCGGCGACGCTTTTTCGGCCCTTCACCGGCACCATCGCCTTTGCTGCCAAGCTCACGAATCATTTCGCGACGCTGGCTGTCATTGGCGTCCTGATAGTCAGTCCACCATTCGCCCAGGCCATCGGTCTGCTCACCGGCGCTTTCGCGCAGCAGCAGGAAGTCGTAGCCGGCACGGAAGCGTGGGTTGTCCAGCAGCAGGTCAGCACGCTTACCGCTGCGACGCGGCAAACGTTCCTGCATGTCCCAGATTTCGCGGATCGGCATGGTGAAGCGTTTCGGGATGGCGATGCGTTGGCACTGCTCGGCGATCAGTTCGTGAGCGGCTTCCTGCATGGCCGGGATCGGCGGCATGCCACGGTCCTGCAGGCGCAGTACGCGCTTGGGCAGCGCTGGCCACAGCAGGGCGGCAAACAGGAATGCCGGGGTTACCGGTTTGTTCTGCTTGATGCGCAGGTCGGTGTTGACCAACGCTTCGCTGATCAGCGTGTGGGTGTACGTGGGGTTGTATTCCAGCGCCTCGGCACTGGCCGGGAACAGCGGGTCGAACAACTGCAGGTCGACGAGCATTTCGAAGGTGTCGGCGGCATACCCCGAGAGGAACAACTTGAGCACCTCTTCGAACAGGCGTGCCGAGGGGATTTCCCGCAGCATGGGCGCCAGCTCGCGAATCGGCGCGGCAGTGTGCTTCTCGATACCGAAGTTGAGTTTGGCCGCGAACCGCACGGCGCGCAGCATACGCACCGGATCTTCCTGATAGCGCTGGGTCGGGTCACCGATCAGGCGGATCAGGTTATTGCGAATGTCGTGTACGCCATTGGCGTAATCGAGGATGCGCTCGCTGACCGGATCGTAATAAAGGGCATTGATGGTGAAGTCGCGACGTTGCGCGTCCTCCTCCAGGGTGCCGTAGACGTTATCACGCAGGATGCGCCCGCTCTCGTTGCGGGAAGACTGATTGGTGTCTTCCTCTTCATCGTTTTGCGGGTGACCGGCGCGGAAGGTCGCGACCTCAATGATTTCGCGACCAAAATGGATATGCACCAGCTTGAAGCGCCGGCCGATGATTCGTGCGTTACGAAACTCGGCGCGCACTTGTTCAGGCGTGGCACTGGTGGCTACGTCGAAATCCTTGGGCGTGATATTGAGCAGCATGTCGCGTACGCAACCACCCACCAGGTAAGCCTGGTAGCCGGCGTTCTGCAAACGTTCGACGATGTTCACTGCATAACGGCTGAATTGAGCGCGCTGCAACGAATGCTGGCTGCTGTTGAGCACTTCAGGCGTGCTGCGTTTGTGTTGCGTACGACGCAAGGGAGAACGGAATGACTGGAACAACTTCTTCAGCATGGGATGCACTGTTTGAAGGAATGTTCGGCCATAACGAAGAATGACCGCATGATGGGCGGGGATTCTAGCATTTAGTCAGGGGATGGTGTAGGAACAAGCTACAGGCATTGCGCCATAAGCGTTTTGGAGTCAAATCCCGGAAACTACAAGGGGAGCCGAAGCTCCCCCAGAAGTAGTTGCGTGCTCTATTTTTATTATTGATTTCGGGCTTCTTGTTTTTGTTGATCGCCCTCTCCATGAAGCTTCACCTTCATGACACTCCCAATCGAGAGTCAAGAGCAAACGGATTGCTTTGGTCGCTGTGTTGCTGATCTACGATCCAACCAGTTCAGGCTCTGCCTTAGGGCAGTTTTTGTTGTTCTCGGCCTGGTTGCGGGGCAAGCCCCAAATGCAACGCCTCTCCAAAAGAATCAGTTAGCTGCGCCTCCGCCGTGTTGTTTTTGTTATGCGTGAGTCGATTCGTCTTATTTTTATTGTCTTGTACATAGCTTGTTATTGTTTTTGTACTAAGCATATAGCAGGGTGCGTGCCAACTTTTGTGCCGGCCAGCAAAATCAGGGGGTTGAGGTGGTTTTGCAGTTTTCGAGGGCAAAAAAAAGCCGGGGCTTCGTTACCGTAAGCCCCGGCTTTTGTTACGTGAAAAGTCAGCGGTAACAGTTTTTTCACATTAACAGGTGTTACCCATAGGGGCGCACCCTCAGCTCTCGCTGGCAACCCCGGTCTTGCGCCGCGGAATGCCCAGGCGCTGGCGCCGCTCCCACAGGCACTTGCGACTCACACCCAGTTTGCGGGCCAGTTCGGTCTCGGTCATATGGTCCTGATGTTCCAGGACGAAATGCTGGAAGTAGTCTTCCAGTGACAAATCCTCCGTCGGCTCATGACTGGTATTGCTACCGCCGCCCTGTTGTGGGGCCAGGCCGATGAAGTCATCGTCTTCCAGGTCACTGAGCTCGATATCGATGCCCAAAAGCTCGGCGGAAATCTCCGGGCTTTCCGACAGGATCACCGCGCGCTCCACGGCGTTCTCCAATTCCCGCACGTTACCCGGCCACGAGTAATGCCGGATTGCCTGCTCGGCGTCCGCGGCAAACTTCAGGTCGGTACGGTTGATGCGTGCGCTCTGGCGTAACAGGAACGCACTGGCGATCTCGTTGACGTCGGCGCCGCGCTCGCGCAGGGCTGGCAATTTGAGGGCGATCACGTGCAGGCGGTAATACAAGTCTTCACGGAACTGGCCGATCTTGGCCAGGCTCTTGAGGTCACGGTGCGTCGCTGCAATAAGCCGCACATCAACCTTTTGCGATTGCACCGAACCGACTCGGCGAATCTCGCCTTCCTGCAACACCCGCAACAAGCGCGCCTGGGCTTCCAGTGGCAGTTCGCCGATTTCATCGAGGAACAAGGTTCCGCCGTCCGCCGCTTCAACCAGGCCAGCACGCCCGGCGCTGGCGCCGGTGAACGCGCCTTTCTCGTGACCGAACAGTTCGGACTCGATCAGCGATTCAGGGATTGCCGCGCAGTTCACCGAGATCATCGGTGCCTTGGCGCGCTTGGACAGGTTGTGCAGGGCGCGGGCAACCAGCTCCTTGCCGGTGCCCGACTCGCCCTGGATCAATACATTGGAATCGGTCGGCGCCACTTTGCGGATCTTGCTGTACAGATCCTGCATCGGCGGGCAGGAGCCGATGATGCCGATCTCGCCATTGCTGTTGTCCACACCGGGCTTGTCGGCGCCGTTGGTCGCTTTGCCGACTGGACGCTGTTCGGCAGGCGCGCTGCTGGCCGACTGACGGTCACGCAGGATGCGGGCCACGGCTTGGAGCATCTCATCGTGATCGAAAGGCTTGGCGATATAGTCCACCGCGCCCATCTTCATCGAGTCGACCGCCGAGCGCAGGCTGGCGTAGCTGGTCATGATCAGCACCGGGGTGCCTTGGCCCAGCTTGATCAGCTCGGTGCCCGGAGCTCCAGGCAGGCGCAGGTCGCTGACAATCAGGTCGAACGTGGGGATGCTGAACCGCTCCTGGGCTTCCTGCACCGAGCCGGCTTCGCTGACCTGGTACTGATTTCGTTCAAGCAGGCGACGCAAGGCAGAGCGGATAATGGTTTCGTCTTCGACGATCAAAATGTGCGGCATTGATTCAATTCTCTCGACGGTCTCAGTTCACAGCGGACGTCGCTTCGACATGACGCGGCAAGGTCACCCGGATACGGGTGCCGCGTTGGCTTTCGGTGTCAGCCGGGCTGTCGATGGTGATTTGTCCATAATGCTCTTCAACGATGGAATAGACCAGTGCAAGGCCCAGACCGGTACCTTCACCGGGGTCCTTGGTGGTGAAGAAGGGTTCGAACAATCGGTCCATGATGTTCTGTGGGATGCCGCTGCCTTCGTCCTCCACGATCAGGTCGACCGTGTGCTCGAAAGCCTCGCTCTTGACGCGTACAGCGCTGCCGGCCGGCGACGCATCGCGTGCGTTGGACAGCAGGTTGATCAGCACTTGGGCCAGGCGTTGCGAGTCGCCATCGACCCAATGTTCCGGATCACACAGATTAAAGAACTGTACTTCGAAATTGCGCCGATTCAAGGCCAGAAGCCCAATGGCGTCCTGCGCGACCTCGGCCAGGCACACCGCTTCGTCCTGGTTTTGATGCGCGCCGGAGTGGGCGAAGCTCATCAGCGACTGCACGATGCGCGAAACGCGCTTGGTCTGTTCAAGGATCTGCCCGCTGATTTCAGTGATTTCACCGTCTTCCTCGCGCTCTTCGCGCAGGTTCTGCGCCAGGCAGGCGATACCGGTGATCGGGTTGCCGATTTCGTGGGCCACGCCGGCTGCGAGACGACCAATACTGGCCAGGCGCTCGGAATGCACCAGCTTGTCTTCGAGCATCTGCGTGTCGGTGAGGTCTTCCACCAGCAAAACCAGGCCGCTGTTACCGGGGGCCAGGGGCTCATCAATGGCGGCTTTGTGCAGGTTGAGCCAGCGGGTCTGGCCGTCGAGGGCCAGGTGCTGCTTGTGCAAGTGCTCGTCGGGCAGGTTGATAAACCCCTGAAGCAGTTCTTTCCACGGATCGGCCAGGGTATTGAGGCGCGAACCCACTACCCGCTGCGCGGCGATGCCGGTGAGTTCTTCCATGGCCTTGTTCCACATCAGGATTTCCTGGTCCTTGGCCAGGGAACAGACACCCATCGGCAGTTCCTGCAAGGTCTGGCGGTGGTAACGGCGCAAGGCATCGAGTTCGGCGGCCAGGCCGGTGAGGCGTGAGTGGTAATCCTCCAGCCGGCTTTCGATGAAATGGATGTCTTCGGTCACGTAGTTTTCGCCGCCCGCCTTGTAGGGCAGGAAGGTTTCGACCATGTCCTGGGACACGCTGGGGCCCATCAGGCCGGAGAGGTTGGCCTCGATACGGTCACGCAGACGGCGCAGGGCATAGGGGCGACGCTCGTCGAACGGCAGGTAGAGGTCACGCAGCGCTTGCTCGACCTCCTTTTGCGCCGCCTTGGCGCCCAGAGGCTTGGCCAGTTGCGTGGCAAACTCCTGGGGCGAGGCTGCGTGCAGTTCGCGGCGTTGCGGGCGACGCACGTTGTCCACTGCGCAGGCTTCGGCGGCGCTGGTTTCTTCGGCACTGGCGTTGGTGAACAATGAGATCAGGGTAAACATCAGTACGTTGGCGGCCAGCGAGGCAATGGCCGCCATGTGCCAACTGGTGTCGTCGAGCACGTAAATCATGTTCAGCAACGGGATGTAGAAGCCCTGCAAGTTGCCGACCAGTGGTAGCAACATGGTGACGATCCACACCAGGATCCCCGCCAGCAGCCCTGCGATAAAACCACGGCGGTTGGCGGTCGGCCAGTACAGCACCGACAACACCCCCGGCAGGAACTGCAAGGTGGCGACAAACGCGACAATGCCAAGGTTGGCCAGGTCTTGCCCTGCGCCGAGCAGCAGGTAGAACCCGTAGCCGGCGGTAATGATCGCAACGATCAGCGCGCGGCGGGTCCATTTCAACCAGCGGTAGATATTGCCCTCAGCCGGCGGCTGGTACAGCGGCAGCACCAAGTGGTTGAGTGCCATGCCCGATAGCGCCAGCGTGGTGACAATGATCAATCCACTGGCCGCCGACAAACCGCCGACATACGCCAGCAGTGCCAACGCCGGGCTGTTGGCGGCAATGCCGATGCCCAGGGTGAAATACTCAGGGTTGGTGGTGGCCCCCAGTTTCAGGCCGGCCCACAGGATCAACGGCACCGCCAGGCTCATCAGTAACAGGAACAGCGGCAAACCCCAGCTCGCACTCACCAGTGAGCGTGGGTTGAGGTTTTCGGTGAAGGTCATGTGGTACATGTGCGGCATTACGATCGCCGAGGCGAAGAACACCAACAGCAGCGTGCGCCATGGGCCTTCCTGCAAGGGTGTGTGCAGGGCGGCGAGGGCAGTCTGGTTTTGCAGCAGCCACAGCTCCAGCTGTTGCGGGCCGTCGAACACGCCGTAGAGCGCATACAGGCCGACGCCGCCGATGGCGATCAGCTTGATGACCGACTCAAAGGCAATTGCGAACACCAAACCTTCGTGTTTCTCGCGGGTAGCAATATGGCGCGAGCCGAAGAAAATTGTGAACAGGCTGATCAGTGCACAGAAAGCCAGGGCAACACGGTGTTGCACGGGTTCGCGGGTCAGGATGCTGATGGAGTCTGCCACTGCTTGAATCTGCAGGGCCAGCAACGGCAGTACGCCGATCAGCATGAAAATCGTGGTCAGCGCACCGGCCCAGGTACTGCGAAAGCGGAAGGCAAACAGGTCCGCCAGGGATGATAACTGGTAGGTACGAGTGATTTTCAGGATCGGGTACAGCAACACCGGCGCCAGCAGGAATGCACCGGACACCCCCAGGTAACTGGACAGAAAGCCGTAGCCGTACTGATAGGCCAGGCCCACCGTACCGTAGAACGCCCAGGCGCTGGCGTACACGCCCAGGGACAAGGTGTAGGTCAGCGGATGGCGAATGATCGCCCGCGGAATCATTCCGCGCTCACTGATCCAGGCCACGCCGAACAACGCAGCCAGATAGGCAGCGCTGATCAGCAGCATCTGGGTGAGGCTAAAGCTCATCGGCATCTTTTTGGCTCTGCAGGATGAAGGTCACGACGATCAGGATCAGCCATAGCAGATAAGGGCGATACCAGGCGCCCGTGGCGTCGATCCACCAATCCATGATGGCGGGGGAGAACAGGTAGATCCCGACGACCAGCAACAGGACCAATCGATAGATGTACATATTGGCCTCTGATTAAAAATCTGCGGCGATGGTAACGGATGGCGGGCAACCTGCAAGCGCCTTCAACTCAATTGCGCTTCGGCCAGCGTGAGTGTGCGCGGGATCTGCGTCGCGTCCCAGTGCGTAATGCCCCAATCCAGCAGTTCCCGTGGGCTTGCGTAAAGCAGTTCGTTACCGGCTGGCTGGCCGAGGGCGCGCAGTGCGCGAAGCAGCAAGGGCGTGGCCTGGTCGGCGGTCAACGGTGGGGAGCGGTAGGATTTTCCCAGTTTGTTGCCGTCCGGCTGCACAATCAGTGGTACATGCAGGTAACGTGGCTGGCGCAGGCCGAGCAGCTCTTGCAAGTAAAGCTGGCGCGGCGTGGAGTCCAGCAGGTCGGCGCCGCGCACGATATCGGTAACCCCTTGCCAGGCATCGTCGAGGACCACGGCCAACTGATAGGCGTAGAGGCCGTCGCGGCGCCTGATGATGAAGTCGCCGGCGTCGCGGCCAAGATGCTGTCGGAACTCGCCCTGCACGCGGTCGGTAAAGTGGTATTCCAGTTCAGGTACACGCAGACGGATGGCAGCATCCTGCTGGTCGTGGCCGGCATTGCGGCACAAGCCTGGGTAAATCCCGTTGTAGGGTTCCAGTTGCTTGCGCGAGCATGTGCAGGCATAGGCCAGGCCATGGTTGAACAGGTCATTCAGCACTTTGGCGTAGGCGTCATGCCGCTCGCTCTGCCGAACCAGCTCGCCATCCCATTCAAAGCCGTAGCTTTGCAGGGCATGCAGGATCGCTGCCTGGGCGCCGGGCTCTTCACGGGGAGGGTCAAGGTCTTCCATGCGCATCAACCAGCGGCCATGTTGGGCGCGTGCGTCGAGGTAGGAGGCGAGGGCAGCAACCAGGGAGCCGAAGTGCAAATGGCCGCTGGGCGTGGGGGCGAAACGCCCGATATAGGTAGAGGCTGTCATGGGCGGATACTACTGCAAAACCGGTAAACGCCAGAAACAAAAATGGGGCGTTTGCACGCCCCATTCGTTCAGTTCGGCAGGGTTACTTGCCGACCTGTTTTTCCTTGATTTCAGCCAAGGTCTTGCAGTCTACGCACAGGTCCGCAGTCGGGCGGGCTTCGAGGCGGCGAATACCGATCTCGACGCCGCAGGATTCGCACCAGCCATACTCTTCGTCTTCGATCAATTGCAGGGTCTTGTCGATCTTCTTGATCAACTTGCGTTCGCGATCACGAGCGCGCAGTTCAAGGGCGAATTCCTCTTCCTGGCTGGCACGGTCTGCCGGGTCCGGGAAGTTGGCTGCTTCGTCCTTCATATGGTCAACCGTGCGGTCGACTTCCTGCATCAAGTCCTGCTTCCACTGCTTCAGGATTTTGGAGAAGTGCTCGCGCATGGGCTTGCCCATGTATTCCTCGCCCTTGGATTCAACGTAGGGCTGGAAACCGCTGATGCTCTGTTGCTTTGCTTGGGTGGACATGAATAGACCGCCTCTCACTCTTCTAATCCATTGCGCAGGATTGCAACGTCACCGACACCTGCCGGCCCTGCGGCTGCAAGCGGGCGAACTTACCAGATAGATTCAGGGTGCGCTACTCCCGGTTGTCGAGCTCCAGGGCAAAGGGGTTGCAAACTGCAGCAGCCCGCCATGACTGGGTATGTATCGCCTCGAATGTTGATTTTAGCTGTTTTACGAGCGTGCGCAGGGTGCACTTGCAGCCCCAATCAGGCAATAGAGCATGTTTTACCGCGAGGGTTCGGTAGAATCCTGATTTTGTCCTCACCGTTAAGGAAGGCTAATGGCTCAGCCCTACAGTGCGCGCAGTCGCGCCATCGAACCTTTTCATGTCATGGCGTTGCTGGCACGCGCCAATGAGCTGCAGGCTGCCGGCCACGACGTGATCCATCTGGAAATCGGCGAACCGGACTTTACCACCGCCGAGCCGATCATCCAGGCCGGCCAGGCTGCGCTGGCCAACGGCAAGACGCGCTACACGGCGGCCCGTGGGGTGCCCGAGTTGCGCGAGGCCATCAGCGGGTTTTACCAGCAGCGCTACGGCTTGAGTGTCGATCCCGAGCGTATCTTGATTACGCCCGGTGGCTCCGGCGCGTTGCTGTTGGCCAGCAGCTTGCTGGTCGACCCTGGCAAGCACTGGCTGCTGGCTGACCCAGGCTACCCCTGCAATCGACACTTTCTGCGGCTGGTAGAGGGCGCGGCGCAATTGGTGCCGGTGGGGCCTGAGGTCCGCTATCAGTTGACCGCCGATCTGGTCGCCAGGCATTGGGATCAGGACAGCGTGGGCGCGCTGGTTGCGTCCCCGGCCAATCCTACCGGCACAGTCCTCACAAGGGACGAACTGGCAGGCTTGTCGAGTGCAGTCAAAGCGCGTAACGGCCACTTGGTAGTGGACGAGATCTACCACGGCCTTACCTACGGCACCGATGCCGCCAGCGTGCTGGAAGTCGACGATGACGCCTTCGTCTTGAATAGTTTTTCGAAGTATTTCGGCATGACCGGATGGCGCCTCGGTTGGCTGATAGCGCCTCCTGCTGCGATCAGCGAATTGGAAAAACTGGCGCAGAACCTCTACATCAGTGCGCCGAGCATGGCCCAGTACGCTGCCTTGGCCTGTTTTACCCCGCAGACCCTGAGCATTCTTGAAGAACGCCGCGCCGAATTCGGCCGGCGTCGTGACTTTCTGCTGCCGGCGCTGCGCGAGCTTGGATTCGGTATCGCCGTGGAGCCGGAAGGGGCGTTTTATTTGTATGCCGATATCAGCGCGTTCGGCGGCGATGCCTTCGCGTTCTGCCGTCACTTTCTGGAGACCGAGCACGTGGCTTTTACACCCGGGCTGGATTTCGGTCGTTATCAAGCGGGCCACCATGTGCGTTTTGCCTACACGCAAAATATTGACCGGCTGCAAGAAGCGGTGGAGCGCATCGCTCGTGGCCTGCGGAGCTGGCAAGGCTGATGCGCTTTTATCCTCCTCTTGAAGAAGGGCGGCTGATCCGCCGCTACAAGCGTTTTCTCACCGATATCGAAACCGTTACCGGCGAGTTGCTTACCATTCATTGCCCGAACACCGGCTCGATGCTCAATTGCATGGTCGAAGGTGGCCAGGTCTGGTTCAGCCGGTCCTCGGACCCCAAGCGCAAGTTGCCAGGCACCTGGGAAATTGCCGAAACGCCTCAGGGCCGGCTGGCGTGCGTCAACACCGCGCGGGCCAATCAGCTGGTTGAAGAGGCGCTGCTGGCTGGCGTGATCACTGAACTCAATGGCTTTACGGCGCTCAAGCGTGAAGTGCCGTACGGTCAGGAGAAGAGCCGCATTGACTTCCGCCTGGATTACCCACAGGGCGCCGCCTTCGTGGAGGTCAAAAGCGTCACCCTGGGTTTTGACGCAACCTCGGTGGCGGCTTTTCCTGATGCAGTGACGCAGCGCGGTGCCAAGCACTTGCGCGAACTGGCTCACCTGGCGCGTGAAGGCGTGCGGGCGGTGCAGTTGTATTGCGTGAATTTGTCGGGCATCGATGCGGTTCGCCCAGCGGTGGAAATTGACGCCGGTTACGCTGCGGCGTTACGCGAGGCCAAGGCCGCGGGTGTGGAGGTGCTGGCTTACGGCGTACGGGTCACACCGCAAGAGATGTATGTCGAGCGTCGACTGAAGGTGTTGTTGGGCGACTAGAGTTCTACCCACAAGCCTTGTTCATCCTCATGGCCGGGCAGGGCGGTGAGACTCTGGCCTGCGCACGGGCCGGCGATGCACTCGCCGCTCTCGATCAGGAATAGGGCGCCATGGGTGGCGCATTGGATCAGGCTGGCGCTGGCGTCGAGGAAGCGGTCGGGCTGCCATTCCAGCGGGACGCCGCGATGGGGGCAGCGGTTGCGATAAAAGTAGGCAATGCCGTCTCGGCGCACGGCCAGCAGTTTATGGCCATCGATATCAAAACCGCGGCTGCTGTCGGGTGCGAGGTCGCTTGAGGGGCAGAGAAACTTCATTTCAATCCTTAAGTGCCTTGACGTTCAAATGCAAACAATTATCAAATGGCCGCTTCGCCCGTCAGCTGACTGGGTGCTTAATACGATGTCCGGCAGCAATGTTCTGTCACATTGATGAGTGCCTGAATGGCCCTGCCCTAGGAAGGAAACCCTGTTATGCGCCTGAGTACCAGCGCTATTGCGCTTGTTGCCTCATTACTGGTCAACCACGGGGCACACGCCTCTGAACTGCCACAACGCTGGGTCAGTGCTGGAGGGGCGCTATCGGAATGGGTGACGGCTTTAGGCGGCGAATCGAAATTGGTCGGGGTCGACACCACCAGCCAGCATCCGCAGTCGCTCAAGGCGTTGCCGAGCATTGGCTACCAGCGGCAGCTGTCCGCTGAAGGCATTCTCAGCCTGCGCCCGCAAATCCTTGTGGGCACTGAGGAAATGGGGCCGCCGCCGGTACTGGCGCAGATTCGCAATGCCGGCGTGCAGGTCGAGATGTTTTCGGCCCAGCCGGATTTGCCGACATTGAAGGGCAACCTTGAACACTTGGGAAAACTGCTGGGCAGTGAGACCCGGGCAGACGCACTGTTTGCCAAATACGGGCAGGCGCTGGAGCAGCAAAAAAGCTGGGTGACCAAGGCCCAGGCGGCGCAAAAGGCTCCGGGCGTGCTGTTGTTGCTGGGCCATGCCGGTGGCAAGCCGCTGATCGCGGGCAAGGACACGGCCGCCGATTGGATATTGCAGCAGGCGGGCGGACGTAACCTGGCCACGCACTCGGGCTATAAGCCCTTTTCAGTCGAGTCTTTGGCGGGGTTGAGTCCTGATGTGCTGGTGTTTGCCGATCGCGCGCTGACCGGTGATGCGGCGCGCGCTGCCTTGTTCAAGGAAAACCCGATTCTCGCGTCGACACCGGCAGCCAAGCGTGGGCGAGTGTTTGAACTGGATCCGACCTTGCTGGTGGGTGGCCTGGGGCCGCGATTGCCAGAAAACCTGGTGAAACTGTCCGCTGGTTTTTATCCGTCCCAGGCTAAATCGGCTCCATGACCACTCTGCTTAAGCCCAAGACACTGTTTATTGGCCTGTCGCTGCTGTGTGTGTTGGCGATCTGGCTTTCATTGGCCCTCGGACCGGTCAGCTTGCCGTTGATTGATACGCTCAGAGCCGCGTTAAGGCTATTGGGCGTGCCGATTGAGGCGGCGGGGTTGGAGCAGGCTGAATTGATTCTGGGGCAGATTCGCCTGCCGCGGACCCTTTTGGGGCTGGCCGTCGGCGGTGTCCTTGCGTTGTCGGGCGTGGCGATGCAGGGGTTGTTTCGCAACCCGCTGGCCGATCCTGGGTTGGTGGGTGTGTCCAGCGGTGCGGCGTTGGGGGCAGCGGTGGCGATTGTCGGCGGTTCGTTCTTCGGTGGGCTGCCGGATGCGTTCGGTCCCTATTTGTTGTCGCTGTGCGCATTTCTGGGGGGGCTGGGCGTTACCGCACTGGTCTACCGATTGGGGCGTCGCAATGGCCAGACCAATGTCGCAACGATGCTGCTTGCCGGTATCGCGCTGACGGCACTGGCCAGCTCAACGGTGGGGCTGTTTACCTATCTGGCCGACGATGCCACCTTGCGCACCCTGACGTTCTGGAACCTGGGCAGCCTCAATGGCGCGAGCTATTCGCGGTTGTGGCCCTTGCTGTTGGTAAGCGCGGGCGTGGCGCTGTGGTTGCCGCGCCGGGCGAAAGCGCTGAACGCATTGCTGCTGGGTGAGTCGGAGGCCAATCATCTGGGCATTGATGTTGAGGGGCTCAAGCGCGAGTTGGTGTTCTGCACGGCCCTGGGCGTTGGCGCAGCCGTGGCGGCTGCGGGCATGATTGGTTTTGTCGGTTTGGTGGTGCCACATCTGGTGCGGCTGCTGGCGGGGCCGGATCATCGGGTGCTGTTGCCGGCGTCAGTGCTGGCGGGCGCGAGCCTGCTGTTGTTTGCCGACCTGGTGGCGCGCTTGGCGTTGGCGCCGGCGGAACTGCCGATCGGTATTGTCACTGCATTTATCGGTGCGCCATTTTTCCTCTATTTATTGTTACGAGGGCGCGCCTGATGCTGCGGGTAGAAGCGTTGCAGATTCGGCGCGGTGGTAAAACCGTGTTGTCCGATGTCACCTTGGACCTGCTGCCGGGCGAAGTGCTGGGCGTGCTGGGGCCCAATGGTGCGGGCAAAAGTACCTTGCTCGGAGCGCTGTGCGGGGAGTTGTCGCCTGATGAGGGCAAGATCTGGTTGGACCAGCAAGAATTGAAGAGTCTGGGAGGGGCGCAACGTGCCCAGCGTCTGGCGGTGTTGCCACAGACGTCCACCCTGGACTTCGCCTTTCGTGTCGAAGAGGTGGTGGGCATGGGGCGCTTGCCTCATCAGACCGGGCGAGTGCGCGACGATCAAATCGTCCGCGCGGCGCTGCACGCGGCCGACGTGGGCCACCTGAGTGGCCGCAGTTACCTGGCCTTGTCGGGCGGCGAGCGACAAAGGGTGCACTTGGCGCGGGTGTTGGCGCAGTTATGGCCAGGTGAGGCGGGGCAAACGTTGTTGTTGGACGAGCCAACGTCGATGCTTGATCCCCTGCACCAGCACACCACCTTGCAGGCGATTCGCAGCTTTGCCGACAAGGGGGCTGCGGTGCTGGTGATCCTGCATGACTTGAACCTGGCGGCGCGTTACTGCGACCGGATCCTGCTGCTGGAAGGCGGGCGCCCCCATGCTCTGGATAGGCCCGCAACAGTCCTGCAACCTGAGCCACTCAAGGCTGTATTTGGTCTGGATGTGCTGGTACAACCGCATCCGGAGCGGGGACATCCGCTGATCATTGCGCGCTGAAGTCAGTAATTTGCAGGCAAAAAAAGACCCGGCAAGAGCCGGGTCAAATAACCGTGATTAGCCTGATGAGGAGATAATCTGAGAGTCCGAACCAATGGTCTTTCAGTTATCGGCTGATCTCGCGACCAGTTGTGATAATCATAACGATTCTCATTTGAGAGTCAACTATTGTTTTATCTGCTCATCCAGTTTTTCTCAAACGCTCGTTTGTAATGCCTGTAAACATTGGGCTTGAGGGCCGATCTAGTTTTTCTGCCGCGCTGACAGGGCATCCAACTGGCGGTTCAGCGCCTCCTTGCGTTCAGAGGGGAGGTCGTTCCAGTGCACATCCATCAATGCGCCTTCAATGGCGTACAGCAGAACTTTCGAGGCTCGGAAGCCGCGAGTCCGTACGGCTCGGTAAGCATCGACCGCGCCCAGGCGGCGCAAGTCAGACGCGCTGTGGATACCCACCGCATGCAGCCACTGCGCTGATGTCTTGCCGAGGTTTTTCAGGTGTTGCAGCTCATCGTTCATCAAGCCTCCTTGCGACGGCCGAATGGTGCGGTGGGTATCGTGACCAGGCAGCCTGAAAATGAGTGTAGCGCTCAGTAGGAAAAACGCAGTTCTTTGGGCAGGAACGGCTGAAAAGCTTATAAGAATGTGGCGATGCTTTAGCTGACGGGCAGGCGTGAAACGCCCGGCACGCTTGAGGCGAAGCCGGGGTTCAGAAGGTGGATTACTTGGTGCGGTAGCGTAGGCGAGTGCCGAAGTTGACTGACATCAGGATCTCGTCAGCCGTGAGCTCGGGTGGGAAGTAAGTGCCGGAAATCTGCGCGTGGGCCAGGCTCGCGCCTTCCATCGAGCAGTCGCGTAAATCCAGGCCGCGCAAGTCGGCAGAGCGAAAATAGGCGTCGGTGAAGTCAACGCCTGCGGCGTTCAGATCTCGCAGGTCCAGCCCTCGGAAGTCGCCACCGCGCATATCGATGGTGCCGTCTTGAGGGCGCTGCTGGTTGAAGCCGCGGATGTCATCCTTGTGCAGGAGCGCATAGAGCGGGGTATCAAGAAGCTTGGGCTGACTCACGATAGCGACTCCTGTTAGGTGGTGATGTCATTATAGTGGCTATATTGCCGGGTCGTGCGCCATGTGGGCGACACGACCAGGAAATATTGCTTACAAGCCCGGGAGGCGCTGGCGAATATGCGCGACCAACGCATCCAGCGTTCCGCTTTCATTGGTTTCCACGCGCTTGCTCAGCAACAGCTCTTGCGCCGTCAACGGCTCACGACTGGCTTGCTGCTCTTGGATAACGCTTAGCGTTGCGTCGGACGGATCGTTTTGATCCGCCTGACGTTGTGCCAGCCAACTGCTGATAACCGCTTGAGGTGCGTTGCAATCGAGGATCAGGAATGGCGCGCCGGTGGCTTCGGCGATCTGGGCTGCCGCATCACGTTGAGCGCGTTTCAAGAAGGTCGCATCCAGCACCACCGGGTAACCTGCGCGTAGTACGGTCTCGGCAATTTCGTTCAAGCGTGTATAGGTGGCAATGCTGGCGTCCTGATTGTAGATGCCGGCCTGTGGCGCGTTTTCGACCTGCTGCTCGCCAAACAGACGCTTGCGCTCCACATCCGAACGCAGGCGTACGGCGCCCAGGGCCTCGACCAGGCGCATGGCTACATGGCTCTTGCCTACCGCTGAAACACCATGGGTGATTGCCAGAAAGCGCGACGGAATGGTGCTGTAGCTTTCCGCCAGGTTGGCGTAGTTGCGGTACTGGCGCAGGGTAGTGGCGCGCTGCACCGGGCTTGCCTCGCTCGGCATGCTGAACAGCGCAACCTTTGCACGTACCAGCGCACGGTAGGCTTTATAGAAATTCAGCACTTCCAGGCCTTGATAGTCGCCGGTCAGTTCCAGGTACTGGCTGATGAAGCGGCGCGCCAGAGACTTGAGCCCACGGTCTTCAAGGTCCATGGCGAGGAAGGCGGTATCGGCGTACACATCGGTAAAGCGGAAAGGCTCGTTGAACTCGATGCAGTCGAAGATCACGACGTGGCCGTCAATCAGGGTGGCGTTGCCCAGATGGATGTCACCGTGGCATTCGCGAGTGAAACCATTGAGCTTGCGTTGTTCCAGCAGCGGCTTGAGGCGCTCGAAGCTGCTTTCGGCCCAGGCTTGCAGGGCCTCAAGTTGAGTCAGGTCAGCTTTGTCGCTCAGGAACGGGCGAATCTGGTCGAAGTTCTGGCGTACCGGCGCCATGACTTCATCCGGCGTGCCGGCCGGGTGCTCTTGCGGGACCTTGGGGGCAGTGAGGTGAAAGTGCGCAATCTGACTGGCCATCTCGTCGATGTGGGCGTTGGTCAGTTCGCTGTTGGCTTGCAGGGTGCTGAGCATCTGGCTTTGCGGGAACTGGCGCATTTTCAGTGCGTACTCGATGACCGGGCCGTCGCCGCCCAACTGCGGCGCGTCGGCCGTGCCGGTAATCGGCAACACTTCGAGATACAAATCTTTGGTCAAGCGCTGGTTGAGACGCAGCTCCTCATTGCAGAAGTGGCCACGTTTTTCCAGATCGGTGAAATCCAGAAATCCGAAGTTCATCGGTTTCTTCAATTTGTAAGCATAGGGACCTGTCAGAACCACCCAGGAAATATGGGTCTCGATGACTTGAAATGCTTCAACCGGATGAGGGTATAAAGCCGGGTTTTGCAGGGCAGCGATCAGGGACTGGCTCACGGGCGATCCTTCAAAGTCTGGGAGAAATCATCGTGGCCATTATGGCTGCTGATGCCAGTCGTGCAAACCGCTGTCCGGCTCATGTTGATCATCAATAAAGTGCGTATAATCCGCCGCCATGACTCGAACCCGATCTCCCCGTTCCCGTAAAAAACCTCCTTCCCGCAGCTTGCGCCCCTGGTTGGGCTGGGCGCTCAAGCTGGGCCTGGTTGGCCTTGTGGTGGTCGCCGGCTTTGCGGTGTACCTCGATGCCGTGGTGCAGGAAAAATTCTCTGGCAAGCGCTGGACGATTCCGGCCAAGGTGTATGCACGCCCGCTGGAACTGTTCTCCGGGCAGAAGCTGAGCAAGGAGGACTTCCTTACCGAGCTCGACGCACTGGGCTATCGCCGCGAACCTGTGAGCAATGGCCCCGGCGCCGCAGCCGTCAGCGGCAACACCGTCGACCTGAACACCCGTGGGTTCCAGTTCTACGAAGGCCTGGAAAAAGCTCAGCCGGTACGCGTGCGTTTCTCCGGCGATTATGTGGCTGAACTGTCCTCGCTCAATGGCTCCAAGCTGCCGGTAGTGCGCCTGGAACCGTTGATGATTGGCGGTATTTATCCGAAAAACCTAGAAGATCGCATCCTGATCAAGCTTGATCAGGTACCGCCTTATTTGCTGGAAACCCTGGTGGCGGTCGAAGACCGCGATTTCTACAGCCATTGGGGCGTCTCGCCGAAGTCGATTGCCCGCGCTGTCTGGGTCAACACCTCCGGTGGCAAGATGACCCAGGGCGGCAGTACGCTCACGCAACAATTGGTCAAGAACTTCTACCTGACCAACGAGCGCAGCCTCACCCGTAAACTCACCGAAGCCATGATGGCGATGTTGCTGGAGCTGCATTACAGCAAGCAGGAAATCCTTGAGGCGTACCTCAACGAGGTATTCGTCGGTCAGGATGGCCAGCGCGCGGTGCACGGTTTCGGTTTGGCCAGCCAGTTTTTCTTTGGGCAACCGTTATCCGAGTTGAAGTTGCATCAGGTCGCGCTGCTGGTGGGCATGGTCAAGGGGCCGTCCTATTACAATCCGCGTCGCAACCCGGAGCGTGCGCTCGAACGTCGCAATCTGGTACTCGATGTATTGGAGCAGCAGGGTGTCGCGACGGCTGAACAAGTGGCCGCCGCGAAGAAAATGCCGTTGGGTGTGACCACTCGCGGCAAGTTGGCCGATAGCTCGTTCCCCGGCTTTATCGATCTGGTCAAGCGCCAGTTGCGTGAAGACTACCGCGACGAAGACTTGACCGAAGAGGGCTTGCGGATTTTCACCAGCTTCGACCCGATCCTGCAGATGAAGGCCGAAGCGTCCGTCAACGACACCTTCAAACGCCTGACCGGCCGTAAAGGCTCGGATGAAGTCGAAGCCGCCATGGTCGTGACCAACCCGGAAACCGGTGAAGTCCAGGCCATGATCGGCAGCCGCCAGGCCAGTTTCGCCGGCTTCAACCGCGCACTGGACGCCGTGCGGCCGATTGGCTCGCTGGTCAAGCCTGCGGTCTACTTGAGTGCGTTGGAAAAACCCAGCAAGTACACGCTGACCAGTTGGCTGTCGGATGACCCGTTGTCGGTCAAAGGAGCGAATGGCCAGGTATGGACGCCGAAGAACTTCGATCGCCGTTCCCATGGCACGGTGTTCCTGTATCAGGGGCTGGCGCATTCCTACAATATTTCCACCTCGCGCCTGGGGCTTGAGGTCGGTGTGCCAAATGTCCTGAAAACCATCGCGCGACTGGGGGTGGAGCGTGAGTTCCCGGCATTCCCGTCCATGCTTCTGGGCGCTGCGGCCATGACCCCGATGGAAGTGGCGACCATGTACCAGACCCTCGCCAACGGTGGCTTCAATACACCGATGCGCGGGATCCGCAGTGTGCTGACCGCCGAAGGCGAACCGCTCAAGCGCTACCCGTTCCAGATCCAGCAGCGTTTTGACGCGGGCTCTATCTACCTGATCCAGAACGCCATGCAGCGTGTGATGCGTGAGGGTACAGGGCGCTCGGTGTACAGCGTGCTGCCGTCGAACCTGACGCTGGCGGGCAAGACCGGTACCAGTAACGACTCGCGTGACAGCTGGTTTGCGGGTTTCGGCCAGGATGTATTGGCCGTGGTGTGGCTGGGGCGTGACGATAACGGCAAGACGCCGTTCACCGGTGCGACCGGCGCGCTGCAGGTATGGACCAGTTTCATGCGCAAGGCTGACCCGTTGCCGCTCAACATGCCCCAGCCGGACAATATCGTGCAGGCCTGGATTGATCCGCACACCGGCCAGGGCTCTGATGCCAACTGTCCGGGGGCGGTGCAGATGCCGTATATTCGCGGCAGCGAACCACCACCCGGCCCTGCGTGCGGTGGCAGTGCCCCTGCTGACGCGGATTCGGTGATGGATTGGGTCAAGGGCTGGATGAATTAAGCAAAGAGGGTTTCAAGTGAACAAGTTGTGGATTCCAGCAATTACGGCTCTGGCTTTGCTCGGCGGTTGCTCCAGCGTGCAGCGCGGCTCCATCCCTGTGGTGGACTCAAGCACGTCCGTCTCCAATAACGACCGCATTTCGGCCAATGGCGGCTTCCGTCAGACGGTAGTCAAGCGGCCTGCCCAGGCTGCAACCCAAGCAATTCCCCAGGACTCCGGCGTCGTGGTGATGGTGCCTGGCAGTGGTGCTGCAACCTCGGCGCCTATCAGCGCCGAGCCATGGACCCCAGGCCCTAGCACTTCCGGGCCGGTTAACGCCACGCCGATTCAAACCGCGCCGGTCAACCAGGGCACCTATAACATGCCTTCGACGCCGAGCGGTATTCCGTCATCGTCCAATGCGGGCGGGTTGTCGGCTGACGAACAACTCGATGGCCCGGTGCTGGCGCTGCTCACCACCGCTCAGCAGCAGCAGGCGGGTGGCGATTTGAATGGCGCCTCGTCGAGCCTTGAACGTGCCCAGCGCGTGGCGCCGCGTGAGCCACAAGTGCTGTATCGCCTGGCCCAGGTGCGCATGGCCCAGGGCGATGCGCCCCAGGCGGAGCAATTCGCTCGCCGTGGCCTGAGCCTGGCCAATGGCCGCCCAGACCTGCAAGCCAGCCTTTGGGCCTTGATCGGTGATGCGCGTGCCGCCCAGGGCGATGCAGCGGGTGCCGCCCAGGCGCGACAGAAAGCCAAGGTCAGCCTCTGATGGATGCACGTTTCCCAGCGATCGCCGAACAGCTATTGCTGATCGAGCGAGAACTGCGCGTGCAGGGCTGGTGGGATGAAGAGTCCCCCGGTGCTGAAGCGCTCAGCAGTGTCGAACCCTTTTCAGTCGATACCCTGGACTTCCACCAGTGGCTGCAATGGATCTTCCTGGTACGCATGAAGCAGATCCTTGAACAGGACCTGCCCTTGCCGAATGCATCGGGGATCCTGGAAATGGCCGAGATGGTCTATGCCGACCGACCGCGGGAGAGCCTCGGCTTGCGTAACGCGCTGAAAAAGTTCGATCAATTGATCGTCGACGCTCGTTAATTGCCTGACTGCCGGGTTTTCCGGCAGTCTTGCGCACATTTCTACCGCTTGACGACATTCAGGCGAGTTTTATCCCTCCTCAAAGCCCTTTCTTCTACGTTCTCATGCGCTTAGTTGGAAAAAAGCGCAATTATTGCTTGACTTGAAGGGCCTGAAACAGAAGAATCCAAAGTCCGCTGTATCGGGACTGCCAGAAGCAGGCCCGCTCAGCAGATCATGAGGCGCACACCCGCGCCGACCTGTAACACCCGCAACGCGTTACCTCGCGCTGGGTGGGAAAAGCCCGCAACACTTGGGACGATCCCAATACTTGCTCAGTCAGTGCTGACGTAGTCGGCGACCACCGTCGCTCATGCTCTGTTGAGAAGTAAACCTATTAAGACCCGTCGGTTTTTAACGGACGGTATTCTGGCGTTTTAGAGGTGAACAACGTGGAGCTTTTATCTGGCGGTGAGATGCTCGTCCGCTTTTTGCGTGACGAAGGCGTCGACTATATCTACGGGTACCCAGGTGGTGCTCTGCTGCATGTCTACGACGCACTGTTCAAGGAACCGGCTGTTACCCACATCCTGGTTCGCCACGAACAGGCCGCGACCCATATGGCTGACGGTTACGCCCGTGCCACCGGTAAAGCCGGCGTGGTACTGGTAACGTCTGGCCCAGGCGCAACCAATGCCATTACCGGTATTGCGACTGCGTATATGGACTCCATCCCGATGGTGATCATTTCTGGCCAGGTGCCAAGCACCATGGTCGGCACCGACGCTTTCCAGGAAACCGACATGATCGGTATTTCCCGCCCGATCGTGAAACACAGCTTCATGATCAAGCACGCGTCGGAAATCCCGGAAGTCATGAAGAAGGCGTTCTACCTCGCACAGTCCGGTCGTCCGGGCCCTGTGGTGGTGGATATCCCGAAAGACATGACCAACCCGGCCGAAAAATTCGAATACATCTTCCCCAAGAAAGCCAAGCTGCGTTCCTACAGCCCGGCCGTCCGCGGGCACTCGGGGCAAATCCGCAAGGCGGCAGAAATGCTCCTGGCAGCCAAGCGCCCCGTGTTGTACTCCGGCGGTGGCGTGATTCTGGGCGGCGGTTCCGCTCCGCTGACCGAACTGGCCAAGCTGCTCAACCTGCCGGTGACCAACACCCTGATGGGCCTCGGCGCATTCCCGGGTACGGACCGCCAGTTCGTCGGTATGCTCGGTATGCACGGCAGCTACACCGCCAACCTGACCATGCACCACGCTGACGTGATCCTGGCCGTGGGCGCGCGGTTCGATGACCGTGTGATCAATGGTGCGAGCAAGTTCTGCCCGAATGCCAAGATCATCCATATCGACATCGACCCGGCGTCCATCTCCAAGACCATCAAGGCCGATGTGCCGATCGTGGGGCCGGTGGAGAGCGTGTTGACCGAAATGGTCGCAGCGCTCAAGGACATCGGCGAGGCACCGAACAAGGAGTCCGTTGCCAGCTGGTGGAAGCAGATTGACGAATGGCGTGGTGATCGCGGCCTGTTCCCTTATGACAAGGGCGACGGCAGCATCATCAAGCCACAAACCGTGATCGAAACCCTGTGCGAAGTGACCAAGGGCGACGCCTTTGTAACCTCCGACGTGGGCCAGCACCAGATGTTCGCGGCGCAGTACTACAAGTTCGACAAGCCTAACCGCTGGATCAACTCCGGTGGCCTGGGCACGATGGGCTTTGGTTTCCCTGCGGCCATGGGTGTGAAACTGAGCTTCCCGGATGCCGACGTTGCCTGCGTCACCGGCGAAGGCAGCATCCAGATGAACATCCAGGAGCTGTCGACGTGCCTGCAATATGGTCTTCCAGTGAAGATCGTCTGCTTGAACAACGGCGTGCTCGGCATGGTTCGTCAATGGCAGGACATGAGCTACGGTAGCCGTCACTCCCACTCCTACATGGAATCGTTGCCGGATTTCATCAAGTTGGTTGAAGCCTATGGCCACGTCGGCATTCGCATCACTGATTTGAAAGATCTGAAGCCGAAGATGGAAGAAGCGTTCGCCATGAAAGACCGCCTGGTGTTCATCGATATTCAGGTCGATACCAGCGAGCACGTCTATCCGATGCAAATCAAAGACGGCTCCATGCGCGACATGTGGCTGAACAAGACGGAGCGTACTTAATCATGCGGCATATTATCTCCCTGCTTCTGGAGAACGAGCCCGGCGCCTTGTCCCGTGTTGTCGGCCTGTTTTCGCAACGCAACTACAACATCGAAAGCCTGACCGTGGCGCCGACCGAAGACCCGACCCTGTCGCGCCTGACGTTGACCACTGTTGGCCACGATGAGGTGATCGAGCAGATCACCAAGAACCTCAACAAGCTGATCGAAGTGGTCAAGCTGGTCGACCTGTCGGAAAGCGCCCACATCGAGCGCGAACTGATGCTCGTCAAGGTCAAGGCCACGGGTGCCCAGCGTGCCGAGATCAAGCGCACTACCGATATTTATCGCGGGCAGATCGTCGATGTGAGCGCCAGCGTTTATACCGTTCAACTGACCGGTACAAGCGACAAGCTGGACAGCTTCATCCAGTCGATCGGGACAGCCTCGATTCTGGAAACCGTACGCAGTGGTGTCACCGGGATTGCCCGTGGCGACAAAGTACTCAGCATCTAACCCAAATTAGCGAATGGCCTTACGGCCTGGATATATAGAGGAACCTCATGAAAGTTTATTACGATAAAGATTGTGACCTGTCGATCATCCAGGGCAAGAAAGTCGCCATCATCGGCTACGGTTCCCAGGGTCACGCACAAGCGTGCAACCTGAAAGATTCCGGCGTGGACGTCACCGTTGGCCTGCGCAAAGGTTCGGCTACTGTTGCCAAGGCTGAAGCCCACGGCCTGAAAGTGACCGACGTTGCTTCCGCCGTAGCGGCTGCCGACCTGGTCATGATCCTGACCCCGGACGAGTTCCAGTCCTCGCTGTACAAGAACGAAATCGAGCCGAACATCAAGAAGGGCGCCACCCTGGCCTTCTCCCACGGCTTCGCGATTCACTACAACCAGGTTGTGCCGCGCGCTGACCTCGACGTGATCATGATCGCGCCGAAAGCGCCGGGCCACACCGTGCGTTCCGAGTTCGTCAAAGGCGGTGGTATCCCTGACCTGATCGCGATCTACCAGGACGCGTCGGGCAACGCCAAAAACGTTGCACTGTCCTACGCTGCTGGCGTTGGTGGTGGTCGCACCGGCATTATCGAAACCACCTTCAAGGACGAGACTGAAACCGACCTGTTCGGCGAACAAGCCGTTCTGTGCGGCGGTACCGTTGAGCTGGTCAAAGCCGGTTTCGAAACCCTGGTTGAAGCTGGCTACGCGCCGGAAATGGCCTACTTCGAATGCCTGCACGAACTGAAGCTGATCGTTGACCTCATGTACGAAGGCGGTATCGCCAACATGAACTATTCGATCTCCAACAACGCCGAGTACGGTGAGTACGTGACTGGTCCGGAAGTGATCAACGCCGAGTCCCGCCAGGCCATGCGCAACGCCCTGAAACGTATTCAGGACGGCGAATACGCCAAAATGTTCATCAGCGAAGGCGCTACCGGCTACCCTTCGATGACCGCCAAGCGCCGTAACAACGCCGCTCACGGTATCGAAGTCATCGGCGAGCAACTGCGCTCCATGATGCCGTGGATCGGTGCCAACAAGATCGTCGACAAAGCCAAGAACTAAGTCGTACGCATCAAGGGAAAACGCGGCTTAGGCCGCGTTTTTTCGTTTGACGGGCCGGTTCTGGTATAAAGCTGCATCGTTTGCGGGCGAACACTCGCCGCAAGTATCTGTCGAATTTTTTCACACCGTTGCAAGGTAAAGTCCATGAGCGAACGTCCCGAAGAGCCAAACCAGGCTTCCGACGCCGAAAGCATGCTGCCGATCGATGAACATGTCGAAGAAGGGCATGACGCCGAAGGCCGTAAGGTCCGGCATCGTGGCATCTATCTTCTGCCCAATCTGTTTACGACGGCGAACCTGTTTGCCGGCTTTTATTCCATCATCAACTCCATGAGTGCCCAAAGTGCGCTGGCGGCAGGTGATGCGGCGAGTGCCAGCAAGTACTTTGGTTTTGCTGCCATCGCAATCTTCGTGGCCATGGTGCTCGACGGCCTGGATGGGCGCGTAGCGCGGATGACCAACACCCAAAGTGCTTTTGGCGCCGAGTACGACTCGCTGTCGGACATGGTTGCCTTTGGTGTCGCCCCTGCGCTGCTGGCTTTTGCTTGGGCATTGGGTGACATGGGCAAGGTCGGCTGGATGGTTGCCTTCATCTATGTCGCCGGTGCCGCGTTGCGACTGGCGCGTTTCAATACGCAGGTGGGCACTGCCGACAAGCGTTACTTCATCGGGCTTGCCAGCCCGGCAGCCGCCGGCGTCGTGGCGGGTATCGTCTGGGCGTTCAGTGATTACGGCATCCAGGGGTCGAAGATGTCGTTCCTGGTAGCGTTGATGGTTGCAGCGGCCGGGATGCTGATGGTCAGCAATATCAAGTACAACAGCTTCAAGGAGCTGGACCTCAAAGGGCGCGTACCTTTCGTGGCGATCCTTGTGGTGGTGCTTGTGTTTGCAGTGGTGTTCAGTGATCCGCCGCGGATTCTGCTGCTGGCGTTCCTGGTTTACGCCGCGTCTGGTCCGATTCAGTATTTGCTGCATCTGCGCCGGGACAAAACATTGCCTTAATGTAATTTCCCCCATACTCCGCAGTCTATTGGTGCATCAGTTCTCCAATGCTGCGGAGTTGCCATGTTAATCAAACTACCCAAAGCGTCCGATTGCCATGAATCGGATGTCACGCCTGAATCCCTCTATTTCTCTCGTCGCAGTTTGCTCGGCGGTGCGCTGGCCGGTATTGCCGCCAGTAGCTTGCCGCGTTGGGCCAGTGCGGGCGATGCGGCGCGTTATGCCGATGTCGAAGCGGGCAGGGCGCCCAACTGGTTTGCCGAGAAGCTTCCTGGTACGAAATGGCAGGCGGTGACGGTCAAGGACGAGGCGATCACGCCGTTCAAGGATGCAACCCACTACAACAATTTTTATGAGTTCGGTACCGACAAGGGCGACCCGGCGGCGAATGCAGGTGCGCTCAAGACCGAGCCGTGGAGTGTTGTGATCGATGGTGAGGTGGCCAAGCCTGGGCGTTATGCCTTGGAAGACTTCATGAAACCCTATGAGCTGGAAGAACGGATCTATCGATTGCGCTGCGTTGAAGCCTGGTCGATGGTGATTCCGTGGATCGGTTTCCCGATCTCGGCCTTGCTCAAGCAGGTTGAACCTACCTCCAAAGCGAAGTACATCCGTTTTGAAACCCTCCAGGACCCGAAGAGCATGCCTGGGCAGCGCTCCAGTTTCGGCTTGATCGACTGGCCTTATGTAGAAGGGCTGCGTCTGGACGAAGCGATGAACCCGCTGGCGATTCTCGCCGTAGGTATGTATGGGCGCGAGCTGCCTAATCAGAATGGTGCGCCGTTGCGCTTGGTGGTGCCGTGGAAGTACGGCTTCAAAAGTGTCAAATCCATCGTGCGGATCAGCCTTGTCAGCGAGCAGCCGAAAACCACCTGGCAGAGCATTGCGGCTGATGAGTATGGGTTCTACGCAAATGTGAACCCTACGGTCGATCATCCGCGGTGGACCCAGGCGCGGGAGCGACGTCTACCCAGTGGCCTGTTCAGCCCGAACGTGCGCGATACGCAGATGTTCAATGGCTACGCGGATGAGGTCGCGTCTTTATATACAGGTCTCGATCTGCGGAAGAACTACTGATGCGCTTTCCAATCTGGCGCATTGGAGTCTTTATAGCTGCGGCGGTTTGGCCATTGCTCTGGTTGTATGAAGCATGGAGTTTTGCCCTGGGGCCTGATCCGGGCAAAGTGCTGGTCGATCGCTTGGGGCTGGGTACGTTGATCCTACTGCTGATCACGCTCGGGATGACGCCGCTGCAGAAGTTGAGCGGTTGGGCAGGGTGGATCGCGGTACGCCGGCAGTTGGGGCTGTGGTGCTTCGCCTATGTAGTACTGCATTTGGCGGCATACTGCGTGTTCGTCCTTGGGCTCGATTGGTCGCAGCTCGGCGTAGAACTGCGCAAGCGGCCCTACATAATTGTGGGGGCGCTGGGGTTTATGGCTCTATTGGTGCTGGCTGTCACATCCAACCGCTATAGCCAGCGTCGATTGGGTAGCCGCTGGAAGAAGTTGCATCGCTTGACCTATGTGATCCTGGGCCTGGGTTTGCTGCACATGCTCTGGATAGTTCGGGCTGATCTGAAGGAATGGGCTGTCTACGCTTCCATTGGTGCACTGCTTCTTTTGTTGCGGGTGCCACCGGTGATGCGCCGAATCCCTCGCCTTATTGCTAAAAAGACACCTTCTGCCACAAAAGTGTAATTAACCCTTGACGGCAGATTCTGGAAGCCTATAATTCGCCCCACTTCCGGCGCAGTCGA
>NZ_SPKQ01000002.1:0-166300 GCF_023127895.1 Pseudomonas sp. NCIMB 10586
TTTACCAAGGAGTTTTCCGTTTCGACTGCGCCGGAAGTGGGGCGAATTATAGACAGATATAATTCGCCGTCAACATCTAATTTCAGACTTATTCGGATTTGAGCGTAATTCGCGCAAACGCCTTCTTACCCGCCTGACAAACGTGAGTGGCGCCCAGCTCATACATAAATGTGCGATCAACCACTTCACCATCTATACGTACACCACCCGACCCCAAGAGATCACGAGCGACCGCCGAGTTCTTCACCAAGCCCGCCTTATTAAGGACAGCCGCAATCGGCATAGCCTCGGCAGCGGTCAGTTCAATCTCCGGCAGATCGTCCGGCAGCTCACCATCCTTCATACGGTTACCAGCTGCACGATGCGCACTGGCAGCAGCCTCTTCGCCATGGAAGCGCGCGACAATCTCCTCAGCCAGCTTGATCTTCACATCACGCGGATTGGCGCCTGCCTCTACGTCCGCACGCAACGCATTGATTTCGTCCATCGAGCGGAAACTCAACAGTTCGAAGTAACGCCACATCAACGCATCAGGGATGGAAACCAGCTTGCCGTACATTACGCCCGGCGCCTCCTGGATACCGACATAGTTACCCAGGGACTTGGACATCTTCTTGACGCCATCCAATCCTTCCAGCAACGGCATAGTCAGAATGCACTGAGCCTCCTGACCGTATGCGCGCTGCAACTCACGCCCCATCAGCAGGTTGAACTTCTGATCGGTACCGCCCAACTCAACATCCGCACGCAGAGCCACCGAGTCATACCCCTGGACCAATGGGTAGAGGAACTCATGAATCGCGATCGGCTGATTGGTGGAGTAGCGCTTGTCGAAGTCATCGCGCTCGAGCATACGTGCCACGGTGTACTGGGAGGTCAGGCGAATAAAGTCTGCCGGCCCCATCTTGTCCATCCAGGTGGAGTTGAATGCCACCTCGGTCTTGGTCGGATCAAGGATCTTGAACACTTGGGTCTTGTAGGTCTCGGCATTATCGAGAACCTGCTCACGAGTCAGCGGCGGGCGCGTAGCACTCTTGCCGCTGGGATCACCGATCATTCCCGTGAAGTCACCGATAAGAAAGATGACTTGATGGCCCAGCTCCTGGAACTGACGCAGCTTATTAATAAGCACGGTATGACCAAGGTGCAGATCCGGCGCAGTCGGATCAAAGCCAGCCTTGATACGCAGGGGCTGGCCACGCTTAAGCTTTTCGATCAGCTCAGCCTCAACCAACAGTTCTTCCGCACCACGTTTTATCAGCGCTAGCTGCTCTTCAACCGACTTCATAACAGACCCGCAAGGCTCAGATTCAAAAGGGAACCAACCATACAAGATCAGGGACTAATTACAAGTTTTGCCCTGCGCACGGACACCGTTCAGCGAGCCCAGCATTCGCGAGCTTGCGCCACAGATGATTTGGTTATATTTTATACAGTTATTTCATCTTCATCATGTCATTCATCTTTTCCATTTCATCTTCAAAGTCAAATTACCTATGACCACTGAACCGTCTAAAGCGCCGCCGCTTTACCCGAAGACCCACCTGCTCGCCGCAAGTGGTATCGCCGCCCTTCTCAGCCTGGCACTGCTGGTATTCCCTTCCAGTGACGTAGAAGCCAAACGAACATCCCTGAGCCTTGATCTGGAAAGCCCAGTTGAACAACTGACACAAGATCAAGACGCTTCCGACGCCCAACAAGCCACAAACACTGCAACTGAATCACCTTTCGCACAGATCGAAAGCGCTCCCGAAGACACCCAGCAAGCCGCCCAGGAAGCACCTGCGGCAGCTGCCGCAAAGAATCCCCAGCATCGCGAAGTCATCGTGGGCAAAGGCGACACGCTATCCACCCTGTTCGAAAAGGTTGGGCTGCCTGCCACCGCTGTGAATGAAGTGCTGGCCAGCGATAAGCAAGCCAAGCAATTCACCCAGCTCAAACGCGGCCAGAAGCTTGAATTTGAACTGACGCCAGACGGCCAGTTGAACAACCTGCACACCAGCCTCAGCGACCTGGAAAGCATCAGCCTGAGCAAAGGTGCCAAAGGCTTCGCCTTCAACCGCATCACCACCAAGCCGGTTATGCGTTCCGCCTACGTACACGGGGTGATCAACAGCTCCTTGTCACAATCGGCTGCCCGAGCCGGCTTGTCCCACAGCATGACCATGGACATGGCCAGCGTATTTGGCTATGACATCGACTTCGCTCAGGACATCCGCCAGGGCGACGAATTCGATGTGATCTACGAACAGAAAGTGGCCAACGGCAAAGTGGTGGGCACTGGCAATATTCTTTCTGCGCGCTTCACCAACCGCGGCAAAACCTACACAGCCGTTCGCTACACAAACAAACAAGGCAATAGCAGCTATTACACGGCCGACGGCAATAGCATGCGCAAGGCCTTCATCCGTACGCCCGTGGACTTCGCCCGTATTAGCTCGCGTTTCTCCATGGGCCGCAAGCATCCAATTCTGAACAAAATTCGCGCACACAAGGGTGTGGACTATGCCGCTCCGCGTGGCACACCCATCAAGGCGGCGGGCGACGGCAAGGTACTGCTGGCGGGGCGCCGGGGTGGTTACGGCAATACGGTGATCATCCAGCACGGCAACACTTACCGTACGCTATACGGCCACATGCAAGGGTTCGCCAAGGGCGTCAAAACCGGCGGCAACGTGAAGCAAGGTCAAGTGATCGGCTACATCGGCACCACCGGCCTGTCCACCGGACCGCACTTGCATTATGAGTTCCAGGTCAACGGCGTACACGTCGACCCCCTGGGTCAAAAACTGCCAATGGCCGATCCGATCGCCAAGGCCGAACGCGCACGCTTCATGCAACAGAGCCAGCCGTTGATGGCACGGATGGATCAAGAGCGCTCCACCTTGCTGGCTTCGGCGAAGCGTTAAGGTATGCCGCTCTATATCGGTGTGATGTCCGGAACCAGCCTTGATGGACTGGATATCGCCCTTATCGAGCAAGGTGCGGCGATCAAGCTGATCGCCACGCACTACATCCCGATGCCAGACACCTTGCGGGCTGAACTTCTGAGCCTGTGCGCCAGCGGCCCGGATGAAATCGCCCGCTCGGCAATCGCCCAGCAACAGTGGGTAACACTCGCCGCGCAAGGCATCCGGGCCTTGCTGGAGCAAAACCGCTTCAAGCCTCAGGACATCCGCGCAATTGGCAGCCATGGGCAAACGATCCGCCATGAACCCGCTCGAAGCTTTACCGTGCAGATCGGCAACCCTGCCCTGCTCACCGAGCTGACAGGGATCAGCGTAGTCAGCGACTTCCGCAGCCGTGATGTTGCCGCCGGAGGCCAGGGAGCCCCTCTGGTTCCAGCGTTTCATGAAGCTCTGTTTGGCGAGCACACTGGCAATCGCGCAGTGTTGAATATCGGCGGGTTCAGCAACCTCAGCCTCATCGAGGCGAACAAGCCTGTAGCGGGTTTCGACTGCGGTCCCGGGAATGTTCTTCTGGATGCGTGGATTCACCACCAGCGCGGTGAACACTTCGACCGCGACGGGCAATGGGCCGCTAGCGGCAAGGTTCAGCCTCAACTACTCAACGCATTGCTCAGCGACCCGTTCTTCTTGACCAAAGGCCCCAAAAGCACAGGTCGCGAAGTGTTCAATCTGGCCTGGCTGCAACAGCACCTGAGCCCGTTGCCCGTCTTTGAGCCCGAAGACGTGCAGGCCACTCTGCTGGAGCTGACGGCTCTCACCATCGTCGAATCTCTGCAAAGCGCACAGACGAGCACTGAGGCGTTGCTCATCTGCGGCGGCGGCGCGCACAACACGATGCTGATGAATCGGCTGACCGCGCTATTGCCTTCTACTCACGTCAGTAGCACAGCCACTTACGGGGTAGACCCGGACTGGGTCGAAGCCATGGCCTTCGCCTGGCTGGCGCACTGCTGCCTGGAAGGCATCGCCGCCAACCGCCCTAGCGTAACCGGCGCCCGTGGGTTACGGGTGCTCGGCGCCATCTACCCGGCCTAAACTAGCTTCAGACAGCAAAACGCCGCTTGGCCCATAAAAGCCAAGCGGCGTTTCTGTATCCGCTACCGATCAGATCGAGAACGAAGATCCGCAGCCACAGGTCGTGGTGGCATTAGGGTTCTTGATCACGAAACGCGAACCTTCCAGACCTTCCTGATAATCCACCTCGGCACCAGCCAGGTATTGGAAGCTCATCGGATCCACGACCAGGCTGACGCCCTCGCGCTCGACGATGGTGTCGTCATCGGCCACATCTTCATCGAAGGTAAAACCGTACTGAAACCCTGAACAACCGCCGCCCGTAACAAATACGCGCAGCTTCAAGCGATCATTACCCTCTTCATCGACCAGGCTCTTCACCTTGTGCGCAGCACCGTGGGTGAATTGCAAAGCCGTGGGGGTGAAGGATTCAACGCTCATGCTGATAATCTCCCGGCGTAGCGCCGCCATATGCGTAATGACCGGCATTATCCGCTTCTCCTAGAAAAGCGGTCAACTATTGTTACGGTATATCAATCTGTGCAGCCGCCATAAAAACACGAAAGGCCCGATCACCGGGCCTTTTGCGTAACCACCAGACTGCGTTAAGGCAACATTCCCGCGTGGGCCAGGCCCAACTTCTCATCCAGACCGAACAGGATGTTCATGTTCTGCACCGCCTGGCCCGACGCGCCTTTGACCAGGTTGTCGATCACCGACAGCACCACAACCAGGTCGCCATCCTGCGGACGATGCACGGCGATACGGCACACATTGGCACCACGCACACTACGAGTCTCCGGGTGGCTGCCCGCCGGCATCACGTCGACGAACGGCTCATTGGCATAACGCTTTTCAAACAGCGCCTGCAAGTCGACCGAGCGATCAGTGACGGTTGCATAAAGCGTGGAGTGAATCCCACGGATCATTGGCGCCAGGTGCGGCACAAAGGTCAGCCCCACATCCTTCCCCGCGGCGCGACGCAACCCCTGGCGGATTTCAGGCAAGTGGCGATGGCCTTTTACCGCATAGGCTTTCATGCTTTCCGACGTTTCGGAGTACAAAGACCCCACCGCCGCACCACGACCAGCGCCGCTGACGCCCGATTTGCAGTCGGCGATCAGGCGCGACGCATCCGCCAAGCCAGCTTCCAGCAATGGCAGGAACCCCAACTGTGTCGCCGTCGGATAGCAACCTGGTACCGCAATCAGGCGTGCTTGCTTGATCTGCTCACGATTGACTTCCGGCAAGCCGTACACCGCCTCCTCCAACAACTGCGGCGCTCCATGAGGCTGACCGTACCACTTGGCCCACTCATCGGCGTCCTGCAGGCGGAAGTCGGCCGACAAGTCGATAACCTTGGTGCCGGCCGCCAGCAACTCACCGGCCAGTGCATGGGCGACACCGTGAGGCGTGGCGAAGAACACCACGTCGCACGCGCCCAGGGTCTTGATGTCCGGCACGCTGAACGCCAGGCCGTCATAGTGGCCTCGCAGGTTCGGGTACATATCGGCCACGGCCAGCCCAGCTTCGGATCGGGAAGTGATGACCGCCACCTCAGCTTGCGGATGCTGAGCCAACAGACGCAGCAATTCGACACCGGTGTAACCCGTGCCGCCGACGATACCGACCTTGACCATAAACCTGCCCTCAACGAACCCACTGGAAAGCCGTCGATAATAGGGGCCGTATCGTCCTGCGACAACCGTCAACGTGACGTACGGGCGCATGAGCCACTACTATCTTCGCTACCGTGAACCTGGGAATAACCAAAATGCTCTATCTATGGGTCAAAGCCTTCCACATCGTCAGCATCGTCTGCTGGTTTGCCGGGCTGTTCTACCTGCCGCGCCTGTTCGTCTACCACGCCCAAAGCGAAGACAGCGTCAGCAAGGAGCGCTTCAGCGTTATGGAGCGCAAACTGTACCGCGGCATCATGGGACCGGCGATGATTGCCACACTGGTCTTCGGTATCTGGATGCTGACGCTCAACCCCGGCATTTTCCAGTCAGGCGCGTGGATGCACGCCAAACTGACCCTGGTCGTTCTGCTGATCGGCTACCACCATATGTGTGGAGCGCAGGTAAAACGCTTCGCCCGTGGCGAAAACACCCGCAGCCATGTCTTTTATCGCTGGTTCAATGAAGTGCCGGTTCTGATATTGCTGGCTATCGTAATTTTGGTCGTGGTCAAACCGTTCTAGTTTCAATTACTCGGGGGAACTTTCAATGTCGCTGCCCGCTTTACTGGAACAACATCTGCGCCTACCCGTCGTGGTGGCGCCGATGTTTCTGATTTCCAATCCGCAACTGGTCCTGGCCTGCTGTCGTAATGGCGTGGTTGGCAGCTTCCCGGCGCTCAACCAGCGTGAAAGCAGTGGTTTCAGGGCCTGGCTGGAAGAAATCGAAGCGGGCTTGGCCCAGTTGGACAACCCTGCTCCCTATGCTGTGAACCTGATCGTGCACAACAGCAACCCACGGTTGGAAGCAGACCTGGCAATCTGCGTAGAGCACAAGGTACCCATCGTCATCACCAGCCTCGGCGCGGTAAAGGAACTGGTCGATGCCGTCCACAGCTACGGCGGCCTGGTGTTTCATGACGTCACCACCCGGCGACATGCCGAGAAAGCCGCTGAGGCGGGCGTCGATGGCCTGATTGCCGTAGCCGCGGGTGCCGGTGGCCACGCTGGCACCTGGAGCCCCTTCGCTCTGATCGCCGAGATTCGCCAGTTCTTTGATAAAACCCTGCTGCTGGCCGGTTGCCTCAACCACGGCCACGAAATTCTCGCCGCCCAGTTGCTGGGCGCCGACTTGGCGTATTTCGGCACGCGCTTTATCGGTACTACCGAAAGCCACGCGCCAGATGCCTATAAAGAGATGCTGCTCACATCGCGCGCCGCCGACATCGTGCACACTCCGTCAGTCTCCGGCGTACCTGCGAGCTTTATGCGCCAGAGCCTGGAAAATGCCGGTTTCGACCTCGCCGCGCTGCAAGGCAAAGGTGAAGTCAATTTCGGTTCCAAGCTCAAACCATTGAGTGATGAGGCCAAAGCGTGGAAAACTGTATGGTCAGCGGGCCAGGGCGTCGGTGAAATCGATGATTTACCCAGCGTCGATGAACTCGTCGCCCGCCTGGATGCCGAATACCGCAAAGCACGCGAGCATGCCGCGCAACTGCGCTGGCCACGCTGACCTACTGCACGGCCCGCCGATTGGACGGGCCTGCACACCCTCCCTGATTAAGTGACAAGGATGCCCGCATGAGCGACAACCGTTTCAAGATTGTGTTTGACGGAGCCTTGCTTCCGGGTGTCGAAAGCACCACCGCCAAGCTGAACCTCGCCGAGCTGTTCAAGAGCGATGTCGAGGCGATCGAAAAACTCTTTACCGGCCGCCCGGTCGCGCTCAAACGCGATCTTTCCCGCCCCGATGCCGAAACCTACCTGACGGCATTGAAAAACGCCGGGGTCGACGCACGCATCGAAGCCGAACAGCCCGTGGCGTTCAGCCTCGCTGAAACCCACGAGACGAGCTCCCCTGGCTCCGACTTTTCCCGCTCCGAAGCTTCGCCTTATGCCCCGCCACGCGCAGCGGTTGGCGATGACTTGCCGGAGTTCGCCACACTCAAGGTCTTCACCATCCACGGGCGCATCGGGCGCCTGCGTTATCTGGCCTGGACACTGGCGCTGACCGTCGCGTTGCTGGTAGCCGCAGGCATCATCAGTACCGTCGGCTTCGCAGTGGCGACAGCCTCGCCAACCATAGCCATCATCCTCGGCTCGCTACTGGGTTTCGCACTGTTTGTTGCTCTGGTAGTCGTGAGCGTGCAAATCGGTGTGCAACGCTTGCACGATATGGGCTGGTCTGGCTGGCTGTACTTGCTGAACCTGGTTCCAGTGGTCAATAGCGTGTTCCCTATCCTGTTGCTGGTATTGCCGGGGAACGCGGGTGCCAACCAATACGGCGCACCGCCACCACCGAATTCTACTGCGGTGAAAATCCTGGCCTCGCTGTGGCTGGCGTTTATTCCATTGATGCTCATCATCGGCCTGACCCTGGGCATGAACGGCTACCTGGATCAACTTGAAGCCAACATGGACAGCAGCTACGAAAGCAGCTCAATGACCTCCGATGAAGGCGCCGATCAAAGCGTCATCACTGATGAGGCCGCAGAGCAAAGTGCTGACGACGCAGCCGAACCTGTAGACTCTACGCAACAGTGAAGAAACGCCCGCCTGCCTGTGACGCCACTGTCACAGGCAGGCGACGTTGCGATGGAGAAAGGCATGACCCGTTACGCTCTGATCACCGGCGCCTCCAGCGGCATCGGCCTGGCTTTGGCCGAAGCGCTGGCTCGACGCGGCCGCAGCCTGATTCTCGTGGCCCGTCAACGTGATCAGTTGGAAAGCATTGCCATCGAACTGACCCAACGCTTCGGTGTCGAGGTGTTGTTTCGTGCCTGCGACTTGGGCGAGCCGCTGCGTTTGTCCGGTTTTTTGCTGGAACTCGAAGAAGGCGAGCGGCAGATCGACCTGCTGGTCAACTGCGCAGGCATCGGCACCAGCGGGCCATTTTTGGCCCAAGACTGGATGACCGAGCAAGACCTGATCGAAGTCAACATCCTGGCGCTAACCCGTATGTGCCATGCCCTCGGCAACTCCATGGCGCTGCAAGGCGGCGGGCAGATACTCAATGTCGCTTCGATCGCCGCCTTTCAGCCAGGCCCGTGGATGAGCAGCTACTACGCCAGCAAAGCTTATGTATTGCACTTCTCTGAGGGCTTGCGCGAAGAACTGAAGACCTGCGGCATCAAGGTTTCAGTGCTGTGCCCCGGCCCTACGCGCACCGCGTTCTTCGGCACTGCGCAGATGGACACCGCAAAACTCGACCGCAGCCAGCAGCTAATGAGCCCGGAGGAAGTCGCGCTCTACACCGTACGCGCGCTGGAAAAGAACAAAGCCATCATCATTCCCGGGCGCCGCAACCGCTGGCTGGCATTCAGCCCACGTTTCAGTCCACGCTGGCTGACCCGCAAGATTGCCGGCGCCATCAATAAAGCCTATTGCCCACGCTAACCGCCTGATTACACTTACCTAGACTTTCACCCTGGAGAAACAGCTGTGGATACTCTGTTCACCAAGATCATCAACCGAGAAATACCCGCCAAGATTATCTATGAAGATGATCAAGTCCTCGCCTTCCACGATATCGCCCCACAGGCGCCGGTGCATTTTCTGGTTATTCCGAAAAAGCCGATTCGTACCCTCAATGACTTGACCGAGGAAGACAAAGCCCTGGCCGGCCATATTTTGTTCACCGCCCAGCGCCTGGCCGTGGAACAGGGCTGCGAAAAAGGCTTTCGTGTGGTGATGAACTGCAATGAAGACGGTGGGCAGACTGTCTACCACATCCATATGCACGTGCTGGGTCAACGTCAGATGAACTGGCCGCCGGGTTGAGTGCCCAGGGTCAAATTGACTCAGCGCAAACGCTTCGTCCTCTCTTGCGGTAAACTGGCCGCCGAGATTCTTCCCGGAGGTCAGCATGACTACCCAACGTCACTACTCGCCGATTGACCGTCTGCTGCTGCAAGCCGATATGGCCATGCGCACGCTGTTGCCATTCAGTGGCCAACCGTACCGCCCGTCACCGGCCATCGTACAGCCCGATGCCCAGATGAGCGAAACGGACACCCGCCATGTCGCCGGCCTGATGCGCATCAACCACACCGGCGAAGTGTGTGCCCAGGCGCTGTATCAAGGCCAGGCGTTAACTGCCAAATTGCCGCAGGTACGTGCAGCGATGGAGCATGCGGCCGAGGAAGAGATCGACCACCTGGCCTGGTGCGAACAACGTATCCGCCAATTGGGCAGCCACCCCAGCGTGCTGAACCCGCTGTTTTACGGTTTGTCATTTGGTATCGGCGCCGCCGCTGGTTTGATCAGCGACAAAGTCAGCCTCGGATTTGTCGCCGCGACAGAACATCAGGTGTGCAAGCATCTGGATGAGCATCTTGAGCAACTGCCGGCCGAAGATGAAAAGTCCCGCGCCATCCTTGAGCAGATGCGCATCGATGAAGAACACCATGCAGATAGCGCGCTGGACGCGGGCGGCTTCCGCTTTCCAGCACCGGTGCGCTTCGGCATGAGCGTTTTAGCCAAGGTCATGACCAAAAGTACCTACAGGATCTAAACCCAAAAAAGGGCGCTCGAAGCGCCCTTTCTTTTGCCAATTACCGCAATCAGCCCAACTCGATGATTTCATAATCGTGAGTGATGGCCACACCCGCGGCACCCAGCATGATCGACGCCGAGCAATACTTCTCGGCCGACAGCTCGATTGCACGCTTGACCTGGGCTTCCTTCAACGCCCGGCCCTTGACCACGAAATGCATATGGATCCTGGTAAATACCTTGGGGTCTTCAGTGGCGCGCTCGGCTTCCAGGAAGGCTTCGCAGCTTTCCACTGCCTGGCGGGACTTCTTCAAGATGCTGACCACATCAAAATTGCTGCAACCGCCAACACCCAGCAGCAACATTTCCATCGGGCGTACACCCAGGTTACGGCCACCGGCTTCCGGCGGACCGTCCATGACCACCACATGGCCACTGCCCGACTCACCGAGGAACATGGCTTCGCCCGCCCATTGGATGCGTGCCTTCATCGCCCAGACTCCACTGCTAAAAAAGGGGCGCCAGCTTAGCACAGGCCCTTGAAACAGCAGCACCCCGGATAAAATCGATAAATGACTGCGTTTGCCGCTAAATTGGCTAATCGAGGCAGAATGTGTCTGGTAAGCTGGCGCCAAATCAATGGCGCATTGCCATGATTCTTACAGCCGGCATCAATGCCGATGCCGCTGGATAAAAACAACGCCACTTACACCGTGCAGTCTTTTCGGGATACAACCATGGTTGCTCTTACTCCCACACCCAAGATCAAGAACCTCGACAAGCTGTTGATGCATTGTCAGCGTCGGCGTCATCCGGCCAAGCACAACATCATCTGCGCCGGCGAGCGCTCGGAAACCCTGTTTTTCATTATCAAGGGCTCAGTCACCATCCTGATCGAAGATGAAGACGGTCGCGAAATGATCATTGCCTACCTCAACACCGGCGATTTCTTCGGAGAGCTGGGGTTGTTTGAACAAGCAGGCAAAGAACAGGAGCGTAGCGCCTGGGTCCGAACCAAAGTCGAGTGCGAAGTGGCCGAGATCAGCTATGCGAAATTTCGCGAATTGGCCCAGCAAGATCCGGATATCTTGTACGCCCTGAGCGGCCAGATCGCCCAGCGCCTGCGCGACACTACGCGCAAGGTCGGCGACCTGGCGTTCTTCGATGTGACCGGTCGTGTGGCGCGTTGCCTGTTGGAGTTGTGCAAGCAACCCGATGCCATGACCCATCCCGACGGCATGCAAATCAAGATCACCCGCCAGGAGATCGGGCGCATTGTCGGTTGTTCGAGGGAGATGGTCGGCCGCGTGCTCAAGGACTTGGAAGAGCGCAACCTGGTACACGTCAAAGGCAAGACGATGGTGGTATTCGGCACCCGTTAAACCGGCAGGAAGCTGGCCAGCATCTGACGGTACAAGGTATCGAGCCGATTGATCGCATCCGGTGCCGGAAAGGCTTCGTGCAGCGCGATATGGCTCTCGGCGCGAACCCGCTGCTCCAAGCCACGGGCTTGATTGAAGCGGTTGACCGCCGCAATCAACTCCTCACGATCATTCTCCAGCAACATCGCCCCATGCACCAACCCGACCGGGCGGCCACCGCTTTGTCGCCAACGCTGGGCCGTGCCCACCATTTTGCGACCATTGAGATTGACGTTGTAACGACCGTCGCAAAAGGCACCGTCAATTTCGCCGACGGATGCATCGCCGCCCAATTCAATCAATAGATCACAGATCGGTTGGCACAAGCGCTGATAACCCGTCTCGATGCGCCCTTGGTCGCCTTCGCTACGGGGCGGGGCATAGACCAGGGCGATATTGACCGTGGCGCCGGACTGCGGCACCGGCTCACCGCCGGTTTCACGCAGCAATACCGGCCAACCCGCACCGGCCGAGACTTGGCTCGCCGCCGCGAAGGCAGGCAGCCGGCTCAAACGGCGCGGCATGACCAGCGCTTGGTCGCTGGGCTGCCAGAACAGCAGCCCGAATTCCTGCTCATGCGCGCAAACGGCTGCCAATAGGGCTTGCTCGGCGGCAAGGCCTGCTTCGACAGTCATGATCACGGGCTGGAGCATCGAACACCTACCTATCTGAATAAACACAAAACCCAATATGGGAGCTGGCTTGCCTGCGATAGCGGTGTGTCAGCTACACAGAGGTTGGCTGACCCGCCGCTATCGCAGGCAAGCCCGCTCCCACAGTTTCGAGCGTATTTCACATCAATCCAATGTCGAACTGCTGATCGTCGTACCGCGCTCCGGAAAGAACAGGCGCTGCAGTTCTGCTCCCGGGTTCTCGGCGCGCATAAATGTCTCGCCCACCAGGAATGAGTAAACGCCGCTGATTTCCATCAGTTCCACATCGGCACGGTTGACGATGCCACTCTCGGTAATCACCAGGCGGTCGCGAGGAATACGCGGCAACAGATCCAGGGTATTTTCCAGGCTGACTTCAAAGGTATGCAGGTTACGGTTGTTGACCCCCACCAGCGGGGTGTCGAGGGTTTTCAATGCGCGCTCCAGCTCATCGCCGTCATGCACCTCAACCAACACATCCAGGCCGACACTTTTGGCCACGGCCGCCAACTCCGCCATCTTCACGTCATCCAGCGCCGAGACGATCAGCAATACGCAGTCGGCGCCCAGAGCACGGGCTTCGACGATCTGGTACGGGTCAACCATGAAATCCTTGCGGATCACCGGCAACTTGCACGCCGCGCGAGCTTGTTGCAGGAATAGGTCGCAACCCTGGAAGTAGTCGATATCGGTCAACACAGACAGACAAGTCGCCCCGCCCTTCTCATAGCTGACGGCGATTTCAGCTGGTACGAAGTTTTCGCGGATCACGCCTTTGCTCGGCGAGGCTTTCTTGACCTCGGCGATCACTGCCGGTTGCTTGAGCTTGGCCTGGGCGATCAGAGCATTGGCAAAGCCACGCGGCGCATCAGCGGTTTTAGCCTGCGCCTCAAGCTCAGCCAGGCTCACACGGGCGCGGCGTTCGGCCACTTCCTCGGCCTTGCGGGCCAGGATCTTTTCCAGAACGGTTGGCACACTCATCCCTCATTCTCCATCTTGAATACGGCAGTGAATGCACCCAGCTCTTCGAGCTTCTCTCGAGCCAGACCGGTGTGCAGCGCATCGTGGGCCAACGCGACACCTTCCTTAAGACTATAGGCATGGTCGGCTGCGTAAAGTGCCGCGCCAGCATTCAGAACGATCATTTCCGCAGCTTTCTGGCCGTTTTCGGTTTTGCGACGCCCCAGGGCATCGCGAATCAGTTCCAGCGAAGCTGCCGGGCTCTCCACTGCCAGGCCGTGCAAACTCTGGCTTTTCATGCCCAAGTCTTCAGGCTCGACCCAGTATTCGGTGACCTCGTCGTTTTTCAGCTCTGCAACAAAGGTCGGCGCCGCCAGGCTGAACTCGTCCAGGCCGTCTTTGGAATGCACTACCAGCACATGCTTGCTGCCCAAGCGTTGCAAGACTTCGGCCAGCGGCCGGCACAACGCCTGGCTGAACACTCCCACCACCTGATGCTTCACACCGGCCGGATTCGTAAGCGGGCCAAGCATGTTGAACAGGGTACGCAGGCCAAGGTCCTTGCGCGGGCCGGCCGCGTGTTTCATGGCGCCGTGATGAGATTGGGCAAACATGAAGCCGATGCCAACGCTGTCGATACAGCGCGCGACTTGCACAGGCGTGAGGTTCAGATAGATGCCGGCCGCTTCCAGCAAGTCGGCACTGCCGCTCTTGCCGGACACCGCGCGGTTACCGTGCTTGGCAACGGTGCAACCAGCGGCGGCCACCACGAAGGATGACGCTGTCGATACGTTGAAAATATTCGCACCGTCACCGCCGGTGCCGACCACATCGACGACGCCGTCGAGGGTCTTGAGCTCAACCTTGTCCGCCAGCTCGCGCATCACCGAGACCGCGCCGACGATTTCGTCGATGCTCTCGCTCTTCATGCGCATTGCCATCATAAAGGCGCCGATCTGCGCGTCGGTGCATTGACCGGTCATGATTTCGCGCATCACATCGCTCATTTCAGCGGTGCTCAGGTCCAGATGGCCGACGATACGGCTCAGGGCAGTCTTGATATCCATGAAAAGTCCTTAGCGCGTGCCGCCGCTCTGCTTGAGAAAGTTGGCGAACAGCTCGTAGCCCTGCTCGGTCAGGATTGATTCAGGGTGAAACTGCACCCCTTCGATGTTCAGTGTCTTGTGACGCAGGCCCATGATCTCGTCGACCGAACCGTCTTCCAACTGGGTCCAGGCGGTCAGCTCCAGGCATTCAGGCAAGGTGTCACGCTTGACCACCAGCGAGTGGTAACGGGTCACCGTCACCGGCATGTTCAGGCCTTGGAATACACCAAGGTCCTTATGAAACACCGGGCTGGTCTTGCCATGCATCACCTGACGCGCACGCACCACATCGCCGCCAAACGCCTGACCAATGGACTGGTGACCCAGGCACACGCCCAGGATCGGCAGCTTGCCGGCGAAATACTGGATGGCTTCCAGCGAGATACCCGCCTCGGTCGGCGTGCAAGGGCCAGGCGAAACCACAATGCGCTCAGGGTTCAGGGCGGCGATTTGCGCAACGGTGAGTTCATCATTGCGCACCACCTTGACGTCCGCGCCCAGCTCGCCCAGGTACTGCACAACGTTGTAGGTAAAGGAATCGTAGTTATCAATCATCAGCAACATGTGGGTTCAAACCTCTTGAATTCACTGATTTCAAATGACCGCCTTTCAGAAGGGTAACCCGCTGCCAAACGCACGTTCCGGTTGCCGGGGTTGGCCGGCAAGGGGCGTCAGACACAGGGTGAAGAAGGCAGATCGGTACAGGTCCGGCCAGGCCGGCAGAGAAAAATGTCAGGCGCGCCAACGCCAACGGGCGTGTGCCTTGACTACTCGCATCAAGAGTTTGCTGATGATCAACACGGGGAGGGTCTCATTCATACGTTCAGGCACAGTAACGTAGCCTCGCCAGCGGTGCAATATGGAGCAGCAAATACGGGGGCCTGCGTAGGCGCATTCCGCATATCCCTACAGAAAATGCCGGAAGTTTTGCTAGTGTTTCGTTTCCTGCATAAAAACAACCAAATGGAATTCTCATGCTCAAACCAGCGTTTTTCACACCCCTTGCCGGCTGCCTCTTGGCACTGGCCTGCACCCAAGCCTTTGCCGCCCCGTCACCTTATTCAGCCATGGTGGTTTTCGGCGACAGCCTGGCCGATGCAGGCCAGTTCCCCGATGGTTCGAATGGCTCGACACTACGTTTTACCAACCGGACAGGTCCAAACTTCCAGGGTGAGTACGGCCTGGTTTCATCAACCCTGTTGGGCACCAAACTGGGTGTGGCCCCCAACGACTTGAATGCCTCCACCTCACCGGTTCGGGCGGCCCAAGGCTTGCCAGATGGAAGCAACTGGGCGGTCGGTGGCTACCGCACCGATAACATCCTGGACTCTATTACCTCGGTCTCCAACGCCGCGATCCCACCCGGAAATCCTGGCGGTGGCACAGTGTTGCGCAGTCGCCAGGGCTATCTACCGGCTAACGGCGGACGAGCCGACCCGAACGCGCTCTACTTCCTTTCCGGTGGTGGCAATGACTTCCTTCAAGGCCGCGTGCTCAGCCCCGCGCAAGCAGTCGCCGCAGGCGGGAGACTGGCCGACAGTGCCCAAGTGCTGCAGCAAGCCGGTGCGCGTTACATCATGGTGTGGATGCTGCCCGACCTGGGGCTGACGCCCGCCATCAACGGCACCCCACAGCAGGCCGCGACCTCTGCCCTGAGCAATATTTTCAACCAATCGCTGGTACAGCGCCTGTCGCAAATCGATGCCCAGGTTATTCCACTGAACATCCCGCTGCTATTGAACGAAGCCTTCGCCGATCCTGCGCGCTTCGGCCTCGCAACCGGGCAAAACCTGACCGCCACCTGCTTCAGCGGCAACAGCTGCACCGCCAACCCGGTCTATGGCATCGGCGGTACCAACCCGGACCCGACCAAGCTGGTCTATAACGACTCGGTCCACCCCACCGTAGCCGGGCAACATCTGATCGCCGACTATGCTTACTCGCTGCTCGCAGCGCCCTGGGAGCTGACCTTGCTGCCGGAAATGGCCCAAGGCACGTTGCGCGCCCATCAGGACGAACTACGCAACCAATGGCAAGCAGACAACGGCCACTGGCAAGCCGTCGGCCAATGGCGCGCAATCGTGGCCGGCGGCGGTCAGCGCCTGGACTTCGATGATCAGAGCAGTTCAGCCAGTGGTGACGGCAGCGGCTATAACCTGAATATCGGTGGCAGCTACCGGCTTGATGACAATTGGCGTGTGGGCGTTGCTGCCGGCCTGTACCGGCAAACACTCGAAGCCGGGGCCAGCGACTCGGACTACAAGCTCAACAGCTACATGGGCACGGCATTCGCGCAATATCAGCACAATCAATGGTGGGCCGACGCCGCGTTAACGGGTGGCAAGCTGGACTTCGACAGCCTCAAACGCAAGTTCGCCCTGGGCGTCAACGAAGCGTCCGAGAAAGGCGACACCGACGGTTGGCTCTGGGCCTTGAGCGCTCGCTTGGGTTACGACCTTGCTGCACCGGGTAGCGATTGGCACCTGTCACCCTTCGTCAGCGCCGATTACGCACGCGTCGAAGTGAATGGCTACTCGGAGAAAAACAGTCGCTCCACCGCACTGACCTTTGATGACCAACAACGCGACTCCAGGCGCCTGGGCGTCGGCCTGCAAGGTAGCTACCGCATCACCCCGCAAACCCAGGTATTTGGCGAAGTGGCCCACGAGCATGAGTTCGAAAATGACACCCAGAAGGTGAACATTTCGCTCAACAGTGTTCAGGGGATCGACTTCAAGCTGGACGGCTACACGCCTCGCAGCAACTCTGACCGTTTGAGCCTTGGGGTCAGCCACAAACTGACTCAGGAGCTGGCGTTGCGGGCGGCATATAACGTGAGGAAGGATGACAACCTGACCCAGCAAGGGGTCAATGTGGGGGTGAGTCTGGATTTCTAAATACCACGCAAAACAAATGTGGGAGCTGGCTTGCCTGCGATGGCGGTGGATCAGTCACTGAATATCTCGACTGATACACCGCCATCGCGGGCAAGCCAGCTCCCACACTTTTTATTCCAGCTTTAGTCTTGTGGGGTTTGCTCTGCCAGCGCCACAGCACGAAACATCGCCCGGCGCTTGTTCAAGGTTTCTTCCCACTCAAGGGCCGGCACCGAGTCCGCCACAATCCCGCCACCGGCCTGTACATGCAGTTCGCCATCCTTGATCACCGCGGTGCGGATCGCGATCGCAGTGTCCATATTGCCGTTCCAGGCGAAGTAACCGACGGCACCGCCATACACGCCACGCTTGACCGGCTCCAGTTCGTCGATGATTTCCATCGCACGGATTTTCGGTGCGCCCGACAAGGTGCCCGCCGGCAAAATCGCGCGCAGTGCATCCATCGCCGTCAGCCCGGCCTTCAGTTCGCCAGTCACGTTGGACACGATGTGCATCACGTTGGAGTAGCGCTCGATGACCATCTTCTCGGTCAACTTCACCGAACCGATTTCTGAAACACGCCCGGTATCATTGCGCCCCAGATCGATCAGCATCAGGTGCTCGGCGATTTCCTTGTCATCGCTGAGCAGGTCTTCTTCCAGCGCCAAGTCTGCCTCTTCGGTCGCGCCACGTGGGCGTGTGCCGGCAATCGGGCGTACGGTGATCAGGTTATCTTCGACGCGCACCAGCACTTCCGGCGAGCTGCCCACCACGTGGAAGTCGCCAAAGTTGAAGAAGTACATATACGGCGTCGGGTTGAAGCACCGCAGCGCACGATACAGGTCGATCGGCGCGGCCTTGAAGTCGATGGACATGCGTTGTGACGGCACCACTTGCATGCAGTCACCGGCGAGGATGTATTGCTTGATGGTATCGACTGCGCGCTCGTAGTCATCCTGCGTAAAGCTGGAGCGAAACACCGGGTCGGCCGCGGGTGGGCGGCTCAGGTCGAGGCCGCGACGCGGGGTGATCGGCTGGCGGAGTTTTTCCAGCAGCGCCTGCAGACTGGCCTGGCCTTGCTCGAAGGCATCCGCTTGAGCAGGGTCGGCAAGGACAATCGCATGCATCTTGCCGGCAAGGTTGTCGAACACCACTACTGCGTCGGAGACCATCAGCAAAATGTCCGGCACACCCAATGGGTCTGGGTTCGGACATTTCCCAAGACGCTTTTCGACATAGCGCACGCAGTCATAGCCGAAATACCCCACCAGGCCACCATTGAAACGCGGCAGGCCGGCAATGGTCGGTACGTTGTAGCGCGCCTTGAAAGCTTCGACGAAGGCCAGCGGGTCTTCTACGTCATGGCTTTCAATCTCTACGCCATCGTGGGTGATGCTGACATGATGGTCGTGCACGCGCAGCACTGTGCGGCATGGCAGGCCGATGATCGAGTAACGGCCCCATTTCTCGCCGCCCTGTACCGATTCGAGCAGGTAAGAGTTGGGCGCATCGGCAAGCTTCAGATAAATCGACAACGGCGTGTCGAAGTCGGCCAGGGTTTCGCAGGCCAGGGGAATACGGTTATAGCCGGCAGCGGCCAAACGCAGGAATTCTTCACGGATCATGGGGGAGCCTCGTGGCTTGAGGGTCAAACGGTCAGGTAGGCAAACGTGCCGCAGCGCGGCGAGAATCAGTCAGGCGCGCCAACGCCAGCGGGCCAGGGCCTTGATGACTTTCATCCAGAGTTTGCGAGTGACCACCACGATGGCGTTTCCAGAAGGGGACGGATCAATGTCGGGCAACGTTATCTCAGCGCCCGCTCCCAGGCAACCGGGGATTAGCAGGCGCAGATCATCAATCACCAGCGCCGGCGACTCTTCGGCAATCGGGCGCCCGTGGTTGTAGCCGTAGCTCAAGGCTACGCACTGCACGCCTGCAGCTTTTGCCGCCAGTACATCACTGCGCGAATCGCCGACAAACAATGACTGGGACGCCGGGATATTCGCCATTTTCATCACAAAGAACAGTGCAGCCGGGTCAGGCTTTTTCTGCGGCAAGGTATCGCCACCGATGATCCAGCGAAAATAACGGCCGATTTTCATCTGGTCCAACAGCGGCGCGACAAAGCGCTCCGGCTTGTTGGTGATCAAGGCCATTTCCACGCCCTGCTTGCTCAGCCATTTGAGAGTGTCACGCACGCCGGGGTAGACCACGGTGAGTTCGTGGCCGTTTTCGTACGCGACATTGAATAATTCCAGAGCGTGCTCGGCTTCCACCTCATCGACACCCGAAGCGTCGATATTGTTGGCCAGGGCCCGGCGCACCAGCATCGGCGCGCCATTGCCGACCCACTCGCGCACCGACTCGATCCCCGCCGGCTTGCGCCCCAGTTTGAGCAGCATCTGGTCCACCGCCGCTGCCAGGTCAGGCACCGAGTCGATCAGCGTACCGTCCAGATCGAACATCACCAGCCGTGGCAGCTTGCCGGGGAACAGCTGCTCGAAGCCGCTCATGGACGCGTCAGCGCCAGTTCGGCACGCATCGTGTCGATGACGGCTTGGTAGTCCGGTGCGTTGAAGATCGCCGAGCCTGCCACGAAGGTATCGGCGCCGGCGGCAGCGATTTCACGAATATTGTTGACGTTGACGCCGCCGTCGATCTCCAGGCGGATATCGCGCCCTGAGGCGTCGATCAGCGCTCGCGCTTCACGCAGCTTGTTCAGGGTGCCCGGGATGAATTTCTGCCCGCCGAAACCTGGGTTGACGCTCATCAGCAGCACCATGTCGACCTTGTCCATCACGTACTCAAGCACGTTCAGCGGAGTGGCTGGGTTGAACACCAGGCCCGCCTTGCAGCCGCCTTCGCGGATCAGTTGCAGGGTGCGGTCGACGTGCAGCGTGGCTTCCGGGTGGAAGGTAATGTAGGTCGCGCCGGCCTCGATGAAGTCACCGACGATGCGGTCCACGGGGCTGACCATCAGGTGGGCGTCGATCGGCGCGGTGATGCCGTATTTGCGCAGCGCTGCGCAGACCATCGGGCCTATGGTCAGGTTGGGTACGTAGTGGTTGTCCATGACATCGAAGTGCACGAAGTCGGCACCCGCGGCCAACACCTTGTCCACTTCCTCACCCAGGCGGGCGAAGTCGGCGGAGAGAATCGATGGAGCAATGACGAAGGGCTGCATGACGCACCTTTTTTGAGCTAAATCACGATGGCGCGCATTGTATACCTCATGCTTTGCTGCGCGCACCGTGACCTACCTCAATGGTTAGTAAGCCGCCCGGTAGATTTTCTCGATATCGGCCGCGCTGAGCTGACGCGGGTTATTGCGCATCAGACGCTCAATGCCCGCAGCTTCCGTGGCCATGGCCGCAATGGCGTCTTCGGGCACCCCGAAACTGCGCAGCCCGGCGGGAATCTCGACAGCGGCGCACAGTCGCGTCATAGCCTCCACCGCGCGGTCGGCAGCCTCGCTGACACTCAAGCCCGTCACATTCACGCCCATGGCTTGGGCAATATCCTGCATACGTTCGACGCAGGCCAACTTGTTCCAATGCATGACGTACGGCAGCAACAGCGCATTGCTCACACCATGGGCAATATTGAAACGCCCGCCCAGCGGGTAAGCCAGCGCATGCACGGCACCGACTCCGGCATTCCCGAATGCCATGCCGGCCATGAGGCTGGCGGTCGCCATGTCATCACGGGCCTGCAGGTTGGCCGGGTTGGCGTAAGCCTTGGGCAGCGCGTTGGCAATCAGCTTGATGGCGCCGATGGCCAGGGCGTCGGTGATCGGCGAGGCGTTCAGTGACAGATAGGACTCAATGGCATGCACCAAGGCGTCCACACCACTGGCCGCGGTGACACTGCGCGGGCAGGTCAGAGTCATTTGTGGGCTGATCAGCGCGACATCCGGCAGCAGGTAGTCGCTGACGATGCCTTTTTTCAGCTGTGCGGCCTTGTCGGAGAGGATCGCCACATTGGTCACCTCCGAACCGGTGCCCGCCGTGGTCGGGATGGCGATCAGCGGCGGGCCCTTGCGCGGCACCTGGTCGACCCCGAACAAATCCGCCAGCGCACCGTGGTAGCCGGCATACGCCGCCACGCTCTTGGCGATATCGATGGCACTGCCGCCGCCCACACCAATGAGGCCGTCATGCCCGCCTTCGCGGTACGCACGCATGCAGTCTTCAACGATGGCGATTTCCGGGTCGGGCAGTACGCGATCGAAGATTTCGTAAGCACGATCGCCCAGCTGTTCGAGGGCCAGGGCCACGGTGCCAGACTTGACCAGGGCCGCATCAGTAACGATCAGCGGGTTATCCACGTCCAGCCGGGTCAGTTCCGCGGCCAATTGCTCGATGGCGCCCGCGCCGGTCAGCAGTTTATGGGCGATCTTGAATGAGGAAGTACTCATGTGCGCGGCCTCTTATGAATGATGGGCTGGCACAAGAATAGCTGCCCATCGCGTGTTGTCTGCCATTCACTGGTTGAATGGTCATCGCCGATAACCTGCTGGCAGAAAACCACGCCCCACATCACTGACAAATACTGACCAACCCATTAGGCTGCTCACATCACTTATGGCCGGAAATTAACGATGCTTTTTCTCCACCGTTCGGCACTGCCAACGTTGTGCCTGTCGCTACTATGTGCCAGCGCCCTGCCTGCTCACGCCGCCGACGCGCCCGCGCCCGCTGCCGAAAAACCTGCTGAGCGCCAACCTCTGCCCGAGCGCAGCCAGTCGCAAGCCAGCGCTCTGGAGCGCCAGATTCCGCAACCGGAACAACAACAGCTGCAAGCCGGTAGCGATTCGTTCCTGGCCCTTTGGAAACCCGCCAACGGCGCAGAGGCCGAAGGTGTGGTGATTATCGTACCGGGCGCCGGGGAGAACGCCGACTGGCCGCAAGCAATCGCCCCCTTGCGGCGCAAGTTACCGGATGCGGCCTGGGGCACCTTGAGCCTGTCACTGCCGGACGTAAATGTAGACACCTTGCCGCCACGGGTCATCGAACCGCCAAAAGCTGCGGTCGACACCAGCAGCAAGGACGGCAGCACGGCTGCCAAACCTGTCGAACAGGCCGCCAGCGCCGAGGCCGAAGGTACTGATCCGGCGGTGGTGCCGGATGCGGATGAACAGGACAAGACCGACGCCAAGCGCATCTTCGACCGCATCGACGCCGCCGTCGCCTTCGCCCAGACCCAAAGCGCCCGCAGCGTGGTGCTGCTCGGCCACGGCACCGGCGCCTGGTGGGCCGCACGTTACCTGAGCGAAAAACAACCATCCCAGGTGCAGAAGCTGATCATGGTGGCCGGGAAGACGCCGGCGGCTCGCCAACCGGACCTGCAACAACTGGCGCCGAGCTTGAAGGTGCCCACGGCGGATGTGTTTTATCAAGACACCCCCCAGGAACGCAAAAACGCGCAGGAGCGTATCCAGGCGGCCAAGCGCTCGAAGAATGACGGTTACAAGCAGGTATCGCTCACGGCGTTGCCCGGCAATAGTGCAGCAGAGCAGGAACAGTTGTATCGGCGGGTTCGCGGGTGGCTCAGCCCGCAGGGCGGCGCAGACTGATCATGTCTTCGAACCTGTTGCAGAAACAATGTGGGAGGGGACTCTCAGGCCGACAGCCTCAGCGAAAATCCCGACGCTCGCGAATCAACGCATAAGCGTTATGCAGCTCCCGGGTGCGTTCGGTGGCTTCACGCACTTGTGCAGGGCTGGCGCCCGTGCCGGCGATCTTGTCCGGGTGGTGGCGGCTGAGGAGGCGACGGTAGGCACGCTTGATCACCGAGGGCTCAGTGGTCGCCGTCACACCCAGAACCCGCAACGCCTCCTGATAGGCTCCGCCACGATTGGCCAGCGGTTTGCGCTGCGGCGCGTAATCGGTTGCCAGTGCCTGGAGTTGTTGCGGCGTCCAGCCCAGCCATTTGCCCCACAGGTCGATCAGGTCGCGCTCGGCGTCATCCGCCCGTCCGTCCGCCCAGGCCATGCGCCAACAGGCACGTAGCACGCCTTCCGCCGCATGGGGTTGCGCCTTGAGCACACGCAGGTAGCTGCGCACACGGTCGCTGCCAGACTTGCCCCGGTTGAAGGCGCTGATAGCGCGACGCTGGGCCGGCTCGGACATATCCAAGGCGCGCATCTCCTGACGCGCCTGCTGGATATGCCCATCCACAACCCGGCCGTTACTCTTGGCCAACCGCCCCAACAGCACAAACAACAGTTCGTCGTTGCGCAACGCCGGGCGCCCGCCCAGGCGTTCGCGCAACTGCGCCCAACTGTGCAGTTGCAGGCGACGATCCAGCGCCTGCCCCAGCAATGCACCCAACAAGGCCCCCGGAATACTGGCAATGGCAAAGCCAGCCCCGGCGCCGATCAGCGTCCCTGGCCACAACATCCTACTGCTCCGCTGTCAGCAAGGTTTCGACTTGCGCCAGACGCTCCAGCGTCCCGACATCCACCCAGCGTCCCGTCATGTGCTCCCCCGTTACCAGACCTTTAGCCATGGCCGCACGCAACAGCGGCGCCAACTTGAAGGCACCGGCGCTGCAACCCGCGAACAATTTGGGGTCGAGCACTGAAATGCCACTGAAGGTCAGGTTATCGGCACCGGGCGTGGCATCATGAAGCAGACCTTTATCCAGGTAGAAATCCCCGCCTGACGGGTGGTGCTCAGGGTTGTCGACCATCACCAAGTGCGCCAGGCCCTGGATCGGCTGCCCGAGGCGGGTAAAATCGTAGTCAGTCCAGATATCGCCATTGACCACCAGGAAGGGGTCATCCCCCAGCAGCGGCAACGCCTGGAATATCCCGCCCCCCGTTTCCAGCGGCTCCCCCTCCGGCGAGTAGCGGATGCGCAGCCCGAACTGGGCGCCGTCACCCAAGTACTTCTCAATTTGCTGGCCTAGCCAGGCATGATTGATCACGATCTCGGTAAAGCCGGCCTTCGCCAAAGCTTCAAGGTGATACTCGATCAACCGCTTGCCGCCGGCTTGCACCAGCGGCTTGGGCGTATGCAGGGTGAGCGGACGCATGCGCTCGCCCTTGCCCGCCGCAAGGATCATCGCCTTCATACAATGGCCTCGGCGGGCTGGCGCAGGCTGGCGAGCAGTTCGCCCAGGTCGCTCAACTCGGGTCGGTCGGCGAGCACCGCGTCTATATAAGCAAAGAAACGCGGCACGTCGGCCAGGTAGCGCGGTTTGCCGTCACGGTGGCAAATACGCGAAAAAATACCGATGACCTTGAGATGACGCTGCACGCCCATCAGGTCGCTGGCGCGCAGAAAGTCTTCGAAGTCGTCCTGCACCGGGATCCCCAACCGCCCGGCGCGCTGCCAGTAGCCGTGCTGCCATTCACGCACACGCGCCTGGGGCCAACTGAGGAAGGCGTCCTTGAACAGGCAGGTAATGTCGTAAGTCACCGGGCCGTAGACCGCATCCTGAAAGTCCAGTACGCCAGGGTTCGGTTCACTGATCATCAGGTTGCGCGGCATATAGTCGCGATGCACCAGCACCTTGGGCTGCGCCAGGGCACTGTCGATCAATTTTTCGCTGACGCGTTGCCAGAGGGCTTGTTGCTCAGCGTCGAAGTCGATCCCCAGGTGACGGCGCACATACCATTCCGGGAATAATTCAAGCTCGCGACGCAACAAGGCCACGTCGTAGCTGGGCAATGGTGCGTCCATCGGCAATTGCTGGAAAGCCAGCAGCGCATCGATGGCATCGGCAAATAATTGATCGGCATTTTCAGCGTCAATCACATCCAGATAGGTTTTTCTGCCCAGGTCATTGAGCAAAAGAAAGCCACGAGGCAAGTCTTCTGCATAAATTTTTGGCACATTTATTCCTGATTTCGCCAGCAAATGCGCGATATCGACGAAAGGTTTGCAGTTTTCCTGGGGGGGTGGAGCGTCCATTACGACGAACGTATGGGCACCGCCCTCCCACCGGAAGTAACGCCTGAAACTCGCGTCGCTGCTGGCCGCGGTCAATGTGGCCGGGGGTACGGGGCCCCAGTCCTGAGCGTTGAAGAGGATCGGCAACTGCTCATCCAGCCAGACTTCCAGCTGTTGTAAACGTAGATCTTGCTCGGGCATTACAAGGGTCTCCGACGGCGCTAGCCGTCAAGCGGGGCATGCTTTATTATCACGCATCTTTTTCAGACCATCGAGAGGCGTGCGGCCCAAACCGCGGGCAGATGGCACGCAGGAAGCCCGGACTAATAAGATGGCATTGAAATCCCCCGCGTTTCGTAGAAAATTTCCGTTGCTGGTAACCGGCAGTCTGCTGGCCTTGCAACCTTTCGCCACCTCATTCGTGGTCGCCGCGGAACAGTATGACTGCTCAGTCTCTGCTTCGGGTGCCTGGGATTGCGCGCCGAAGACCGCCGCAGCCCCATTGCCACCGCGCCCGGTGCATGACGGTTCTGCCGTCAGCTCGGCCAACGGCACGCCGCAAGGCAAGGCTGGCGGCAGCGTCGACGCCGAGCCCAAGACCGTGCTGGTCACCGAATCCAAGGGCCGTGGCCTGCGCTCGCGCAGCGCCGACTACAGCCACCTGGACTGGGTGCCTCGCGACAAGCTGACTGCAGCGCAGCTGGCCGAGACCGGCCCTTACTGCGGCGGTGCCTACATCGAGCCGACTCGTCCTGGCATGAACGACAAGACGGACAAGAGCGATGCGCCGACCTTCATCGGTGCCAAGGCCTCGCGCTACGAGCAGGAACAGCAGGTCGCCACCCTGGCCGGTGACGTGGTCATGCGCCAGGGCAGCATGCAGCTTGAAGCGGACGAAGCCAGCCTGTACCAGGCCGAGAACCGTGGCGAGCTGAACGGCAAGGTGCGACTGCGCGACAACGGCGCGCTGATCGTGGGCGACCATGCCCAGGTCCAGCTCGACACCGGCGCCGCCCAGATCGACAACGCCGAATACGTGATGCACAAGTCGCGCATTCGCGGTAACGCCCTGTACGCCAAGCGTGCCGAGAACGCGATCATCCGCCTCAAGGACGGTACGTACACCACCTGCGAGCCGGACAGCAACGCCTGGCAGCTCAAGGGCAACAACATCACGTTGAACCCGGCCACCGGTTTCGGTACGGCCACCAACGCGACGTTGCGGGTCAAGAACATCCCGATCCTGTACACCCCGTACATCTACTTCCCGATCGACGACCGTCGTCAATCCGGCTTCCTGCCGCCGAGCTTCAGCACCGGCAGCGAGACTGGCTTCACGCTGGTAACGCCGTACTACTTCAACCTGGCACCGAACTACGATGCCACGTTGTACCCGCAATACATGACCAAGCGCGGCTTGTTGATGGAGGGCGAATTCCGCTACCTGACCAAGTCGAGTGAAGGGCAGTTTGGTGGGGCGTATCTCAATGATGATAGCGACGAGCGGAAGAAGCAGACCGATTACGAAAAAACCCGCTATATGCTCAATTGGCAGCATAAGGGTGGGTTGGATTCGCGTCTGACGACTCAGGTCGATTACACCAAGATCAGTGATCCGTTCTACTTCCAGGACTTGAAGTCGTATCAGGAAGGCATCCAGAGCCAGGACTTCCTGAACCAGCAGGGCTCCGTGACTTATAGTGGTGATAACTATCAAGCTCGCGTGAACCTGCAGTCATATCAACTGGCGACGATTTCGCAGATCACTCCGTATGACCGTTTGCCGCAGATCACCTTCAATGGTCAGCTGCCGTACCATCCGGGGGGGCTCAACTTCTCCTACGAGACTGAAGCCGTAAGATTTGACCGAGACCTTCGAAACGGTAATGTGGTTAACGAAGACGGCGGGCCGTTCAATCCTGATGGCACTATAGGTGAACGACGCCTGGATACCTACGTAAACGGCCTGACCCGTGCAAACGGAACACGCTTGAACGTAGCTCCCGCTGTTGAGTACCCAATGAACTGGAGCTATGGCTTTATTACGCCGAAGCTCAAATACGTCTATACCAAATATGATCTTGACCTGGACAGCAAAGGCAAGGATGACATTGTCGCCGCGCAACTGGCCGCTACCCGGCCCGGTGCAGCCCCTTACGCTGGCGGAGTGTTCAAGAGTTCGCAAGATCGCGCTGTTCCTATCGCGAGCGTAGACAGCGGGTTGTACTTCGACCGCAAAACCAATTGGTTCGGTAAAGACTATAACCAGACCCTTGAGCCGCGGGCGTTCTATCTCTACGTACCGAACAAAGATCAAAGCGATATTCCGGTTTTCGACACCAGTGAATATTCGTTCAGCTATGCCTCTCTATTCCGTGATAACCGCTTCGCCGGTAACGATCGGATCGGTGACGAGAACAAGTTATCCCTAGGCGTAACCAGCCGGTGGATCGAAGAAAATGGCTTCGAACGCCAGCGTGTTTCCGTGGGCCAGGCACTGTACTTCAAGGATCGCGAGGTTCAACTGCCAGGAGTCCTGGCCGCTGACCGAGATGACTCCCGAACAGATGTCTCGCCGATCGCTCTGGAATACGCATTCCGCTTCAACCGCGACTGGCGTGCCACGGCCGATTATAACTGGGACACTGAAAGCCATGCCCCACGCTCTGGCAGCGCGATGTTCCACTACCAGCCAGAAGACAACCCGAACAAGGTCGTCAACCTCGGCTACCGCTATCGCAATGACCAGGTGGTCTACAACCAGCTGACCGGCAAATGGCAGTTCGGTGGTGACTACGGCACTCCGGGTCAAGAGAACTACGTGAAGGATTACTACAAAATCCAGCAACACGACTTCTCGATGATGTGGCCGATCATTCCTCAGTGGAACCTGATCACCCGCTGGCAGTATGACTATGCCCGCAACCGCACCCTGGAAGCCTTCGGTGGTTTCGAGTACGACAACTGCTGCTGGAAACTGCGCGTCATCAATCGCTATTGGGTTTCCAACGACGAATACAGCCAGATCGCCCCGCTTAACGAAAAGGGTGACCACGGGCTCTTCTTCCAGATCGTCCTCAAAGGACTCGGCGGCCTGACCGGCGCCAAGGTAGAGAGCTTCCTCGACAAAGGCATTGAAGGTTATCGTGAACGTGAAGACAAAGCTTTCTGAGTGTTTGCGCCCGCTAGTGCTGGGCGCGCTGTTCCTGGGTACTGTTTCGGCACACGCCGCGGTTCAACAGCTGGATAAAGTAGCGGCCATCGTCGACAACGACGTGATCATGCAGAGCCAGCTGGACCAACGGGTCAAGGAAGTTCAGCAAACCATCGCCAAGCGTGGCGGTGGTGTGCCGCCGACCAGCGTCCTGGAACCCCAGGTACTGGAGCGTCTGATCGTCGAAAACCTGCAGTTGCAGATCGGCGAACGTTCCGGCATCCGGATTTCGGACGAAGAGCTGAACCAGGCCGTCGGCACCATTGCTCAACGCAACAACATGAGCATTGATCAGTTCCGCGCCGCCCTGGCTCACGATGGCTTGTCCTATGAGGACGCCCGCGACCAGATCAAGCGCGAGATGATCATCAGCCGTGTGCGCCAGCGCCGTGTGGCCGAACGGGTCCAGGTATCGGAGCAGGAAGTGAAGAACTTCCTGGCCTCGGACCTTGGCAAGATGCAGCTCTCCGAAGAACTGCACCTGGCCAATATTCTTATTCCTACCCCTGACGCCGCCAACTCCGAGCAACTGAATGCCGCTGCGGCCAAGACCCAAGCGGTGTACGACCGCCTGAAAGCCGGTGCTGACTTTGCCCAGACCGCCATTGCCGTCTCCGGCAGCGATAACGCACTGGACGGCGGTGACATGGGCTGGCGTAAAGCCGCACAGCTGCCGCCTCCGTTCGATCGCGAGCTGAGCTCCATGGAAGTCGGCGGCATCACCCAACCGGCACGTACCCCAGGTGGCTTCATTATCCTCAAGCTGCTGGGCAAGCGCGGCGGCGAGACCTCGCTGAAAGACGAAGTACACGTTCGTCACATCCTGGTCAAACCAAGCGAAATCCGTACCGAGGCACAAACCAAGGAACTGGCGCAGAAGATCTACGACCGCATCGAAAGCGGTGAAGACTTCGCCACCCTGGCCAAAAGTTTCTCGGAAGACCCTGGTTCTGCCCTTAACGGCGGCGACTTGAACTGGATCGACCCGAAAGCCCTGGTGCCCGAGTTCCAACAGGTCATGGCCGACACACCGCAAGGCGTATTGTCCAAGCCGTTCAAGACTCAATACGGCTGGCATGTCCTGGAAGTCCTTGGCCGTCGCGCCACCGACAACACCAACCAGGCCCGCGAGCAGCAAGCCCTGACCGTGCTGCGTAACCGCAAATACGACGAAGAGCTGCAAACCTGGTTGCGTCAGATCCGTGACGAAGCCTACGTAGAGAACAAGCTGCCAGGCGCCGAGCAAACAGGCACCGACCAGGCAACCCAGTGAAACCCCAGCGTTTCGCGGTGACACCCGGCGAGCCGGCCGGCATTGGTCCAGACCTGTGCCTGCTGCTCGCCTCGCAACCTCAGCCACACCCCCTGATTGCCATTACCAGCCGCGACCTGCTCCTTGAGCGGGCCGCGCAGTTGGGCGTGGCTGTCAACTTGCTGGAAGTGGCACCGGGCAATTGGCCGGACCTGCCCGCCCCGGCCGGCAGCCTGTATGTATGGGACACCCCTTTACAGGCCAAGGTGGTCGCCGGGCAACTGAACAAGGCCAATGCAGCCTTTGTGCTGGAAACCCTGACACGCGCCGGGCAAGGCTGCATCGACGGCGACTTTGCCGGCATGATCACCGCGCCCGTGCATAAAGGCGTGATCAACGAATCCGGCATCGCGTTTTCCGGCCATACCGAATTCCTCGCCGAGCTGACCCATACCGAACAGGTCGTGATGATGCTGGCGACCCGTGGCCTGCGTGTTGCGCTGGTGACCACACATCTGCCACTGCGCGATATTGCCGACGCCATCACCGCCGAGCGCATAGAGCGCGTCACGCGCATCCTGCATGACGACCTGCAACACAAATTCGGCATTGCCCGACCGCGTATCCTGGTCTGCGGACTAAACCCCCATGCCGGTGAAGGCGGCCACTTGGGCCATGAAGAAATCGACATCATTGAACCGACCTTAGAGCGCCTGCGCCAAGAAGGCATGGACCTGCGCGGCCCATTGCCTGCAGACACTCTGTTTACCCCCAAATATCTGGAGCACTGCGACGCAGTGCTGGCGATGTACCACGACCAGGGGCTGCCCGTGCTGAAGTACAAAGGCTTCGGTGCTGCAGTCAACGTGACACTGGGCCTGCCGATCATCCGCACCTCCGTCGACCATGGCACTGCCCTGGACCTGGCGGGCAGCGGCAAGATCGATACCGGCAGCCTGCACGTAGCCCTGGAAACCGCCTATCAGATGGCCGAGACCCGTATATGACTGAGCATTACCAACACCGGGCGCGCAAGCGCTTCGGACAGAACTTCCTGCACGACGCGGGCGTGATCGACCGCATCCTGCGCTCCATCCACGCCAAGCCAGAAGACCGCCTGCTGGAAATCGGCCCGGGCCAGGGCGCGCTGACCCAAGGCCTGCTTGCCAGCGGCGGGCAACTGGACGTGGTGGAACTGGACAAGGACCTGATCCCGATCCTGAACCAGCAGTTCGCTGGCAAGCCCAACTTCAACCTGCACCAGGGTGATGCGCTGAAGTTCGACTTCAATAGCCTGAATGCCGCCCCCAATAGCCTGCGGGTGGTGGGCAACCTGCCGTACAACATCTCCACACCGCTGATTTTCCACCTGCTGAACAACGCCGGGATCATCCGCGACATGCACTTCATGCTGCAGAAGGAAGTGGTGGAGCGCCTGGCCGCAGGCCCTGGCGGTGGCGATTGGGGCCGTTTGTCGATCATGGTCCAGTATCATTGCCGCGTGGAGCACCTGTTCAACGTCGGCCCGGGCGCGTTCAACCCGCCGCCGAAGGTTGATTCAGCCATCGTACGCCTGGTGCCGCATGCCGTGCTGCCCCACCCAGCCAAGGATCACAAGCTGCTGGAGCGCGTTGTGCGTGAAGCGTTCAACCAACGCCGCAAGACGCTGCGCAACACGCTCAAGGCCCTGCTGAGCAACGCTGAAATCGAAGCTGCCGGTGTCGATGGCAGCCTGCGCCCCGAACAGCTGGACTTGGCCGCGTTCGTACGCCTGGCTGACCAACTGGCGATTCAGCCAGCTCCGACAGAAGGATAAGGCTCAACGCGATCCAATGTGGGAGGGGGCTTGCTCCCGATAGGGGAGTATCAGTGGATACATTTTCAACTGACACATCGCTATCGGGAGCAAGCCCCCTCCCACATTTGGATCACGTATCTGGCCTAGTGCCCACCTCATGGCCTAGACTGACCCGCATCTGCTGTCCCCTGCTTTTAAGGCCTCTTGCATGTCCGATCCTCGCTATCAGATCGACGTCAGCGTCGTCACCCGCTTCCTGGCGGACCAATCGCAACCCGAACAGAACCGCTTTGCCTTTGCCTACACCGTCACCGTAAAAAACAACGGGTTGGTCCCGGCCAAGCTGCTGTCGCGCCACTGGGTCATTACCGATGGCGACGGCCAGGTCGAGGAAGTGCGTGGAGCAGGCGTTGTCGGCCAGCAACCCTTGATCAACAGCGGCGCCAGCCACACCTACAGCAGCGGCACGGTGATGACCTCCAAGGTCGGCACCATGCAGGGCTCGTATCAGATGAAAGCTACCGACGGTCATTTGTTCGACGCAACGATCAAGCCCTTCCGCCTCGCGGTGCCCGGAGCCCTGCACTGATGGCGACGTACGCGGTCGGCGACCTGCAAGGTTGCCTGGAACCTCTCAAGTGCCTGCTCGAGCGCGTAGCCTTTGACCCCGCAAGCGATCGCCTGTGGCTGGTGGGCGACCTCGTCAACCGAGGCCCCCACTCCCTGGAGACCCTGCGCTATCTCTATAGCCTGCGTGACTCGCTGGTATGCGTACTCGGCAACCACGACCTGCACCTGCTCGCGGCCGGCAATAACATCGAGCGCCTGAAAAAGGGCGACACCCTGCGCGAAATCCTCGAAGCGCCGGACCGCGCCGAGTTGCTCGACTGGCTGCGCCGGCAAAAACTCATGCACTACGATGAGGGCCGCAACATGGCCTTGGTGCATGCAGGCATCCCACCTCAGTGGACGCTGAAAAAAGCCCTCAAATGCGCCGCTGAAGTCCAAAGTGCACTGGCCGATGACACCCTGTACACCACCTACCTGGACGGCATGTACGGCAACGAACCGGTGAAGTGGGACAACGACCTCACGGGCGTAACCCGCCTGCGCGTGATCACCAACTACTTTACGCGGATGCGCTTCTGCACCGCTGAAGGCAAGCTGGACCTCAAGAGCAAGGAAGGCGCCGACACCGCGCTACCCGGCTACAAGCCATGGTTCGCCCATAAGGAGCGCAAGACCCGTGATACGAAGATCATCTTTGGTCACTGGGCCGCCCTGGAAGGCAAATGCGACGAACCCGGCGTGTTCGCCCTCGACACCGGCTGCGTATGGGGCGGCGCCATGACCCTGATGAACATCGACACCGGCGAGCGCTTCGGCTGCCAGTGTGAACCCCCTCTTTCCATTACCCAGCCGGCCGCCGCCAAACCATAGGAGCCCGCCATGACCGAATTCAAACGTATCCCTCCCCAAGAAGCCCAAGCGCTGCGCGAGCAAGGCGCGGTGGTCGTCGATATCCGCGACCAGCCTACCTATGCGGCAGCTCATATCCCCGGCGCCAAGCATCTGGACAACGTCAACATCGCCGACTTCATCCGCGCCGCCGACCTCGATGCGCCGCTGATCGTAGCCTGCTACCACGGCAATTCCAGCCAGAGCGCGGCCGCTTACCTGGTCAGCCAGGGCTTCTCCGACGTCTATAGCCTGGACGGCGGCTTTGAGCTGTGGCGTGGGACCTACCCTTCGGAAATTTCCGAAGGCGATTCGCAATAATTTTTTTCACACCCCGCTATCCCGCGTGACGCTTGGGCTTGCGCCGTTTCTGACGAACGGCGCAGCCAAACTAATTGCGCATCGCGCCTTGACCTCCCGGATTCCGAACTATCCTTAAGCGCAGGCCATCCGAATCAGGGGAGAGCCGGTACACCGGCGTACGGGTCATCGGTAGCGTTTCAGGGTGTTCTGGGGGGAAAACAGCCATTGGCGCGTGTCAATGACTGCCAGCATCCGCTGATTGATCCGGCGTCGGCTCCACGTATCGAGCGAGGTGACGACGTCATGAGTATCTTTAGCCACTTCCAACAACGCTTCGCGTCCACGCAGCAGGAAGAACTCACGCTTCAAGAGTATCTCGAGCTGTGCAAGCAAGACCGCAGCACCTATGCCTCTGCCGCCGAACGCCTGCTATTGGCGATCGGCGAGCCGGAGCTGGTGGAAACCGCCAACAATTCGCGCCTGTCGCGAATATTCTCCAACAAGGTGATCCGCCGCTATCCGGCCTTTGAAGACTTCCATGGCATGGAAGAATGCATCGACCAGATCGTCTCCTACTTCCGCCATGCCGCCCAAGGCCTGGAAGAGAAGAAACAGATCCTTTACCTGCTCGGGCCAGTCGGCGGCGGCAAGTCGTCCCTGGCGGAAAAGCTCAAGCAGTTGATCGAGAAGGTGCCCTTCTACGCGATCAAGGGCTCGCCGGTCTTCGAGTCGCCCCTGGGCCTGTTCAACGCCACGGAAGATGGCGCGATTCTCGAAGAAGACTTCGGTATCCCGCGGCGCTACCTCAACACCATCATGTCGCCTTGGGCCACCAAGCGCCTGGCCGAGTTCGGCGGTGATATCAGCCAATTCCGCGTAGTGAAACTCTACCCGTCGATCCTCAACCAGATCGGCGTAGCCAAGACCGAACCGGGCGACGAAAACAACCAGGATATTTCTGCACTGGTGGGCAAGGTCGATATCCGCAAACTCGAAGAATTCCCACAGAACGACGCTGACGCCTACAGCTACTCCGGCGCGCTGTGCCGGGCCAACCAGGGCTTGATGGAGTTCGTGGAGATGTTCAAGGCGCCGATAAAGGTGCTCCACCCACTGCTCACCGCTACCCAGGAAGGCAACTACAACAGCACCGAAGGCCTGGGCGCGATTCCGTTCACCGGGATCCTGCTGGCCCACTCCAATGAATCGGAATGGCACACCTTCCGTAACAACAAGAACAACGAAGCCTTCATCGACCGGATCTATATCGTCAAGGTGCCGTACTGCCTGCGGGTCAGCGATGAGATCAAGATTTACGACAAGCTGCTGTTCAACAGCTCCCTGGCCAAGGCCCACTGCGCACCCGACACGTTGAAGATGCTCGCCCAGTTCACCGTACTGTCGCGCCTCAAGGAGCCGGAGAACTCGAATATCTATTCGAAAATGCGGGTGTATGACGGCGAGAACCTCAAGGACACCGACCCCAAGGCCAAGTCGATCCAGGAGTATCGCGATACAGCGGGCGTCGATGAGGGCATGAATGGCCTGTCGACACGCTTTGCGTTCAAGATCCTGTCCAAAGTCTTCAACTTCGACCCCCACGAGATCGCCGCCAACCCGGTGCATCTGCTGTATGTACTGGAGCAGCAGATCGAACAGGAGCAATTCCAGGCGGAAACCCGCGAACGCTACCTGCGCTTCCTCAAGGAATACCTGGCACCGCGCTACATCGAGTTTATCGGCAAGGAAATCCAGACCGCGTACCTGGAGTCCTACAGCGAGTACGGTCAGAACATCTTCGACCGCTATGTGCTGTACGCCGACTTCTGGATTCAGGACCAGGAGTACCGCGATCCGGAAACCGGCGAAATCCTCAATCGAGTGGCGCTCAACGAAGAGCTTGAGAAGATCGAGAAACCGGCCGGCATCAGCAACCCAAAGGATTTCCGCAACGAAATCGTCAACTTCGTACTGCGCGCCCGTGCCAACAACAATGGCAAGAATCCCACCTGGCTCAGCTACGAGAAGCTGCGGGTGGTCATCGAAAAGAAAATGTTCTCCAACACCGAGGATCTGCTGCCGGTCATCAGCTTCAATGCCAAGGCCAGCAAGGAGGATCAGCAAAAACACAACGACTTCGTCACACGAATGGTCGAGCGCGGCTACACCGACAAACAGGTACGACTGCTCTCCGAGTGGTACTTGCGGGTGCGTAAATCGCAGTAAGGCAGCGACAAGCCAACGCTGCCAGGCATCCGGCCTGGCGGCTGACCGCTTGTCTCTAAGCTTCCAGCTCGCGGCTTGAAGCTTGTAACGTGAAGCTGCCCGGAGGGCTCCCCATGAGCTATGTGATCGACCGACGCCTTAATGGCAAGAACAAGAGCACGGTAAACCGCCAGCGTTTCCTGCGGCGTTACCGTGACCACATCAAAAAGGCCGTAGAAGAAGCCGTCAGCCGCCGCTCCATTACCGACATGGAGCATGGCGAGCAAATCAGCATTCCCGGCCGGGACATTGACGAGCCCGTGCTTCACCACGGGCGCGGCGGCAAACAGACCGTCGTGCACCCCGGCAACAAGGAATTCACCACCGGCGAACACATCCAGCGCCCACAAGGCGGCGGTGGCGGCAAAGGTCCGGGCAAGGCCGGTAATTCCGGCGAAGGCATGGACGAATTCGTGTTCCAGATCACCCAGGAGGAATTTCTCGAATTCATGTTCGAAGACCTGGAGTTGCCCAACCTGGTCAAGCGCAACCTGACCGGCACCGACACGTTCAAGACCGTACGCGCCGGGATCAGCAACGAGGGCAACCCCTCGCGCATCAACATCATCCGCACTTTGCGTTCAGCCCATGCACGACGCATCGCCCTCTCGGGCAGCAGCCGCGCAAAACTGAAGGCGGCCAAGGAAGAGCTGGCGCGTTTGAAGCGTGAAGAACCAGACAACTTCGGCGATATCCAGGAAATCGAGACGGAAATCGAGAAACTCAGCGCACGCATTCACCGCGTCCCGTTCCTCGACACCTTTGACTTGAAATACAACCTGCTGGTCAAGCAACCCAACCCCAGCTCCAAGGCCGTGATGTTCTGCCTGATGGATGTCTCCGGCTCCATGACCCAGGCCACCAAGGACATCGCCAAGCGTTTCTTCATCCTGCTGTACCTGTTCCTGAAACGGAACTACGACAAGATTGACGTAGTTTTTATTCGCCATCACACCAGCGCACGGGAAGTGGATGAAGAAGAGTTTTTTTATTCGCGGGAAACCGGCGGCACCATCGTATCCAGCGCCTTGAAGCTGATGCAGGAAATCATGGCCGAGCGCTACCCTGCCAACGAATGGAACATCTACGCTGCACAAGCTTCGGATGGCGACAATTGGAACGACGATTCGCCGATCTGCCGCGACATTCTGATCAACCAGATCATGCCGTTCGTGCAGTACTACACCTATGTTGAAATCACCCCCCGTGAGCATCAGGCCCTGTGGTTCGAATACGAGCGCATCGGCGAAGCCTTTGCCGACACGTTCGCCCAACAGCAACTGGTCTCGGCCGGCGATATCTATCCGGTCTTCCGTGAACTCTTCCAGCGCAGGTTAGTGACATGACCGCCAAAAAAGAGAACAAGCGCCAACCCCTATCCACTGGCTCCGAGTGGACCTTTGAACTGATCCAGGCCTATGACCGGGAAATCAGCCGTATCGCGGCAGGTTATGCCCTGGACACTTACCCCAACCAGATTGAAGTGATCACCGCTGAGCAAATGATGGATGCCTATGCCTCGGTGGGCATGCCGCTGGGTTATCACCACTGGTCCTATGGCAAACACTTCCTCAGCACCGAGAAGTCCTATACGCGAGGCCAGATGGGCCTGGCCTACGAGATCGTGATCAACTCCGACCCGTGCATCGCCTATCTGATGGAAGAAAACACCATCTGCATGCAGGCGCTGGTGGTGGCTCATGCCTGCTATGGACATAACAGTTTCTTCAAAGGCAACTACCTGTTTCGAACCTGGACCGACGCCAGCTCAATCATCGATTACCTCGTGTTTGCCAAGCAGTACATCATGCAATGCGAAGAACGACACGGCATTGATGCGGTGGAAGACCTGTTGGACTCCTGCCATGCACTGATGAATTACGGGGTCGACCGCTACAAGCGTCCCTATCCGATTTCAGCCGAGGAAGAGCGCCTGCGCCAGAAGGAACGCGAGGAGCACCTGCAGAAACAGATCAACGACCTGTGGCGCACCATTCCCAAGCGCGCCGGCAAAAACAACGACAAGGACAATGCACGCTTCCCCGCCGAACCCCAGGAAAACATCCTGTATTTTCTGGAAAAACACGCCCCGCTGCTGGAGCCTTGGCAACGTGAGATTGTGCGTATCGTGCGCAAGATCGCCCAGTATTTTTATCCGCAGCGTCAAACACAGGTGATGAACGAAGGCTGGGCAACATTCTGGCACTACACGCTGATGAACGACCTGTACGACGAGGGCCTGGTCACGGACGGCTTCATGATGGAGTTCCTCACGTCCCACACCAGCGTAGTCTTCCAACCCGGCTTCGACAGCCCGTATTACAACGGCATCAACCCCTATGCCCTGGGCTTTGCCATGTACCGCGATATCCGTCGCATGTGCGAGCACCCCACCGAGGAGGATCGTCGCTGGTTCCCGGAGATCGCTGGCAGCGACTGGTTGTCGACCATCAAGTTCGCCATGAGCAGCTTCAAGGACGAGAGTTTCATCCTGCAGTACCTCTCACCTCAGGTGATTCGTGACCTCAAGCTGTTCAGCATTCTGGATGACGACCTGAAAGACGACCTTGTGGTCCCGGCTATCCATGATGAACCCGGCTACCGCATCATTCGCGAAACCCTGGCCGCCCAATACAACCTGGGCAACCGCGAGCCCAACGTGCAGATCTACAGCATCGATGTGCGCGGCGACCGTTCGCTCACCCTGCGTCATCAGCAACACGACCGTAAGCCGTTGGGCGATTCCACCGAGGAAGTGCTCAAGCACCTGCACCGACTGTGGGGGTTTGACATCCACCTGGAGACCCTGCAAGGCGATCAGGTGATGAAAACCCATCATGTGCCCCCGCGCAGCGATCATAACGACAACGACTACGGCCGCTTGGACATGGCCGTCGTTCATCTCTGAAACAGCAAAGCCTCCATTGCTCAGGCACAGGCGTTATCCTGTGCCGCTAATGGAGGCTTTTTCATGAAAATCTACAAAGTCGGCGGTGCGGTGCGTGATCGCCTGCTGGGCATCAAGGTCACCGATATCGACCGTGTCGTCGTAGGTGCAACGACCGAAGAGATGCTCGCCAAAGGCTATAAGCCCGTAGGGGCCGATTTCCCGGTATTTCTCGACCCGAAAAACGGCGATGAGTACGCCCTCGCCCGCACCGAACGCAAGAGTGGCCGAGGCTACGGTGGCTTTGTGTTTCACGCGAGCCCCGATGTCACGCTGGAGGAAGACCTGATTCGTCGCGACCTGACCATCAATGCCATGGCAGAAGACGATGACGGCACCCTGACCGACCCTTATCACGGCCAACGCGATCTTGAAGCGCGCATTTTGCGTCATGTTTCCCCCGCGTTCGCCGAAGATCCTCTGCGAGTAATGCGCGTCGCCCGCTTTGCCGCACGTTATGCACACCTGGGTTTCAAGGTCGCACCCGAGACGCTGGAATTGATGCGCCAGCTCAGTGAGTCCGGCGAACTGGAGGCCCTTACCCCCGAGCGCAGCTGGAAAGAAATCTCCCGCGCACTGATGGAGGATCAGCCACAGGTTTTCATCCAGGTGCTACGCGACTGCGATGCGCTGAAAACCCTGATGCCGGAGGTAGATGCCCTGTTCGGCGTACCGCAACCCGAAGCCCATCACCCGGAAATAGATACTGGCGTACACACCTTGAGCGTGCTGGAACAAGCTGCATTGTACAAACAGCCGCTGACCGTACGCTGGGCCTGCCTGCTGCACGATTTGGGCAAGGGCCTGACGCCTGTGGATAAGTTGCCGCAGCATATTGCCCATGAGCACCGTGGCTTGAAGCTGATCAAGGCGGTGAACGAACGCTTCAAGGTACCGAGGGATTGCCAGGAACTGGCCTTGCTGGTGGGGCAATATCATACCCATGGGCATCGAGCGCTGGAGCTGAAAGCCTCGACTTTGCTGGAGTTGCTGCAAAGCTTTGACGTGTACCGCCGGCCGCAACGCTTCGAAGAATTTGTGATGGCCTGCGAAATGGATGCCCGGGGCCGCAAGGGTCTTGAGCAGCGCAGTTATCCACAGGCGGATTATTTGCGCGGCGCGGCGAAGGCTGCACGCGAAGTACCGGTCGCACCACTGCTGGAAAAAGGTTTCAAAGGCCCCGAGCTGGGAGAAGCGCTCAAGCGCGAACGGCTGAACGCGCTGAAAGCCTACAAGGAACAGCCTTCACCGAAATAACGGCCTTTGTGGCGAAGGAGCTTGCTCCCGCTGGAGTGCGAAGCGCTCCCAAAATAGTGGGGCTGCTGCGCAGCCCAACGGGAGCAAGCTCCCTCGCCACGGCAAGCTCGGCTTCTACAGGAGGGTGTCCGGTGTAAGTTGCTGGCCTTGCCACTCGAAGCCGACAGGCGCCAGCACCTGATCGATCTGCGCATCGCGCCACAGCTCGGCCATTGTCTTGCCCGCCTCAGGGTGAACACGGTCCGGCGCCATCATCGACAGCGGCCACAATACAAAGGCGTTTTTCAGAATTTCGGCTCGCGGCAGGATCAATCCATCAAAATCCCCCACCAAGTCGCCATACAACAGCACATCGATATCCAGCGGTAACCCTTTGCGGTCAGGTGCATACCGGCCATTATCGGCCTCGATGAGTTTGAGTCGACGGTCCAGCTCCATCAACGGCAGGTCGGTATAGGCCGACACCACCAGGTTGAAAAACGGCCCGCTCTTGATACCCACCGGCTGGCTCTCGAACACCGCCGAGCAGCGCATCTGCGTCAGGAACCCTGCCAGCGCATCCAGGCCGGCACATAGACGGCTCTCGCGCTCGATGTTGCTGCCAAGCCCGAGGTAAACCTGAGTCAACGACATCCGCGCTCGATCTCCACGCCCACGCCCTTGGCAGCGGGCACCGCGCCTGACTTGGTCAACTTGAGGTGCAACCAGGGAATCTGGAATTCGCTCATCAGCACTTCGGCCAGGCGCTCGGCAAAGGTTTCCACCAACTGATACTGGGAATGCTCGGCAAAGGCCTGGATACGCGCGGATACACTGGCGTAGTCCAGCGCCAGGGTCAGGTCATCACCCGCGGCGGCCGGGCGATTATCCCAAGCAAAGCTCAGGTCCAGGCGCAGGCATTGACGGATGCCGCGCTCCCAGTCGTAGGCACCGATCACGGTGTCCACTTCCAGGCCTTCGATAAACACTCTGTCCAAGCACTCTTCTCCGCAGCACGACAAGGGCGCGATGCCCCGTTAGAATCAGGGCGTCCTCGCCCGGAATAGTTAGCATGTTTTGGTCACTGGCGATTTTCGCCTACCTGCTCGGCTCGCTGTCCTTCGCCATTTTGCTCAGCCGCCTGACGGGAAATCCCGATCCGCGAATGAGTGGTTCAGGCAATGCCGGCGCCACCAATATGTTGCGCCTGGCCGGCAAGAAACTTGCCGTCCTGACCCTGCTGGGCGACGTTTGCAAGGGCCTTCTGCCCGTGCTGATCGCCAGTCTCGCCGGCCTTACTTTGCAACAGCAGGCCTGGGTGGGCATATGCGCCGTCCTCGGTCACCTGTTCCCATTGTACTTCCGCTTTCGCGGTGGCAAGGGTGTCGCCACCGCGGCCGGGATGCTGCTGGGCATCTACCCACCGGCAGCATTGCTGGCCATGCTCGCCTGGCTGCTGACGTTCTACCTGACCCGTACCAGCTCGTTGGCCGCGCTGATTGCCACGCCGCTTACCCTGCCGCTATTGGCCTGGCAGGCACCGCAGGCGTTACTGCCGATGAGCGTGCTGACACTGCTGATCGTCTGGCGCCACCGCGGCAATCTACGCGACCTGTTTGCCGGGCGCGAACGGCATTTTTAAATACGCCGGGCGAAACCGGTTCACGTAAGCCCTACAGCGGCGGCAACTGCTCCATCGGCCAGCGCGCCTGCACGCTGATCGCCAGGCTTTCATGCTGCCCGGCCTGCAAGCGCTGGCAGCCGGCGTAGGCAATCATCGCGCCGTTGTCAGTGCAGAATTCCGGGCGGGCGTAGAACACATGGCCTTGCATGTCGCCGAGCATTTTTTCAAGCGAACTGCGCAACGCCTTATTGGCGCTGACGCCGCCTGCGATCACCAGCCGCTTCATACCTGCCTGCTTGAGGGCGCGCTTGCACTTGATGGTCAAAGTCTCTACCACGGCCTGCTGGAACGCCAGTGCGATGTCGCAACGGGCTTGCTGACCGTCGTCCCCGGCGCTGACGCTCTGCTGCCAGGTATTCAGCGCGGACGTTTTCAAACCGCTGAAACTGAACATCAGCCCCGGCCGATCACACATCGGACGCGGGAAAACGTAGCGCCCGGCGACGCCTTTCTCGGCCAGACGGGCGATTTCCGGACCACCAGGATAGTTAAGCCCCATCATCTTCGCGGTTTTGTCGAACGCTTCACCGGCGGCATCATCCAGGGACTCGCCCAACAGCGTGTATTGGCCGATTCCATCGACCTGAACCAACTGCGTATGACCACCCGACACCAACAAAGCGACGAACGGGAACTCTGGAGGTGTTTTTTCCAACATCGGCGCCAGCAAATGGCCTTCCATGTGGTGCACGCCAAGGGCGGGAATACCCCAGGCAAAGGCCAGCGCCTGGGCGCAAGAAGCCCCAACCAGAAGGGCTCCGACCAATCCGGGGCCTGCCGTGTAGGCGATGGCGTCGATCTCGGTCGGCACACAGCCGGCCTCATCCAGCACCTGGCGAATCAACGGCAGCATGCGTTTGACATGATCACGGCTGGCCAGCTCCGGAACCACGCCGCCATAGGCGCGGTGCAGGTCGATCTGACTGAACAGTGCATCGGCCAAAAGCCCGCGTTCACTGTCGTATAGTGCGACTCCGGTTTCGTCGCAGGAGGTTTCAAGTCCCAGTACTAGCATGGGTTTGCGCCTTGTAGAGGCTGAATTCGAAGGCGCGCATAATAGTCGCCACTCCCCCTCCCGACTAGCGGTTTTCGATCAGAGGCTTTGCATTCCGGCCAATGAGGGGTTAACATCCGCAACCCTTAAAAACCGACGACCTCAGCCGCGAATTTTTTGCGACGAGAACGTTGATTCCCGGTAATGAAAGAAGGTAGCTCTGGATGCCAGCCGTCAAAGTAAAAGAGAACGAACCCTTCGACGTAGCTCTGCGTCGTTTCAAGCGCTCCTGCGAAAAAGCCGGTGTTCTGGCTGAAGTTCGTAGCCGCGAATTTTATGAGAAGCCAACTTCTGAGCGTAAGCGTAAAGCAGCAGCCGCTGTTAAGCGTCACGCCAAGAAAGTTCAGCGCGAACAGCGCCGCGCCGTTCGTCTGTACTAATACACAGACGTTCGTAGCAAGCTTCTGCCAAGCCCGGCCCTCAGCCGGGCTGTTGGCATTTGCGGATATCGCTTGATGCTTCACCGTCGACGCCGCACATGCGACCGAGACACTGCTTCACACGTCAGGGCTGGCTCTTTTGCCAGCGGTGCACGTCTCTTCTGACGAGCCTAACAAGGCTACTGACGAGCACACCTATTCTTCAAGCAGGCGATCAACTGTATCGGCTGTGCCCATCGATGCGTTTCCGAGGCCCACCATTGGCCAAGACCGGACGCCCGGGCAACATTTCCATGCCGAACACTGATCAGAAACTACCCTCAGTGAATATTCGGCAGATACACTTCCTGAAGACCCATGCAGACGATGATGATCAAGCACTCCATACGTGCGCTTGAACACTTCACGGGCCCTCATTTACACGCAGTGATGACGAGAACGCCATGGCCGGGCTGATTCCCCAGAGCTTTATTGACGACCTTCTGAACCGCACCGACATCGTCGATGTTGTCAGCTCACGCGTACAGCTGAAAAAAGCCGGCAAAAACTACACCGCCTGCTGCCCGTTCCATAAAGAAAAAACGCCGTCATTCAGTGTCAGCCCCGACAAGCAGTTCTATTATTGCTTCGGTTGCGGCGCTGGCGGTAACGCCCTCGGCTTCCTGATGGACCACGACAACCTGGACTTTCCCCAGGCCGTCGAGGATCTGGCAAAAGCCGCGGGCATGGAAATCCCCCGGGAAGAAAGTGGCCGCCCGCACAAACCCCGGCAACCTACCGATTCGCCGCTGTATCCGCTGCTGACCGCGGCCGCCGACTTCTATCGCCAGGCGCTTAAAAGCCATCCGCAGCGCAAGGCCGCCGTTGACTACCTCAAGGGCCGCGGCCTCACCGGTGAAATCGCCCGCGACTTCGGCCTCGGCTTCGCCCCGCCCGGCTGGGACAACCTGTACAAACACCTGAGCAGCGACACCCTGCAGCAAAAGGCCATGATCGATGCCGGCCTGCTGATAGAAAACGCCGAGACCGGCAAGCGTTATGACCGTTTCCGCGACCGCGTGATGTTTCCGATCCGCGACAGCCGTGGCCGCATCATCGCTTTCGGTGGCCGCGTACTCGGGGACGACAAGCCCAAGTACCTGAACTCCCCGGAAACCCCGGTGTTCCACAAGGGCCAGGAACTCTACGGCCTGTTCGAAGCGCGCAAGAACAACCGCAACCTCGACGAAATCATCGTGGTTGAAGGCTATATGGACGTGATCGCCCTGGCCCAGCAAGGTCTGCGCAACGCCGTGGCAACCCTGGGCACCGCCACCAGCGAAGAGCATTTGAAGCGCCTGTTCCGCGTTGTGCCCAGCGTGCTGTTCTGCTTTGACGGCGACCAGGCCGGCCGTAACGCCGCCTGGCGTGCGCTTGAGGCCACACTGTCAAGCCTGCAGGACGGGCGCCGCGCACGCTTCCTGTTCCTGCCCGAAGGCGAAGACCCGGATACCCTGGTCCGTTCGGAGGGTACCGACGCGTTCCGTGCGCGCATCAATCAACATGCGCAGCCGCTGGCGGATTATTTTTTCCAGCAATTGACCGAAGAAGCCGACCCGCGCTCGCTCGAAGGCAAGGCTCATATGGCCACCCTCGCTGCGCCATTGATCGACAAGGTGCCAGGCGCCAATTTGCGCACGCTGATGCGCCAGCGCCTGCTGGAAATTACCGGTTTGAGTGGCGAAGCCGTGAGCCAGCTGGTGCATAGCGCACCGCAAGATGCGCCGCCAGCCTACGATCCAGGCATGGATTACGACGCCATGCCGGACTATGCCGACTTTCACCAGCCTCAGGAGGCCTTTGCCCCCCAACAGGAGTGGACGCCGAAAAAGCCCGGGGCCGGCGGCAAGAAATGGGACAAGAAACCCTGGAGCAAAAATGGCAAGCGCGGTGATCGCGATGAAGCCTACGCTCCACGCACACCCGTAGCAGTGGAAGCCCCGACGCTTATTGCGCTGCGTACGCTGATTCATCACCCACAACTGGCCGGCAAGGTTGAAAGCGCCGACCACTTTGCCAACGAAAGCAACACCTACGCCCAGGTGCTGATTGCCCTGATCGAGGCGGTGCAGAAAAATCCCAAGCTAAACTCAATCCAGCTGATGGCTCGCTGGCACGGCACGGAACAAGGCCGTTTATTGAAAGCATTGGCGGAAAAGGAGTGGCTAATTGACGGCGACAACCTTGAACAACAGTTTTTAGACACCATTAATAGGTTATCTGCGGGTCAACACACTCAGACCCTCGATGAGCTCATTAAGAGAGCAAGGCAGCCGGGATTGTCGGCTGAAGAGCAGATTCAGATAGCAAAACAGATGCGCGACCTCTTAAAACAGAATGTTTACGCATCAAACCCGACCTCAGCTGGCGTGTGAGGTCATAGCTCGGGTATAATCCTCGGCTTGTTTTTTGCCCGCCAAGACCTTCAGTGGATAGGGTGTTATGTCCGGAAAAGCGCAACAGCAGTCTCGTATCAAAGAGTTGATCACACTTGGTCGTGAGCAGGGTTACCTGACTTACGCGGAGGTCAACGACCACCTGCCTGAGGATATTTCAGATCCAGAGCAGGTGGAAGACATCATCCGCATGATTAACGACATGGGGATCAACGTATTCGAAGTCGCGCCAGATAAGGATTCCCTTATGCTGGCCGACGCTGATACCGACGAGGCCGCCGCTGAGGAAGCTGCTGCCGCGCTGGCTGCAGTAGAGACCGATATCGGCCGCACGACGGACCCGGTGCGCATGTATATGCGTGAAATGGGTACTGTCGAGCTGCTGACACGCGAAGGCGAAATCGAAATCGCCAAGCGTATCGAAGAGGGCATCCGTGAAGTGATGGGCGCAATTGCGCACTTCCCAGGCACGGTTGACCACATTCTCTCCGAGTACACCCGCGTCACCACCGAAGGTGGCCGCCTGTCCGACGTCCTGAGCGGTTACATCGACCCGGACGACGGCATTGCGCCGCCTGCCGCCGAAGTACCGCCGCCTGTCGACGCCAAAGCCGCGAAAGCGGATGACGACGCCGAAGACGACGACGCCGAAGCCAGCAGCGACGACGAAGATGAAGTCGAAAGCGGCCCGGACCCAATCGTCGCGGCCCAGCGTTTCGGTGCGGTTTCCGATCAAATGGAAATCACCCGCAAGGCCCTGAAGAAGCATGGTCGCTCCAACAAGCAGGCAATTGCCGAGCTGGTGGCGCTGGCTGAGCTGTTCATGCCGATCAAGCTGGTGCCCAAGCAATTCGAAGGTTTGGTCGAGCGCGTTCGTAGCGCCCTTGAGCGTCTGCGTGCACAAGAGCGTGCGATCATGCAGCTGTGCGTGCGGGATGCCCGTATGCCGCGTACCGACTTCCTGCGCCAGTTCCCGGGCAACGAAGTTGACGAAAGCTGGACCGACGCACTGGCCAAGGGCAAGGCGAAATACGCCGAAGCCATCGGCCGCCTGCAGCCCGATATCATCCGCTGCCAGCAGAAGCTGACTGCGCTTGAGACCGAAACCGGTCTGACGATTGCTGAAATCAAGGACATCAACCGTCGCATGTCGATCGGTGAGGCCAAGGCCCGCCGCGCGAAAAAAGAGATGGTTGAAGCGAACTTGCGTCTGGTGATCTCGATCGCCAAGAAGTACACCAACCGTGGCCTGCAGTTCCTGGACCTGATCCAGGAAGGCAACATCGGCTTGATGAAAGCGGTAGACAAGTTCGAATACCGTCGCGGCTACAAGTTCTCGACTTATGCAACCTGGTGGATTCGTCAGGCGATCACTCGCTCGATCGCCGACCAGGCCCGCACCATCCGTATTCCGGTGCACATGATCGAGACCATCAACAAGCTCAACCGTATTTCCCGGCAGATGTTGCAGGAAATGGGTCGCGAACCGACCCCGGAAGAGCTGGGCGAACGCATGGAAATGCCTGAGGATAAAATCCGCAAGGTATTGAAGATCGCTAAAGAGCCGATCTCCATGGAAACGCCGATTGGTGATGACGAAGACTCCCATCTGGGTGACTTCATCGAAGACTCGACCATGCAGTCGCCAATCGATGTCGCCACCGTTGAGAGCCTGAAAGAAGCGACTCGTGACGTACTGTCCGGCCTCACCGCCCGTGAAGCCAAGGTACTGCGCATGCGTTTCGGCATCGACATGAATACCGACCACACCCTTGAGGAAGTCGGTAAGCAATTTGACGTGACCCGCGAGCGGATCCGTCAGATCGAAGCCAAGGCACTGCGCAAGTTGCGCCACCCGACGCGAAGCGAGCATCTGCGCTCCTTCCTCGACGAGTGATACCAGAACCCCCGGCCCAGGCCGGGGGTTTTGTTTTGCACAGATAAAATTCCCCGCAACACCCCTCCCCTGAAATGCCCGTCTACACTCGAACTATTCCCCGTGCCATAACGAGACCGTTATGCCCAGATTGCCGACCGTGTTGCTACTGTCGCTGCTGACCTGGACCGCAACGGCTGGCGCGTTGACTCTCACGGAGGATGAGCGTAGCTGGTTGGCGGACCATCAGGAGCTTCGCCTTGGGGTGGACGCGTCCTGGCCCCCCTTTGAATACCGTGATGAGAATGGTCGTTACCAGGGCCTGGCTGCCGACTATGTGCGCCTGATCCAGGACCGACTGGGTGTCAGGATCAAGCTGATCGAACCGGCAAACTGGACCGCTGTACTTGAACAAGCCCGGAGCAACCAGCTCGACTTGCTACCCGGCATCATGTCCACTCCGGAGCGCCAAAGCTACCTGGCCTTTACACGCCCCTACCTCGATTTTCCCATTGTCATCCTTGCCCATGAAGGCGGCGCGAAACCACGCAACCTAAAGGGTTTGTACGGGCTGAAAATTGCCGTGGTGGAAAACTATGCGCCCCATGAATTGCTGCGCACTCACCACCCGGACCTGAATCTGGTGGCGATGCCCAACGTCAGTTCGACGCTGCAAGCCCTGGCCACCGATGAAGTGGATGCAGTCGTCGGCGACTTGGCATCCAGCGTCTGGAGCCTGCGCCAACTCAAGCTCGATGGCTTGTACGTCAGTGGCGAAACGCCCTATCGCTACCAATTGGCAATGGGCGTCCCGCAGGAACAGAAAATGCTGGTGGGCATCCTGGACAAAGTCCTCGCCGACCTTAGCTCAGCCGAAACCGATGCGATCCAGCAACATTGGGTCGGCAGCTTCACCGATCACCGCACCTTCTGGGTCGACCTGCTGACGTACGGCCTGCCCGCTGTATTGTTGCTCAGTACCGTGCTGGCGGTGGTCATTCGGATCAATCGCCGGCTCAGTTCGGAAATCTCCCGCAGGGTCGCCCTTGAACAAGAACTGCGCAGCAGCGAATACCACTATCGCGGCCTGGTAGAGAGCTTGTCCGCCATCGCCTGGGAAGCGAGCATCAGCGATTTCACCTACAGCTATGTGTCGCCCCATGCCGAAGACTTGCTCGGCTATCCGCGCGCCCACTGGCTGATTCCGGGTTTCTGGCGCAACATCATTCACCCCGCCGACCTCACGCGCACCGAAGCGTATTGCTACCGGGAAACCCGTGCCAATCGTGATCACAGCGTCGATTACCGGGTCATCACGGCGGACGGCCGTTGCCTGTGGGTGCGCGATATTGTCAGCCTGATCGAACACGGCCATGAGCCAGTGCTGCGCGGCCTGATGATCGATATCAGCGAAGCCAAGCGCACGGAGGAAGCCCTGCAACTGTCCGAGCAGAAGTTTGCGTCGGTGTTCCAACAATGCCCCGACATTCTGGTGATCGCCAGGCTATCCGATGGCTGCCTGCTGGAGGTCAACAAGGCATTCGAGGACCAGATTGGCCTGACCGCCGACGAGGTCGTGGGCAAAGCCGCCTCAGATCTGAATATATGGGACATTCAGGGCGTCGGGCCGGATTTGTTGCAGCGGGTACAGACCACCAGTATCCGCAACCTGGAAATGTCCTTTCTGCGCAGCAACGGCCAAGCGTTTACGGGGCTGATCTCAGCTGAGCCTTTCCAACTCGACACCACCGAAGCTCTGGTGGTGGTAGTGCGCGATATCACCCAGCTCAAGGAAACCCAACAGCAACTGCAAACCTCCGAAGAGAAGTTCGCCAAGGCGTTCCATGCGTCCCCCGACGGCTTGCTGCTGAGTCGCCAAAGGGATGGCCTATTGATTGAGGTGAACGAAGGTTTCAGCCATCTGACCGGATTCACCAGCGCCTCTTCCCTCGACCAATCAACCCTGGACCTGGGCATCTGGGTCGACCTCAACGAACGCAAGCACATGCTGGAATTGATGCAGCGCGACGGCTTCGTGCGTGATTTCATCTGCCATATCCGTCGCGCCGACGGCCAGCTTCGCCTCTGCGAAGTCTCCAGTCGCCCGCTGCCCATCGGTGACGAAGACTGCATGCTGACCATCGCTCGGGACATCACCGAACGCCAGCAGATGCAGGAAAAACTGCAACAGGCCGCCACGGTATTCGAGAGCACCGCTGAAGGCGTTTTGATCACCGACACACGACAGAACATCAGTGCCGTCAATCGCGCCTTCAGTGAGATCACCGGCTACAGCGAAATCGAAGCACTCGGCCATACCCCGAGCCTGCTCGCCTCGGGCCTGCATGACAGCGCATTCTATGCGGCGATGTGGCACCAATTGACGGCCCATGGACACTGGCAGGGAGAGATTTCCAACCGCCGCAAGAACGGCGAGGTGTACCCAAGCTGGCTGACCATCAGCGCCGTGCGTAACCGCGACCAATTGATCACGCACTTCGTTGCCGTGTTTGCCGACATCTCCAGCCTCAAGCTGGCCCAGGCACGCCTGGACTATCAGGCCCACCACGATCCGCTGACCGGTCTGCCCAACCGCACCCTGTTTGAAAATCGACTGCAGGCCGCCCTTAACGGCCAGCAGGAAAGCGGCAGGCAAGGCGCGGTGTTGTTTCTTGACCTGGACCGTTTCAAACACATCAACGACAGCCTCGGCCACCCGGTCGGCGACCTGCTGCTCAAAGACATCGCCGTACGCCTCAAGCAGCAACTGCGCGACGTCGACACCGTTGCCCGCCTGGGCGGGGATGAATTCATCATCTTGCTGCCCGGCTTGCAGCAGGCCGGCGATGCCCAGTATCTGGCGAACAAACTGCTCGACTGCTTTACACCCCCATTCCAGGCCGGTGACCATGAGTTTTTTATCAGCGCCAGTATTGGCACCAGCCTTTACCCACAGGATGGCACCGACGTCGCCACTCTGGTCAAGAACGCCGATGCTGCGATGTATCGCTCCAAGGCCAAGGGCCGCAACCGTGTCGAAAGCTATACCCGCGACTTGACGGCCCAAGCCAATGAACGCGTAGCGCTGGAGCACGAGCTGCGCCGTGCCATCGAACGTGAAGAGCTGAGCCTCTATTACCAACCCAAGCGCAGCCTGTTGACCCAGGAGCTGATCGGCGCCGAAGCCCTGATCCGCTGGCATCACCCGACCTTGGGCGACGTCCCGCCCGAACACTTCATCGCCCTGGCCGAAGAGAACGGCACGATCCTGCAGATTGGCGACTGGGTGCTGGAACAAGCCTGTCGGCAGTTGCACGCCTGGCAAGAGGCTTTCGACGATTTCGGGCCACTGTCGGTCAACCTCGCAGGCGCGCAGCTGCGTCACCCCAACCTGTTGTCACGCATCGAACAACTGCTGCGCGATTACCGTCTTGAACCTGGCTGCCTGCAATTGGAGATCACCGAGAACTTCATCATGAGCCAGGCCGAAGAAGCCCTGGGGGTTCTGCATCAACTCAAACGCTTGGGCGTCCAGCTGGCGATCGATGATTTTGGCACTGGCTACTCGTCCCTCAGCTACCTCAAGCGCCTGCCCCTGGACTTCCTCAAGATCGACCAATCCTTCGTTCGAGGCCTGCCCGACGATCCCCACGACGTCGCCATCGTGCGCGCCATCATCGCGCTGGGCCACAGCATGCAATTCACCATCATTGCCGAAGGCGTGGAGACCCCCGCACAGCAAACATTCCTCGCCGCCGAAGGCTGTGAACAGATGCAAGGCTACATCGTCAGCCTGCCCCTGCCGCCGGAGCTTTTTGCCGCGAGCTTCCTTCGTACGAAGCTGGAGGATTTTTCGGATGGCACAGTGAACAAACCATCGTTATAATCCGCGACCTACTGAGGGCCTATAGCTCAGTTGGTTAGAGCAGGGGACTCATAATCCCTTGGTCGCAGGTTCGAGTCCTGCTGGGCCCACCAACTTGAAAGCCGCGCATTGCGCGGCTTTTGTGCATCTGGCATTTCACTCAAGCGGACAATTCACGCAGCGCCGCCGTCGCCAAAAAACCTGATCGGGAAGCGTAGCGATGATCTTTTTGCACGCGTTCGTCAATCCGGTGTAGAAGCTGCTCGGGTAAAGAAGCATTGAACCGTACCGACTTACCCAAGTAAGGCGCGAGATCAAAATCAACAATCGCCCAGACACCACCGGCGTAGTCCGGATTTTCGAGATGAGCATCAACCTCTTGCGCCTGCGGAAGGGTTTCCTCGTCGGCAACCAGCCCCTCGAGGTGCAGCGCCAGCGCCTCCCGTACATTATCCAACGCTTCGGAAAACGAAGAGCCCGCCGAGAAGCAACCGGGTACATCAGGGACTGTTACGCTGTAATCCGAATCAGCATCTTTATGTACTACCACTGGAAATTTCATCATTCCTCCTCTGAACAAGCCCACTGGGCTCCTTCACCGTCAGCCTGGCTCATCACTTAAGCCCTGCTGATTTAAAAATACTATGCAAAGTGCCTTTGGCAATCTCTGACTTGGGATGAGGGACGGTCACTCGCCCCCGCTTTATAGGATGTTTGAACTGGTGATGACTGCCCTTTGTCGCCACCTCAAACCATCCATCCGCAACCAGCAGATCAATTACCTCTCTACTTCTCATCGCCCCACCTTGCAGTGTGTATATTACACACTGCCAATGGGCAGCGCGCTTTTTACACACACAAAACATACCAATGAAAAGACCGTCCAACCTTGAACGGGCCCCAGACAAAATATGATGACAACGAGGTAGACCGTCTCACCAGCAAACTTCTGTCAGTTTTTATGCACTGGAGCGTTAAGCTCCCTAACGGCCCACGCTCAAAACTTCCGTGCCTGCCATCTCGGCCACACATGCCTGTAACATAAATCCCGATTACCCCCCGCACCGGAGTCCCCCCCTTGCACGCCCTAGACGAAATCGACCGCCAACTGATCGCCGCCCTGCAGCTCAATGCCCGCGAAAGCGTGGCCATGCTTGCCCGGCAACTGGGGATTGCGCGCACCACAGTCACGTCACGCCTGGCACGCCTGGAGAAAACCCAGGTGATCACCGGTTACGGCGTGCGCTTGGGCCAGCGCGTCGCGGATGGGGGTTTGCAGGCTTATGTGGGGATTACCGTGCAACCACGCTCAGGCAAAGAGGTGCTGCGCAGGCTGAGTGCCATGGCGCAGGTGCAGCAGTTGTGTGCGGTCAGCGGCGAATTCGATTACGTGGCCTGGCTGCGCACCGATTCGCCGGAGCAACTGGACCAACTGCTCGACCAGATCGGCAGTGTCGACGGTGTGGAGAAAACCACCACCTCGATCATCCTCAGCAACAAATTGGATCGCGGACAGCCAATCTGATCGATAACTTCGTCATATTGACAAAAATCAGTGCAATCCGACGACACATTGCGTCTTATTAACGAGCGCTACGCTCCCTAAACTGGCTGCCATCTTTTCCTATACTCAACGGGCCATATCCCGCCGAGCCGTCAGTAAGGTCAGCCATGAGCATTCCGTCCAGCACTATCAGCAAGACCAATCGTCACCCAGCAGACGGCAAGAAACCCATCACCATTTTCGGCCCGGATTTCCCCTTTGCCTTTGATGACTGGATCGAGCACCCCGCCGGGCTGGGCAGTATTCCCGCCGCCAACCATGGGGCCGAAGTGGCGATCGTGGGCGCCGGTATCGCTGGTTTGGTCGCGGCCTACGAGCTGATGAAGCTGGGGCTCAAGCCAGTGGTGTATGAAGCCTCGAAGATGGGTGGCCGCTTGCGCTCCCAGGCCTTCGAAGGCGCCGAAGGCATCATCGCCGAGCTGGGCGGGATGCGCTTCCCGGTGTCGTCGACGGCGTTCTACCATTACGTAGACAAGTTGGGGCTGGAAACCAAACCCTTTCCCAACCCGCTGACCCCGGCGTCCGGCAGCACTGTGATTGATCTGGAAGGCCAGACCCACTACGCACAAAAACTCTCCGACTTGCCTGCGCTGTTTCAGGAAGTGGCCGATGCCTGGGCCGATGCACTGGAAGCCGGCTCGCAGTTCGGCGATATCCAGCAGGCGATCCGCGACCGTGATGTACCGCGGCTCAAAGAACTGTGGAACAAGCTCGTGCCGCTGTGGGATGACCGTACCTTCTACGACTTCGTCGCAACCTCCAAGGCCTTTGCCAAGTTGTCGTTCCATCATCGCGAGGTGTTTGGCCAGGTCGGCTTCGGCACCGGCGGCTGGGACTCGGACTTCCCCAACTCCATGCTGGAAATCTTCCGCGTGGTGATGACCAACTGCGACGACCATCAACACCTGGTCGTTGGCGGCGTAGCGCAAGTGCCCATGGGCATCTGGCGTCATGTGCCGGAGCGCTGCGCCCATTGGCCGGCCGGCACCAGCCTCAGCTTGCTGCATAGAGGCGCACCACGGGCAGGGGTAAAACGCATTGCTCATGCGGCCGATGGCCGTTTCGCCGTCACTGACAACTACGGTGATACCCGCGAGTACGCCGCGGTGCTGACCACCTGCCAAAGCTGGCTGCTGACCACCCAGATTGAATGCGACGAAACCTTGTTCTCGCAAAAAATGTGGATGGCCCTGGACCGCACGCGCTACATGCAGTCGTCGAAAACCTTCGTGATGGTTGACCGCCCATTCTGGAAAGACAAAGACCCGCAAACCGGCCGCGACCTGATGAGCATGACCCTCACCGACCGCCTGACCCGCGGCACCTATCTGTTCGATAATGGCGACGACAAGCCGGGGGTGATTTGCCTTTCCTACTCGTGGATGAGCGACGCCCTGAAAATGCTTCCCCAGCCTATCGACAAGCGGGTGAAGCTGGCCCTGGACGCGTTGAACAAGATCTACCCCAACGTCGATATCAAGGCACGCATCATCGGCGACCCGATCACGGTTTCCTGGGAAGCCGACCCGCACTTCCTCGGGGCTTTCAAAGGTGCACTGCCCGGCCACTATCGCTACAACCAGCGGATGTACGCGCACTTCATGCAGAAAGACATGCCCGCCGAACAACGCGGGATTTTCATCGCCGGTGACGACGTATCGTGGACGCCCGCGTGGGTCGAAGGCGCCGTACAAACCTCGCTCAACGCGGTGTGGGGCATCATGACTCACTTCGGTGGCAGCACCCACCCAGAGAACCCGGGCCCCGGCGATGTGTTCGATGAAATTGGGCCAATCGCCCTGGCCGAGTAAGGAGCTGAACATGCGTGTCGCCCTGTACCAATGCCCGCCGCTGCCGCTGGATGTGGCCGGTAATATCCAGCGCCTGCGCCAACTGGCGCAAGAGGCATCCGACGCCGATGTGCTGGTGCTGCCAGAGATGTTTCTCTCGGGCTATAACATCGGCGCCGAAGCCGTTGGCGCGTTGGCCGAGGCGCGGGATGGGGAGTCTGCCCAAGCCATTGCCGAGATCGCGCAAAACGCCGGGCTGGCCATTCTTTACGGCTATCCGGAGCGGGCTGACGATGGGCAGATCTACAACGCCGTCCAGTTGATCGACGCCGAGGGGCAGCGCCTGTGTAACTATCGCAAGACCCACCTGTTTGGCGATCTGGATCACGCCATGTTCAGCGCAGGCGACGATGATTTTCCGGTGGTAGAACTCAACGGCTGGAAGCTGGGGTTTCTGATTTGCTACGACCTGGAGTTTCCGGAGAATACCCGGCGTCTGGCCCTGGCCGGCGCCGAACTGATTCTGGTGCCCACCGCCAACATGGTGCCGTTCGATTTTGTCGCCGACGTCACCGTGCGTTCGCGGGCGTTTGAAAACCAGTGCTTTGTGGCCTATGCCAATTACTGCGGGCACGAAGGCGAGATTCATTACTGTGGACAAAGCAGCATTGCCGCACCGGATGGCCAACGTATCGCCCAGGCCGGCCTGGACGAAGCCTTGATCGTCGGCACCCTGGATCGCCAGTCAATCCTCAGCGCACGCGCCGCCAACCACTACCTGCAAGACCGACGCCCCGAACTCTACGGCGCGCTGCACAAGCCCTGACCCCACGGGTTTGCTAGCATAGGCACTTCTCACGCCTCGGAAGTGCCCATGCCTGCGCCGGTTCACCCTCACCCCGTTCATCTGACCCTGGCCAATGGCCTGCGAGTATCCCTGCGCCATGCGCCGCGCTTGAAGCGCTGCGCCGCCGTTCTGCGCGTGGCTGCCGGCAGTCACGATGTGCCATTGGCCTGGCCGGGGCTGGCACACTTTCTTGAGCATTTGCTGTTTCTCGGTACCGAGCGTTTTCCGGCCGGGGAAGGATTGATGGCCTACGTGCAGCGCCTCGGTGGGCAGGTCAATGCCAGTACCCGCGAGCGAACCACCGAGTATTTCTTTGAGCTGCCGGTGTCGGCCTTCGCTGACGGGCTGGCGCGGTTGGCAGACATGGTGACTCATCCACGCCTGACGCTCGACGATCAACGACGTGAACGCGAAGTGCTGCACGCGGAATTCGTGGCCTGGTCCGAGGACGCCAGCGCACAACACCAAGTTGCGTTGTTGCAAGGTTTAGCGGCCGATCACCCGCTGCGAGGATTCCATGCCGGCAACCGCGACAGCCTGACGGTGGAAAGCGACGATTTTCAGCAAGCCTTGCGCGAATTCCATAGGCACTTCTATCAAAGCGGGCAGATGACCTTGAGCCTCGCCGGTCCGCAATCGCTGGCAGATTTGCAAACCCTTGCCCAGCAGTTCGGTGACGAACTGATTGCCGGCCCCCTGCACCCGCAAACCGCACCACCACCCCTGATGCACGGCCAGGCACGCAGCTATCAACACACCGCCAGCCAGCACCTGCATCAGGTCATCACCTGTAACGCCCCCCGCCAAGCACTGGAGTTTCTCTGCACCTGGCTCAACGCTTCGGCGGCAGGCGGGTTGTTGGCCAAACTGAAAGCTAGCCAACTGGCCAGCGCGCTGCATGCGTCTGTGCTGTACCACTACGCGGACCAGGCGGTACTGGATATCGACGTTACCCTCGATAGCGACCGCCAACCGGCGACGCAGATCGAAGCCTTGTTGTATGACTGGCTGAGCTTTTTCGCACACAGCGACTGGAATCCATTACGTGAAGAGCTTGCCTTGCTCAATGCGCGTCAACAGCAGGTTCAAGGCGCCCTGACATTGGCTCGCGACGACAGCGAAGACCTGTCGGACCAAGGCATTGCAGCCCTCAAGGCCATGCTGGCCTCGCTGCATCTGCCCGCGTCTGAACACGGTTGGCAACTCCCACCGGGTAACCCCTTTCTTCGTGCGCCGGCCAAGGAAGAACGCGCCGGTTTGATCCGCGGCCAAACCAGCGCCCATCGGGGCTTGCGTACCTTTGCCCAGGATCGCTTACGGGGCCGGAGGGAGTTATCGGCGCTGACCTTCAGCAACGCACTGGCAGGTGACACCGACGAAGGCGCGCTGTACCTGCATTGGCGGTTTGACGCTGCCGTACCCGCCGGATTGGAAAGCCTGTTGCAGCCGTTGCGCGAGCAAGCCCGTCAAGCGGGTGTCGAGTTGTCTTGCGAAACCATTGGCAACGATTGGCGGGTGAACATGCACGGCCTTCACGAACCGATGCCGGCCGTGCTCGAAGCGTTGGCGCGCAGCCTGAGCAGCTCGGATGCACATCTGTCATCACCGACGCCCACGCCAATGATCGCCATTCGCGAACTTCTCAAGGCGTTGCCGGCTTGCTGCGTCGGTGTTTCAGCCGACTCCTCGGAGACACCAGCGTCGTGGTCCACCGCTCACTGGCAGGGGCTGGGTGCGGGTTTGCCTGCGGCCTGTGAAGCGGCGATCAAAATCGCCGCCGCCCGCTTGCCAGGGCAGCCGGCCAACATTCAATGCACACCTGAAGTTCTTGACGGGGAGCGGATCTGGCACCCGGTGAACACCGCATCCAGCGACGCTGCGCTGCTGCTTTTTTGTCCAGTGCCGAGCCAATCTCTCGTCGATGAGGCCAACTGGCGACTGCTCGGGCATATGCTCCAGGGCCCGTTCTACCAACGTTTGAGAGTTGAGCTGCAAATCGGCTACGCCGTGTTCAGCGGCATCCGACAAGTCAACGGGCAAACCGGCCTGTTGTTTGGCGTGCAATCGCCCAGCCTGTCACTGGGCAGGATCGCCGAACACCTGCAAGCCTTCCTGCAACAACTGCCGTCTTTGATCGAACGCAGCGCAGACGTGGGCAATCAGCCTCTTGCGCAGCAATTCACGGCGCAGGCACTCCCCGTCAGCCAAGCCGCCGATTTGCTTTGGCACGCGCAGTTGGCGGGTCATTCGTCGAGTTACCTGGATCAACTTCAACACCTGATCCAAAGCCGCACACGCGAGGACTTGCAGCACGCAGCCCAACAACTCCTTGAAGCAGCAGGCGGCTGGCGTTGCGTAGCTAACGGCCCGCGTATCAGCGATGACTGGCAAGCGGCACAATGATCGTTGCCAACCCTGCAACAGGCTTTTTCCATCGAGACAGCGCTAACTTGAAAAGAATTGCGTAACATTGCGCAGCAATATCTGAACATCTCCAGTGGGAGGTGGACTATATGTATTACTTGGTAGTGAACGTCCCATCCCTTGATAGGAGTAAGAATATGACCTGGTCCAAACCTGCTTACACTGATCTGCGTATTGGTTTCGAAGTCACCATGTACTTCGCCAGCCGTTGATTGGCTGAGTAATACAACGCCTCGGTTCGCCCGGGGCGTTTTTGTTTTGAGCTGTGCTTGATGGAGCGATCATGTTTGTCCAGATTCTAGGTTCCGCCGCCGGCGGTGGCTTCCCGCAGTGGAACTGCAACTGCGTGAACTGCGCAGGCTTTCGCGATGGCAGCCTGCGGGCCCAGGCGCGCACCCAGTCGTCCATCGCGATCTCCGACGACGGTGTGAATTGGGTACTGTGCAACGCGTCGCCGGATATCCGCGCGCAACTCCAGGGCTTTGCGCCCATGCAACCCGGGCGCGCCCTGCGCGATACCGGTATCAGCGCAATCATCCTGATGGACAGCCAGATCGACCACACCACTGGCCTGTTGAGCCTGCGTGAAGGCTGCCCGCATCAGGTGTGGTGCACCGACATGGTCCATGAAGACCTGAGCACCGGGTTCCCGTTGTTCACCATGCTGACCCACTGGAACGGCGGCCTGGCCTGGAACCGCATCGAACTGGACGCCAGCTTCACCATTCCGGCCTGCCCCAACCTGCGTTTCACCCCACTGCCGTTGCGCAGCGCAGCGCCGCCCTACTCGCCGCACCGCTTCGACCCGCACCCTGGTGACAACATCGGCCTGATCGTCGAAGACCTGCGCACCGGCGGTAAACTGTTCTACGCCCCGGGCCTGGGCAAGGTCGACGCGCCGCTGCTGGATATCATGGGCGGCAGCGATTGCCTTTTGGTAGACGGCACGATGTGGGATGACGATGAAATGCAGCGCCGTGGCGTCGGCACCCGCACCGGGCGCGAGATGGGCCACCTGGCGCAGAACGGCCCGGGCGGTATGCTCGAAGTGCTGGAGCAGTTGCCCAAGCAGCGCAAGGTGCTTATCCACATCAACAATACCAATCCGATCCTCGATGAAGATTCCCCCGAGCGAGCCGAGTTGGTGCGGCGCAATGTCGAAGTGGCGTACGACGGCATGAGCATTGAATTGTAGGAGCCACTGAAATGACTGACACACCGCTGACGACCGCCGAGTTCGAAGCAGCCTTGCGGGCCAAGGGCGCCTTCTACCATATCCATCACCCCTACCATGTGGCGATGTATGAAGGCCGCGCTACCCGCGAGCAGATCCAGGGCTGGGTCGCCAATCGCTTCTATTACCAGGTGAACATCCCCCTGAAAGACGCCGCGATCCTGGCCAACTGCCCGGACCGTGAGATCCGCCGCGAGTGGATCCAGCGTTTGCTCGACCACGACGGCGCACCGGGGGAAGACGGCGGTATCGAAGCCTGGCTGCGCCTGGGCCAGGCCGTTGGCCTCGACCCGGACCAGCTGCGCTCCCAGGAACTGGTGCTGCCCGGCGTACGCTTCGCGGTGGACGCCTACGTCAACTTCGCCCGCCGCGCCAGTTGGCAGGAAGCTGCCAGCAGCTCGCTGACCGAGCTGTTCGCGCCGCAGATCCACCAATCGCGCCTCGACAGCTGGCCGCAGCACTACCCGTGGATCGACCCGGCCGGCTACGAATACTTCCGCACCCGCCTGGGCCAGGCTCGTCGCGATGTGGAACATGGCTTGGCGATCACCTTGCAGCACTACACCACCCGCGAGGGTCAGGAGCGCATGCTGGAAATTCTCCAGTTCAAACTGGATATTCTATGGAGCATGCTCGATGCAATGAGCATGGCCTACGAACTCAAACGCCCGCCCTATCACAGCGTGACCGAGCAGCGGGTGTGGCATAAAGGGATCACCCTATGAGCTTTGATCGCAGCAAAATACCGACCTGGCGCCAGGGCTACCGTTTCCAGTATGAGCCTGCGCAAAAAGGCCATGTGCTGCTCTATCCGGAAGGCATGATCAAGCTCAACGACAGCGCCGCGTTGATCGGCGGTTTGATCGACGGCGAGCGCGACGTGGCAGCCATCATCGCCGAGCTGGACCAACAATTCCCCGACGTACCGGAGCTCGGTGAAGACATCGAGCAATTCATGGAGGTCGCCCGTGCTGAGCACTGGATCACCCTTGCCTGAAAAACCCGCCATCGGCTTGCCGCTGTGGCTACTGGCCGAGTTGACCTATCGCTGCCCGCTGCAGTGCCCGTACTGTTCCAACCCGCTGGATTTCGCCGAGCAGGGCAAAGAGCTGAGCACCGAGCAATGGATCAAGGTGTTTCGCGAAGCCCGCGAGATGGGTGCCGCACAGCTGGGGTTTTCCGGGGGTGAACCACTGGTGCGACAGGACTTGGCCGAACTGATCGCCGAGGCCCGCAAGCTGGGCTTCTATACCAACCTGATCACCTCCGGTATCGGCCTGACCGAGCAGAAAATCAGCGACTTCAAAAAGGCCGGGCTGGACCATATCCAGATCAGTTTCCAGGCCAGCGACGAACAGGTGAACAACCTGTTGGCCGGCTCGAAAAAAGCCTTCGCGCAAAAGCTGGAAATGGCCCGTGCGGTCAAGGCACACGGCTACCCGATGGTGTTGAACTTCGTCACCCATCGGCACAATATCGACAAGATCGACCGCATCATCGAGCTGTGTATCGCGCTGGAAGCGGATTTTGTCGAACTCGCCACCTGCCAGTTCTACGGCTGGGCGCAGCTTAATCGCGTGGGCTTATTGCCGACCCGAGACCAGTTGGTGCGCGCCGAACGCATCACCAATGAATACCGCGCCAAACTGGAAGCCGAAGGTCATCCGTGCAAGCTGATCTTCGTGACACCGGATTATTATGAAGAGCGTCCGAAAGCCTGCATGAACGGCTGGGGCAGCATCTTTCTGACGGTGACACCGGACGGCACCGCCCTGCCCTGTCACGGCGCGAGGCAGATGCCGGTGCAGTTTCCCAATGTGCGCGACCACAGCATGCAGCACATCTGGTACGACTCGTTTGGTTTCAATCGCTTTCGCGGCTACGACTGGATGCCCGAGCCCTGCCGCTCATGCGATGAAAAGGAAAAGGATTTCGGCGGCTGCCGTTGCCAGGCGTTCATGCTCACCGGTGACGCCAGCAATGCCGACCCTGTATGCAGTAAGTCCGAGCAGCACGGCATCATCCTGCAGGCACGGGAAGAAGCCGAACATGCCACCCAGACCATCGAGCAACTGGCCTTTCGCAATGAGCGCAACTCACGGCTCATTGCAAAAGGCTGAGGGCTTCAACGCTTGGCGATGATGTACACCGCGTGGATGATGCCAGGGAAGTAACCGCACAGGGTCAGCAGGATATTCAGCCAGAATGCACCGCCGAAGCCTACTTGCAGGAACACACCCAGTGGCGGCAGCAGAATAGCGATGATGATACGAATAATGTCCATGGGTCAGCTCCAGAAAATCGGCTCGTGTGAGCCGTGTAGCTAATCGACATTGGCGGTTCGTGAGGGTTCAGTGGATTCTGGCATCGGGCCATCTCACGCCAGAATCTGCAGACCATGCTTCTTCACGACGCTCAACAACTTGAGTGCCATGCCGCTGGGCCGTTTCTCGCCCGACTCCCATTTTTTGACCGTGGAAGCACTGGTGTTCAGGTAGCGGGCAAATACAGGTTGGCTGACATGGCTGCTTTCACGCAGTTGCTTGATCTGTTCGGCAGGGATTTGGTCCGGCATGGCAGATAAGCATGCTTCATCATATTCTCGAAGCGTGGTTTTGCTGATGGCGCCGATGGCATGAAGCGCTTCGGCAGACTGATGAATGGACTCAAGCGCCTCACTTTTATACTTCTTGGTCATGATGTATCTCCACAAACTCCCTGAGATCCAGCATGCGCTGAATCTGTGCTTCGTTTAACCCTTCATAAGTTTTGGCAAGTGTTCGAAACCAGACAAGTTCGCTCTGCGTTATATTGCTTTGATCCTGCTTCGCGAACAGAAACTGATAAACCCAATAATGCCTGCCCTTGGCCAATACAACAGACCGATGCCGATTCTGGTTGAGACGTTTTTTCCAGACACCACCTCCCAGATTATCTGCCTGCCCCCTCAACATTTCGCCAAACGCCTTCCTCAACTCAGAATCGCAGATCCAGACTTTAGTGGCCGCCTCGGCAAATCGCCTTGTTTTGAACAACCTGAGCCTCATGGAGATCCCTTCCTAAAACATACCACCCAGTGGTATAGATTAAAAGTCGAGCACGTCGTGCCCCTCCGGCAGTCCTTGCCGACGCTCGCTAAAAAGCCATCGTTTCCAAAGAGACTCAATAAACGTTTTCACACCAGAAATTACTCAGGCAAAAAAACGCCCCCAGCCAAAAGAATCAGGCTGAGGGCGCCGCGTATACCGCGAGACGGTTCAGGAATTGGACGGTTAAACAGCAATGCCCTTTCGGCATTGCAGTTGCGCGGTGCGCACCCGTGAGAAGGCGCGGGCCAGGCGCAGGAGCATTTCGTCGATGTTGCTTTTGCTCACCGTCAGCGCCGGTGTGAAGCGCAGGCAGTCGGGTTGCGGCGCGCTGAGGATCAGTCCCTCTTGCAGCGCGGCTTTTACCACCGCATCCGCAGAATCATCCGATAAGGTAAGCCCCCACATCAGGCCATTCCCGCGCAATGGGCCATGGCCGTAGCGATAGGCCAGGCGGGCAAGCCCTTCGCCCAGGTGACAGCCCAACACGCGTACATGCTCAAGAAAACCGCGCTCAAGCACGGTATCGGTGACGGCCAACCCAGCCGAGGCCATCAATGCATTGCCATGATGGGTGCCTTCCAGCTCACCCACTTCAAAGCAACAGGCCTTGCCCCGTGCCAGCAGCGCCGCCAACGGCACACCGCCGCCCAGGCCCTTGCCCAGGGTGATGATGTCGGCATGCACGCCGTACTGTTGCTCGGCAAGCAAGGTGCCACAGCGGCCCATGCCGGTTTGCACTTCGTCGAGGATCAGCAGGATCCCCAGTTCGCGGCACAGCCGCTCGACGCCTTTGAGATAGTGTTCGGTCGCCGGGATCACGCCGGCTTCGCACTGGATCGGTTCCAGCAGAATGGCCACCGTCTGGGCATCCACGGCAGCATGCAGGGCGGGAAGATCATTGAAGGGAACGTGACTGAAGCCCGACAATTGCGGTTCGAAGCGGTTTACCAAGGTACCAGCCGAAGCGGCTAGCGTAGCGAAGCCATGTCCATGGCAACCGTTGCTGGCGCTGATAATGCGATAGGCCCCGCCACGGTGCAGTTGCCCCCACTTGCGCGCCAGTTTGATTGCCGCCTCGCAGGCTTCCGCGCCGCTGTTGAGCAGGTAAGCCTGGTCGCTGCCGGTATGCTGGCAAAGACGCTCGACGAGATTGAGTTGGGCACGGTTATGCAGGCCATTGCCGGGATTGATCAGCGCCTGGGTTTGCGCAGCCAGGGCCTTGATCAATACCTGTGGGCTATGGCCCAGGCTGTTGGCGGCATTGCCTTGGCTGAAGTCCATATAGGCACGCTCATCACTGTCCCACAGCCACGAGCCCTGGCCTCGCACAAACACTTGAGGTGGGCGCGCCACAGTGGGCATCAAATGCTCGGTTGAATGCGTGTCGCGTGGGGCATCCTGGATCAGGTCATCCAGGCTCGGGGCGGGGCGGCGGATGTTGAACAGATTCACAACTTACCCCCATTGGCAACCTGACCTTGGTGGTTACGGCCGGACCATTGCACCTGAGGTTTTTTTGCCTTGCCTATGTAAACGCTATCAACAAAAACGCTGTTCATTGTCCGATCCGGCCCTGTAAGCCCTGCGAATAGGCGCTAGACTAGGCGTCTCGGGGGCCAGCGGCCATTTCGATTTTCCAGCTTTTTCGATAAGTAAGCCTTATGGATTTCAAGCAACTGCGTTATTTCGTCGCGGTGTATGAGGAAGGCCACGTAGGGCGTGCTGCGGAGCGTCTTTCGATCTCGCAACCGGCCTTGTCACAACAGATTCGCCAGCTGGAGCAGAACCTTGATGTAAGTCTGTTCGAACGCAGCAGCAAGCGGCTGCTGCCGACCCTGGCGGCGCACACCTTATACAACCACGCGTTGCCGCTCATTGATGGCATGCAGCAAGCCGTCGAAGCGCTACGCAACTTCAAGGGCCAGGCCATGCGGACCCTGGCCATCGGCGTGCTGCAAACCGTGCACACCAGCCTGGTGCCGCAAATGCTTGAGCGCGTGCGCAAGGCCCAGCCTCATTTGGTGGTGCAGATTTACGAGCTGACGGGGCTTGAGATTGAGCGGCGGTTGCTCAACGGCTCCCTCGACATTGGCATCAGTTACCTGCCACCACGCCAGCCAGGCCTGCACGGTGTGCTGCTGTATGAAGATGAGTTGAAGGTGGTGATTCCCGACGACCATCCGCTGCGCGAATTCAAGAAAGTCTCGCTCAAACAAGCTGCCGAGTTACCGATGCTGCTGTTGGGGGAGGAGTTTCAAGTCAGGCAGATCTGGCAGGGCCAGTTGGCCAACCTGGGGCGGCGGCCGCAGGTGCAAGCGGAGCTCAACACCATGGTGGGAATACTCGACAGCCTGCCCCACACCAAGCTGGCGACGGTGCTACCGGGGCGTTCCCAGGACGAACACAACAGCCAGGCGCTTTTGTGGAAACCCTTGAGCGAACCGAGGGTGCCATTGAAGGTGGGGCTGGTGTGCCGCGATGTGCAACGCCAACAGGCCACCGTCGCATTGCTGCGCACCCTGCTGGAAGACGTGATGAATGCCCCGCAGGCAAGCGCCTGACTTTTTCGCGGGCAAAAGAAAACCCCGCCGAAGCGGGGCTTTGCAGACTGTTTCCCTGACATCCATTTCACTCCGCCGTCCTGGCAGAATCCTACGTGTCCGTGTTGTTGCTTTGCGCTTCCTGCGCGACGTCCATGTGAAGTAGATTATCCGTGGATCCAATTTGGCGATAGAGGACGATTAGCAGCACGTCATGTAAGAGATTGCTTACACGCCCTACAGGCCCTTAAAACAGTGCTTCATCCATCAGGAACAACGATTCGCTACCGGCTTTTACCGACGCGCTCAACGAATGAATGCGCGGCAGCAGACGGGCAAAGTAGAAACGTGCAGTCCCCAATTTGCTGGCGTAGAAAGCCTCCTCGGCCTCTTTGCCCAACGCGGCCTTGGCCATGCGCGCCCACATATAGGCGTAGGCCATGTAGCCGAATGCATGCAGGTACTCCACCGACGCTGCACCGATTTCATTCGCGTTGCTCTTGGCGCGGTCCAGTACCCAGGCCGTCAATTCATCCAGGTTATCCACCGCTGCGCTGAGCGGCGTGGTGAACTCGGCCAGCTCGGCCCCCGATTCAGCGATGAACTGGCGGATCTCATCGGCGAACAGCGTGTAGAACGCACCGCCGCTGCCGACGATCTTGCGTCCCATCAAATCCAGCGCCTGAATGCCGTTGGTGCCTTCGTAGATCTGGGTGATGCGCACGTCACGCACCAACTGCTCCTGGCCCCATTCGCGAATATAGCCATGGCCACCAAACACTTGCTGCCCGAGCACAGTGGTTTCCAGGCCCAGGTCGGTGAGGAACGCCTTGGCCACGGGTGTCAACAACGCCACCAGGTTATCGGCGCGCTCGCGCGCCTGCGCATCGTCGCTGAACTTGGCGATGTCCAACTGCGTCGCCACGTAGGTGGAGAACGCACGACCGCCTTCGTTGGCCGCCTTCATGGTCAGCAGCATACGGCGTACGTCCGGATGCACGATGATCGGATCTGCCACTTTATCCTTGGCCTGTGCACCCAGCGGGGAGCGGCTTTGCAGGCGGTCGCGGGCGTATTCAATCGCGTTCTGATAGGAGCGCTCGCCGGACGCCAGGCCCTGGATGCCCACCCCCAGACGCTCGTAGTTCATCATGGTGAACATCGCCGCCAGGCCACGGTTAGGCTCACCGACCAGATAACCCACGGCTTCGTCGAAGTTCATCACGCAGGTCGCGGACGCCTGGATCCCCATCTTGTGTTCAATCGAACCGCAGGTCACCGGGTTGCGCGCGCCAAGGCTGCCGTCGGCGTTCACCATGAACTTGGGCACCAGAAACAGCGAGATGCCCTTGGGCCCCGCCGGTGCATCCGGCAGTTTGGCCAGCACCAGATGGATGATGTTCTCGGTCAGGTCGTGCTCGCCACCGGTGATGAAGATCTTGGTGCCGCTGACCTTGTAGGAACCGTCCGCCTGAGGCTCGGCCTTGGTGCGAATCATGCCCAGGTCGGTGCCGGCATGGGCTTCGGTCAAGCACATGGAACCTGCCCACTCACCGGAATACATCTTCGGCAAGTACGCGGCCTTGAGCTCTTCGCTGGCGTGGGTGTTGATCGAGACACAGGCGCCGGAGGTCAGCATCGGGTACAGGCCGAATGCCAGGCTCGACGAGTTGATCATTTCTTCAACCTGCGCCGACACCGCCTTGGGCATACCCATGCCGCCATAGGTCGGATCGCCGCCCACACCCACCCAGCCGCCTTCGGCGTAGGTCGCATAAGCCTGGGGGAAACCGTCCGGGGTACGCACCGCGCCGTCGGTCCAATGGCAGCCTTGCTCATCGCCGCCGCGGCTCAAGGGCGCGATGGATTTGGCGGTAACCTTGCCGGCCTCTTCGAGGATCGCCTCAACGGTTTCGGCATCAACGGTGTCTGCCAATGCCGGCAGTTCGGCCCAAGTCTTGGCGACTTCAAAAACTTCGTTGAGGACGAAGCGCATATCACGCAACGGCGCTTTGTAATCAGCCATGGCAAACCTCGTGGGAACATGAAAAGTGATTCGATAGGATCGGTTTTACAGACCCCGAGTGTACCCGAACAACTTTTCAGACACATAGGGTCTGCTTGTGACTATCTGGTATTTTTAAGTCACAGTAAATACAGCGCGCTGACTCAACCCGCAGCGCTTTGCGTGCGCACCGCGCCACGACGGGTTTGCCCGGCCGCAATCACGCAGTTACGCCCGGCGCCCTTGGCGGCGTACAGCGCCTGGTCGGCGGACTTGAGCACCTCTTCAGGGTTACGCTGCTCGGCCTGACGCTCGGCCACGCCGATGCTGACCGTCACCGACACGCTGGAGGCTCCGCTGCCCGCACGCCGTTGACGGCCTTGGTGGTCGTCATGAGGACGATCCGGGTTACGCAACTTGATGGCGTAGCCGGCAATGATCTCGCGAATCTCCTCCAGGTGCGGCATGCATTCATCCAAGGTCTTGCCGGCAAATACCACGGCAAATTCTTCACCGCCATACCGGTAGGCGCGCCCGCCGCCGTTGACCTTGGACAGCTTGCTCGCCACCAGGCGCAGCACCTGGTCGCCCACGTCGTGGCCATGGGTGTCGTTGAAACGTTTGAAGTGATCAACGTCACTCATCGCCAGCACATAGTTGCGCCCCAGCCGTTGCATGCGTTCGTTGAGGGCGCGTCGTCCCGGCAAGCCGGTCAGTTCGTCGCGGAACGCCATTTGATAGGCTTCGTGGGCCACACCGGCAGCAATCATCAACATCACTTGGCTGCACATGATGTTGAGGGTGAACGGCAGGATGAAGGTTTGCGGCAACATCCAGAACAGGCCCAAAAACTCCACCAATTGGGCGGCGTGCAGCGGGCGCGGCTGATACCAATACTGGGCGGCCAGGGTAAGGAAGCCGATCAGGAACATGGGATAGGACAGCTGGATCAGGCTCATCCACGCGCCATGCAGCATCGGCCAGCGAATCTCCGCCAACCAGCCCAGCAAAGCCTGGGGGAAACTTTGCTCCAGGGCCAGCGCCACACTGCCCACCGCCAGCAACACCGCGCAGCGGGCGACGAAGTCACGGAACAGATGGGTTTTTTCCTGCCACAGCGCATAGATGCTGAACAGCAACGGCAACAGCAGACAACACAGGTGGAACACCACCGCGGCGTCGTCACGCACGCGGCCATTGTCGCGGTAGAAATCGGTCTGGGTATCCAGCAGGAAATAGGCGACGTACACCGTGATCATCAGGAACAGTTCACGCTGGCGCCGATAGACCGCGCAGTACGCGCCGCCGAGCAGCAGGACCAGGGTCGGCAACACGTTGAAGAGCGAGGTGAAGAAGACGTTGAGGTCCTTGACGTACGCAGCCGAAAGCCCGGCCAGCAACAGCAGCAGCGAAGGTAGGAAATGACTGAAACGTACAGCAGACACGCGTGACAAGGGTAAAACTCCGACCCGCAAAATAATGGCACTGTGCCTTTATGCAGCCAGTTAAGCACAACCGGGCTGACACGTATCACATTGCCACTACTGTAACGGCAGCGGGTTGTAATCCCTGAGTGCATTACTGCGGTTTTTTATGCCCGTACTCTGTAGGAGGGCAAAAAAAACCGCCGCGTCCCGAAAGAGGCGGCGGTTGCAGAAAGAACCGGTAAGGCTTAGTAAGCTAGGCCGAAGTCTTCTTCTTTCATGTCCATCAGGTTGTTGGCGCCCGACAGCATGGTCGCCACGTGGGTACGGGTACGCGGCAGGATGCGCTGGAAGTAGAAGCGCGCGGTCTGCAACTTGGCGGTGTAGAACGCCTCTTCGCTGGTACCGGCAGCCAGTTTCTCGGCGGCCAGGCGCGCCATGTCGGCCCAGAAGTACGCCAGGCACGCGTAGCCGGAGTACATCAGGTAATCCACCGAAGCGGCACCGACTTCTTCGCGGTCTTTCATCGCGGCCATGCCGACCTTCATGGTCAACTCGCCCCACTCCTTGTTCAGTGCCGCCAGCGGTGCAACGAACTCTTTAACCGCGTCGTTACCCTCGTTGGCCTGACAGAACTTGTGCACAATCTTGGTGAAGCCCTTGAGCGCTTCGCCTTGGGTCATCAGTACTTTGCGGCCGAGCAAGTCCAGGGCCTGGATGCCGGTGGTGCCTTCGTACAGCATCGAAATACGGCTATCGCGCACGTTCTGTTCCATGCCCCACTCGGCGATGAAGCCGTGGCCACCGTAGATCTGCACGCCGTGGTTGGCCGATTCAAAGCCGACTTCGGTCATGAACGCCTTGGCGATCGGGGTCATGAATGCCAGCAGGCCATCGGCCTGTTTCTTGGCTTCGTCATCGGTGCCGTACTTGACGATGTCCACTTGCTTGGCGGTGAAGTACACCATCGCGCGGTTACCTTCGGCGAAGGCTTTCATGGTCAGCAGCATGCGGCGTACGTCTGGGTGCACAATGATCGGGTCAGCGGCTTTGTCCGGTGCTTTAGGGCCGGTCAGGGAGCGCATCTGCAGGCGATCACGCGCATATTTCAGGCCACCCTGGAAGCCGATTTCGGCGTGGGCCAAGCCTTGCAGGGCAGTGCCCAGGCGAGCGGTGTTCATAAAGGTGAACATGCAGTTCAGGCCTTTGTTCGCCGGGCCGATCAGGAAACCGGTGGCTGCGTCGAAGTTCATCACGCAGGTGGCGTTGCCGTGGATGCCCATCTTGTGTTCCAGGGAACCACAGGTGACCGCATTGCGCTCGCCCACTGAACCATCGGCGTTGGGCAGGAACTTGGGCACGATAAACAGCGAGATGCCTTTGGTGCCGGCCGGTGCGTCCGGCAGGCGGGCCAGTACGATGTGGACAATGTTGTCGGCCATGTCGTGTTCACCGGCCGAGATGAAGATCTTGGTGCCGGAGACTTTGTAGGAACCGTCAGCCTGAGGCTCGGCCTTGGTGCGCAGCATGCCCAGGTCGGTACCGCAGTGTGGCTCGGTCAGGCACATGGTGCCGGTCCATTCGCCCGACACCAGCTTGGTCAGGTAAGCGTCTTGCTGCTCGGGGGTGCCGTGCTCGGAAATGGTGTTCATCGCGCCATGGGACAGGCCAGGGTACATGCCCCACGACCAGTTGGCTTCGCCGACCATTTCGCTCACAGCCAGGCCCAGGGACTCCGGCAAGCCCTGGCCACCGTGCTCCACGTCATGGGCCAGGCTCGGCCAGCCGCCTTCGACGAACTGTTTGTAGGCTTCTTTGAAACCGGTAGGGGTCTTAACGCCTGACTCACTCCAGGTACACCCTTCGATGTCGCCCACGCGGTTCAGCGGTGCCAGGACTTGCTCACAGAACTTGGCGCCTTCTTCGAGGATGGCGTCGACCATGTCCGGGGTAGCGTCCTGGCAAGCCGGCAGGCTCTGATAGTGCGCTTCATAACCGAGCAGTTCGTCACGAACGAAGCGAATATCACGCAAGGGGGCCTTGTAGTCAGGCATAGCGATAAACCTCTGCTGATGTATCTGGGATGAACAACCGCGTGGATTTGTTATGGCGGTCAAACAGGGGTTTGAAACATACGTTTACGACCCAGGGTTGTCAAGCGTCGGCCAGATGCCGTTTGTCTTGACGCAGGTCATCGCCAGGCACGGCAAGGCCTGCGGCGGGATGCCACTGCAAAAAACGAATAGAGAACTAGCTCAGGGCCAGGCACAGGCGAATGTAGGAGGGGGCTTGCTCCCGATAGCGGTAGGTCAGCTATGAATGGGCACGCTGATACACCGCATCGGGAGCAAGCCCCCTCCCACATTTTTAATTGAGTTCAGCAGGGGATCAGGCGTAGGTATCGATCAACGTACCGAGCATTTCATCCGAAGCCTTGGCGACTTTTGCCCCCAGCTCGACTTGAAACTTGCCCTGGGCCATTTCCACCATATTGCTCGCCGAGTTTGACGCTTGGGCGCGGTCATTGGCTTGCAGACGATCGCTTTGCGCGGCCGATGGCTGGGCTGTTGCGGCGCTGGCAATCTTGCCGGCCGCCTGGTCGACACGGTTCTGCCCGGTCTGAATACTGCTCAGGCCCGAATAAAACGCGCTGCTTCCAGAGATTTCCATGGCTTAAGCCTGCCTTGAGAGAATCGTGAAGGTGGATTGAAGCAGACATACCGGCAAAAGGCTCGTCAAAAACACTAATGGCATAATGCCTTGCGATAGCCAAAATCAGTCAAGCAGGTCCAACTCCAGGTACTCCGCCACGGCGGCGGCACCGGCATCCTTGAGCTTCGGCACTCGCCCCAGGCAGGGCGCCGGCAAGCGCTCGGCCAGGGTGGCGAGGTTTTCTTCCAGACGAGAGGTCTTGGGATCGATGATATTCGCCACCCAACCGGCCAGCGGCAAGCCGTCCCGTGCGATCGCTTCGGCGGTCAACAACGCGTGGCTGATGCAGCCCAGGCGCACGCCCACCACCAGGATCACCGGCAATTTGAGCGCGATGGACAGGTCAGACAGGTTGGCCTGATCGGCCAAGGGCACGCGCCAGCCGCCCGCCCCTTCGATCAAGGTAAAGTCGGCTCCACGGGCCAGAATCTGTTGCATCGGCTTGAGCAACGATTGCACCGTCAGCCCCACGCCCGCCTCGCGCGCAGCCAGATGCGGCGCGATAGCCGGCTCGAATGCCACCGGGTTGACCTCGGCATAACTGAGCGGCAATGAGCACTCGGCCAGCAACGCCAGGGCATCGGCATTGCGCAAACCCTGGGCAGTCAACCGGCACCCCGACGCCACCGGCTTTCCGGCGGCCGTGCTTTTGCCTGCGAGCCTGGCAGCATGCAACAGGCCGGCCGCGATAGTGGTCTTGCCCACATCGGTGTCGGTGCCGGTGATGAAGTAAGCGACGCTCATAGCGGTTTCTCCAGTACGGCGTACACCACCTGATACGTGGCGGGCAGGCCCTGAGCCTGACGGAACTGCTCGTATGCGTCTACCAGTGCAACAATCCGCGCGCGCCCCGTCAAGCCGCCGGGGCGGCCGGGGTTGAGGTTATGGGCGCCCAACGCTTTGAGCTCGTGGGTCAGGCTGCGCACATCCGGGTAATGCAGCACATGGGGCTGTCGCGCGAGACTCACCACCCGCAAGCCGCTGGCCGCACATAACTGCTGATAAGCCTCGAAGGTGCGAAAGCGATTGACGTGAACCAAGCCGTCTACCGCTCGCCAGCTTTCGCGCAGTTCATCCAGGGTACCCACGCACAGGCTCGCGAACGCCAACACACCGCCAGGTTGCAATACGCGCTGAGCTTCGCTGAGCACTGCATCGAAGTTGGCACACCATTGCACGGCGAGGCTGGAGAAGAGCAGCTCGAAGCTGTCAGCCTTCAGCGGCAAGCGTTCAGCATCGCCAGCCATGAAATGCGCGGCGCCGCCCAACGGACGCGCGTGGTTGAGCATGCCTTCGGCGATATCCAGCGCCACGCCCTCGCTCCCGGGCAAACGCTCACCCAGCACGCGACTGAAATACCCTGTGCCGCAACCCATATCCAGCCAGCGTTGTGGCGAAAGCTCGCTGGGCAAACGGCGGAGCAACTCATGCCCTACTGCGCGCTGCAACTCGGCCACGCTGTCGTAGCTGGCCGCTGCACGGGAGAACGAGGCAGCAACCTGGCGCTTGTCCGGCAAGGCACCCGGCAAACAAGGGTGGGATAAGTCAGTCATCAACACACTCATGCAAAAAAGCCTGGATGGCCCCCGCTACACCGTGGGGGTCTTCCAGAAGAAACGCGTGACCGGCCTGTTCAATCAGGCCGACTTCTACATCCGGGAGCAACGCCAGCAGGTCACTGGCGGCTTCGGCAGGTACCAGCCCATCCAGGCCGGCAAACAGATGCAACTGCGGCCCGCGAAATGCCTGCAAGGCCGCGCGGGTATCCAGTTGGGCCAGCAGCTCCAGGCCGGGCATCAACACGCTGGGGGCGGTATGCGGCGCGCCGCTGACCAGCAAACGCGAGAGCCCGCGAGGCTCCTGCGCGCCCTTGGCACACAACAGGCCGAAGCGCTTGAGGGTGACCTGGGAGTCGGCGTGGCAGCCCGCCAGGAACGCATCGAAGGTCTCGGCGGGCATCCCGTGGGGCCAGCCATCATGGGCGACGAAACACGGGTTGCTCGCCAGGGTCAGCAAACCGCAGCAACGTTCGCCACGGCGTGCCGCCAGCTCCGAAGCAAGCATCCCGCCCAGGGACCAGCCCCCGAGCCAGACGTCGTCCGCCAGCGTCGCATCGAGCTCGTCAAGCCACTCATCCAGATCACTGGAATCCAGCGCCGGCAAGGGTTCGATCTGTACCCGCAGGTGCTCGTTGAGGCCCTGCAGTGCCGCGGCCAACGGTTCCAGCGGCGACACACCGAGCCCCCACCCGGGCAGCAGTATCAGGCGATCACGCATGGTCGGGCTCCGCTGCGTTCAACAACCGGAAACATTGCTCTAATCCGTTTAACAATAGCTGCACCTGCGCTTCGCTGTGCGCCGCCGTCAATGTCACGCGCAACCTTGCACTGCCGGCCGGTACAGTCGGCGGGCGGATTGCAGTCACCATCAGCCCACGCTCGCGCAGCATCTGTGACAGCTGCAACGCCCGGGCGCTGTCGCCAATCAGGATTGGCTGGATCGGCGTAAAGCTGTCCATCAATGCCAGGCCCATCTGCTCGGCACCGCGGCGGAACTGGCGGATCAACCCGTTGAGGTGCTCACGCCGCCAGTGTTCGCTGCGCAGCAACTCCAGGCTTTTGAGGGTGGCGCAGGCCAGTGCCGGTGGCTGGCTGGTGGTGTAGATATACGGCCGGGCAAACTGGATCAGGCTTTCGATCAAGTCTTCACTGCCTGCCACAAATGCCCCGGCGGTGCCGAAGGCTTTGCCCAAGGTGCCAACCAGCACCGGTACATCGTCCTGACTCAAGCCAAAATGTTCGACGATGCCGCCGCCATGGGCGCCCAGCGGGCCAAAGCCATGGGCATCATCTACCATCAGCCAGGCACCTTTGGCCCTGGCTTCCCGGGCCAGCGCTGGCAGGTCGGCCAGGTCGCCGTCCATGCTGAACACACCATCGGTGACCACCAGCGTACTGCCGGTGGCCTTTTCCAGGCGCTTGGCCAGGCTGCCCGCGTCGTTATGCAGATAGCGGTTGAACCGCGCCCCGGACAATAAGCCGGCATCCAGCAACGAAGCATGGTTGAGGCGATCTTCCAGCACCGTATCGCCCTGCCCCACCAGCGCCGTGACCGCGCCCAGGTTGGCCATATAGCCGGTGGTAAACAGCAACGCACGCGGGCGCCCGGTCCAGTCAGCCAGGGCTTCTTCCAACTCATGGTGCGGCGTGACGTGACCCACCACCAAATGCGAAGCGCCGCCACCCACGCCCCAACGAGCCGCACCGGCGCGCCAGGCTTCGATCACCTGCGGGTGATTGGCCAGGCCCAGGTAATCGTTGTTGCAGAACGCCAGCAATGGCTGGCCATCCACCACCACTTCAGGGCCTTGGGGGCTCTGAAGCAACGGGCGTTGACGGTAAAGATGTTCGGCACGGCGGGCCGCGAGGCGCGCGGCGAGATCAAAAGACATGCTGGCCTCGATCAAACAGCGGCGTTATAGAACTGCTCGCTGCTCTTTTGCTCCACCAGCGCCTGCTCGATCGCTGCCTGATGAACTTCATCGGCGTGCTCTTCACGAGCTTCGGGCAGGATGCCCAGGCGTGCGAACAGCTGCATGTCCTTGTCAGCCTGAGGGTTGGCGGTGGTCAGCAATTTATCGCCGTAGAAGATCGAGTTGGCACCGGCAAAAAACGCCAGGGCCTGCATCTGCTCGTTCATGGCTTCGCGGCCAGCGGACAGGCGCACGTGGGATTGCGGCATCAGGATGCGCGCCACCGCCAGCATACGGATGAAGTCGAAGGGGTCGATGTCCTCGGCGTTTTCCAACGGCGTACCGGCCACCTTCACGAGCATGTTGATCGGCACCGACTCCGGATGCTCTGGCAGGTTGGCCAGTTGGATCAGCAGGTTGGCACGGTCGTCGAGGGACTCGCCCATGCCGAGGATGCCGCCCGAGCAGATCTTCATCCCCGAATCACGCACGTAGGCCAGGGTTTGCAAGCGCTCGCTGTAGGTACGGGTGGTGATGATCGAGCCGTAGAACTCTGGCGATGTGTCGAGGTTATGGTTGTAGTAATCCAGGCCGGCCTGGGCCAGCGCTTCGGTCTGGTCCTGGTCGAGACGACCCAGGGTCATGCAGGTTTCCAGGCCCATGGCCTTTACGCCTTTGACCATCTCCAGCACGTAGGGCATGTCTTTGGCCGACGGGTGTTTCCACGCCGCGCCCATGCAAAAGCGCGTCGAGCCGATGGCCTTGGCGCGGGCGGCCTCTTCGAGGACCTTCTGCACCTCCATCAGCTTCTCTTTTTCCAGGCCGGTGTTGTAGTGACCCGACTGCGGACAATATTTGCAATCTTCCGGGCAGGCGCCGGTCTTGATCGACAGCAGGGTCGATACCTGCACGCGGTTGGCGTCGAAATGCGCGCGGTGCACGGTCTGCGCCTGGAACAACAGGTCATTGAACGGCTGCACGAACAGGGCTTTGACTTCGGCCAAAGACCAGTCGTGACGCAGGGTGGCAGAGGTGCTGGCGCTCATGGGCGATTCCTTGATTATGCTTTGGCTAACGCTGCGGGAAGGGCAATACCCACAGGCACGACACGGATGCTCGGCATATTTAAGGAAGATTCATGCACTGTCAACCTGAGTACAAAAACCAAGCTTACATCTGGTTAAAAAACAAACAGATCTGTCTGATCTGTGACGAATGCACAGACTCCGCCGAAAATGTATGCAATACCTGCGAAACAGAACTGCCATGGCTGCTTGAGCATTGTGAACAGTGCGCCTTGCCTTTGCCGATGGACGGGTTGATCTGCGGCCAGTGCCAAAAACACCCTCCGGCCTTTAACCAGGTGATCGCACCCTGGACCTACAGTTTTCCCATCGACACCCTGGTCAGCCGCTTCAAGCATCAGGCTCGCTGGCCGCTGGGCCACATGCTGGCGCGCCTGCTGGGGCAGCACCTGCAGCACCGCTTCGATAACGCCGAACTCAACCGCCCCGACTATCTACTGCCGGTCCCCATGGCCCGCAAACGCCTGCGCCAACGCGGCTTTAACCAGGCGCAGATGGTGGCTCGCTGGCTCAGTAGCGCGCTCGACATTCCCCTCAATGAGCACGCGCTGCTGCGCCCGCTTGAAACCGTGGCGCAGCAAGACCTCGACGCCAAGACGCGTAAGCGTAACCTGCTCAACGCCTTTGCCCTGGCGCCCGGCGCTCAAGTCGCAGGGCAACACCTGGCGCTGGTGGACGATGTACTCACCACCGGCGCTACCGCCCACAGCCTGGCGCGGTTATTGATGGGCGCCGGCGCACGCCAGGTCGATGTCTACTGCCTGGCCCGCACCCCCAAACCCGGCCCCTGACTTGACTCCCCTGCTTCAGGGCGGCAACGTCGGCTTATCTCATCCAAGCGTATGCCCATGTCTCTGCCCAGCCCACTCAGCCAGCACATCATCCGTCGCCCCCAACGCATTGCCTTGCTGGGGCATATCGCCGAGCAGGGCTCCATCACCCGTGCCGCCAAAAGTGCGGGGTTGAGTTACAAGGCCGCCTGGGACGCCATCGATGAACTGAACAACCTGGCGCAAAAACCGCTGGTGGAACGCAGCGTCGGTGGCAAAGGCGGTGGCGGCGCCAAGCTGACGCAAGAAGGTGAACGAGTGCTGCGCCTTTATCAGCGCCTGCAAGTGCTGCAGGCCGAGCTGCTCGGTTCGGACGAAGCGGCCAGTGACTTCAACCTGCTCGGCCGCTTGATGCTGCGCACCAGTGCACGCAACCAATTGCACGGCCAGGTCATCGCCATCGACAGCCAGGGCCGCAACGACAGGATTCGCCTGCAACTGGCCGGCGACCTGTACCTCGACGCCCAGATTACCCACGACAGCACCCAACGGCTGGAGCTGCAGGCCGGCGTGGAGGTGGTCGCCCTGATCAAAGCGGGATGGCTGGAGTTGCGGGCGATCGGGCACCCAGAAACACCTGGACACAATTGCATGAGCGGTGTGATCGAGACGATTCTCGACGCCGAGGACGGCCCCAGCGAGGTGCGTATCGCCTTGCCCAACGGCCAGGTGTTATGCGCGCTGGCACCGCCCGCTGCACTCCTGGTACTCAACGCTGCCGAGGGCCAGCCGATCCAGGTGCAATTCGCACCCAGCAATGTGCTGCTCGGGACCCCGGTATAACGTCTTCAGGCTGCAACAATTTGGTCACAACCGCTCCTTAAGGTATCTGCAAAAATCGCGGGAGCCTGAGATGAGCCTATTAGAAGAAAACCAAGCCACTGACCTTGAACAAATGGTCGGCCTGACCCGCCGTCGCTTTATCGGCGCGGGCGCCCTGTGCGGCGCCGCGATGTTCCTCGGCGGTAACCTGCTGAGCCGCAGCGCCCTGGCAGTGAATGCTGCCTCCGCCAGCCCGCTGCTGGGTTTTACCAGCATCGCCGCCGCCACCAGCGACACCATTACCCTGCCCCCTGGCTACAGCGCTTCGGTGCTGATCAGTTGGGGCCAGCCGCTGCACAAGAACGCCCCGGCTTTCGACCCGTCGGGCAATGGCACGGCCAAGGCCCAGGAACAGCAATTTGGCGACAACAACGACGGCATGAGCCTGTTTCCGTTCCCGGGCGACGACAACCGCGCCTTGATGGCGATCAACAACGAATACACCAACTACCGCTATCTCTACGCCCACGGCGGCGCGCCACAATCGGCCGAGGAGGTACGCAAGGCCCTGGCCAGCGAGGGCGTGTCGGTGATCGAAGTACGGCGCAAGGGCGACACCTGGCAGTTCGTCCAGGACTCACGCTACAACCGGCGCATCCATGGCAACTCACCAATCCGCTTGAGCGGCCCCGCTGCCGGCCATGACTGGTTGAAAACCACTGCCGACAAAACCGGCAAGAAAGTCCTGGGTACGTTCCAGAACTGCGCCAACGGCAAGACACCGTGGGGCACCTACCTGACCTGCGAAGAGAACTTCACCGACTGCTTCGGCAGCAGCAACCCGCAGCAAGCGTTCGACGCCGGGCAGAAACGCTACGGCGTAGTGGCCGCCAGCAAAGACATCAACTGGCACCCGCACGACCCACGCTTCGACATGGCCAAGAACCCCAACGAACTCAACCGCCATGGCTGGGTGGTGGAAATCGACCCGTTCGATCCGCAATCCACTCCGGTCAAGCGCACGGCCCTGGGCCGCTTCAAACATGAAAACGCGGCGCTGGCCGAAACGCGCGACGGCCGCGCCGTGGTGTACATGGGCGACGACGAACGCGGCGAGTTCATCTACAAGTTCGTCAGCCGCGATCAGATCAACCACAGCAATCCGAAAGCCAACAAAGACCTGCTCGACCACGGCACCTTGTACGTGGCCATCTTCGATGCGGGCGACGGTAACGCCGATCATCCCAAGGGCAAAGGCCAATGGGTTGAACTCACCCATGGCAAAAACGGCATCGACGCCGGCAGCGGTTTCGCCAACCAGGCAGAGGTGCTGATCCATGCGCGCCTGGCCGCCAGCGTAGTGAAGGCCACGCGCATGGACCGCCCGGAGTGGATCGTCGTCAGCCCCACCGACGGCCAGGTCTACTGCACCCTGACCAACAACGCCAAGCGCGGCGAAGACGGCCAGCCGGTGGGCGGCCCCAACCCGCGAGAGAAAAACGTCTACGGCCAGATCCTGCGCTGGAAAGCCGACGCCGATAACCACGGCGCCACAGACTTTACCTGGGACCTGTTCGTAGTGGCCGGAAACCCGGGCGTGCACGGTGGTACGCCGAAGGGCGGCTCGTCCAATATCAACCCACAGAACATGTTCAACAGCCCCGACGGCCTGGGCTTCGACAAGGCCGGGCGCCTGTGGATCCTCACCGACGGCGACTACAGCAACGCGGGCGACTTTGCCGGCATGGGCAACAACCAGATGCTGTGTGCCGACCCGAGCACCGGGGAAATCCGCCGTTTCATGGTCGGGCCGGTGGCGTGTGAGGTCACCGGGATCAGCTTTGCGCCGGATCAGAAGACGTTGTTTGTGGGGATTCAGCATCCGGGAGAAACCGGTGGTTCGACTTGGCCTGAACATCTGCCGAACGGCAAGCCGCGTTCGTCGGTGATGGCGATTCGGCGGGATGATGGCGGGATCGTAGGCGCCTGACAGGGCCTCATCGGGGGCAAGCCCCCTCCCACAATTCTGAATTGCGAATACATTCAAATGTGGGAGGGGGCTTGCCCCCGATTGCAATAGCACAGCCACCACCTATCCCAGCCCCGGTGCGTTACCATACCCGGCCGGACGCGGCGCCCTGCTGCGCGCAGGAGTTCGCATGGCTCACCCGTTTGAAACACTTACCCCTGATCTGGTCCTCGACGCCGTCGAAAGCATCGGCTTTCTCAGTGATGCGCGCGTGTTGGCGCTCAACAGCTACGAAAACCGCGTGTACCAGGTGGGCATCGAAGACGCCGAACCGCTGATCGCCAAGTTCTACCGACCCCAACGCTGGACCAACGAGGCGATCCTCGAAGAGCACCGCTTTACCTTCGAACTGGCCGAGTGCGAAGTGCCCGTGGTGGCCCCGCTGATTCACAACGGCGAGAGCCTGTTCGAACACGCAGGTTTCCGCTTCACCCTGTTTCCCCGCCGTGGCGGCCGCGCGCCGGAGCCGGGCAACCTCGACCAGCTTTATCGCCTTGGGCAGTTGCTCGGCCGTTTGCACGCCGTGGGGTCAACCCGCCCGTTCGAACATCGCGAGGCCCTGGGCGTGAAGAACTTCGGTCACGATTCCCTCAACACCTTGCTCGAAGGCAACTTCATTCCCAAAAGCCTGTTGCCGGCCTATGAATCCGTGGCCCGCGACCTGCTCAAGCGTGTGGAAGAGGTTTATAAAGCCACGCCGCACAAGAACATCCGCATGCACGGCGATTGCCACCCCGGCAACATGATGTGCCGCGACGAGATGTTCCATATCGTCGACCTCGACGACTGCCGCATGGGCCCGGCGGTGCAAGACCTGTGGATGATGCTCGCTGGCGACCGCCAGGAATGCCTGGGCCAGCTGTCGGAACTGATGGACGGCTATCAGGAGTTCCACGATTTCGACCCCCGCGAACTCGCCCTGATCGAACCGTTGCGCGCCTTGCGCCTGATGCACTACAGCGCCTGGCTGGCACGGCGCTGGGACGATCCGGCGTTTCCCCACAGCTTCCCGTGGTTTGGCACCGAGCGGTATTGGGGCGACCAGGTGCTGGCGTTGCGTGAGCAACTGTCGGCGCTCAATGAAGAACCGCTAAAACTCTTCTGACTGCTTTGCTTTATGTGGGAGCGAGCCCCCCTCCCACATAAAAATCCCCATTGCCAAGCAAGTCCCCATTGTCTGACAAATATCCTTACAATCGCGCTTTGTTAGCTGCCTAAGCAAGGATTCTGCAATGCAAGCCGCCAACCCTCGCAAGGGGTACATCCTGGGCCTGAGCGCCTACGTCATCTGGGGTCTGTTCCCGCTCTATTTCAAAGCCATCGCCAGCGTGCCCGCCGCCGAGATCATCGTGCACCGCGTGCTGTGGTCAGCGCTGTTCGGCGGCTTGCTGTTGATGGTGTGGAAGCACCCTGGCTGGTTTCGCGAACTGCGTGACAACCCCAAGCGCCTGGCGATCCTGGCACTCAGCGGTTCGCTGATCGCGGCCAACTGGCTGACCTATGTGTGGTCGGTGAACAGTGGGCGCATGCTTGAAGCCAGCCTGGGTTACTACATCAACCCGCTGGTGAATGTACTGTTGGGTATGTTGATACTCGGTGAACGCCTGCGCCGCCTGCAATGGGTGGCGGTGGGGTTGGCGGCGGTCGGTGTGGCGCAACAAGTGTGGCAGGTGGGTAGCTTGCCATGGGTGTCGCTGGCGCTGGCGTTGACGTTCGGTTTTTACGGCTTGATCCGTAAACAGGCCCCGGTCAAGGCACTTCCGGGGCTGGTGGTGGAAACCTGGATGCTGGTGCCGATTGCCGTCGCCTGGTTGCTGTTCAATCCATCGGCCCACAGTGCACAACTGGAATTCTGGAGCACCTCCGAAGCCTGGTGGTTGGTGGCCGCAGGTCCGGTAACCCTGATTCCATTGGTCTGCTTTAACGCCGCAGCACGGCATTTGCCCTATACCGCACTGGGCTTTTTGCAGTACGTGGCGCCGACCCTGGTGCTGTTGGAAGCGGTATTGCTGTTCGGCGAACACCTGGCGCCGGCCACGCTGATTGCCTTCGCCTTCATCTGGGCCGGGCTGGTGATCTACAGCGTGGATGCATGGCTGACGGTGCGCAAACGCTGATCAAATAACGCACAAACCTTTGCAAGCCACGGCGCCCGTGGCTTGCAGCGTTTCACCCCAAGGTTATCCACAACCTGATCCCCGCCATTTGTGCACAAGCCCTTGAAACTGCTCGTTTTTTGCTCAACTGACGGAGAAGTCCGGCCGACGTGGCCTGGCGTCGGGTCTCTACAGGTTATCCACAGGCCCATGCAAGATTTCCATGCATAACCTTGTGGGTGGTTATTCCTCGTTGCGCAGTTCCACCATCAAATCGTCGGCCAAGGTCTCAAGCGATTCCTGCAAGCGCTCCAGAGACAACATGGACGGCACCTGCAACAAAGCCTCGGCGTTGAACAACGGGTCCCCGCTCATGGGCGCCGGGCGTACATCGGTACTCAAGCGCTCCACGTTGACACCCTGCTGGCTCAACAGCGCAGTAATCTCGCGCACGATGCCCGAGCGGTCATTGCCCACCAGCGTCATCACAATCGATTTGGACACTGCCGCCTGCCCTGTACTGCCCTCGCCCACCAGCACGCGTATGCCGTGTGTGGATAAGTCTTCCAGCGCGCCCACCAGTGCCTGACGTTGCTCCGTCGGCACGCTGACCCGCAGGATCCCGGCAAACTGCCCAGCCATGTGGGCCATGCGGCTTTCCAGCCAGTTACCACCGTGGGCGGCAATGTTCTGCGCGATGCGTTCAACCAGGCCGGGTTTGTCGGCGGCGATAATTGTGAGTACAAGATGGTCCATGGCGAAGCCCTCTGGAATTCAATCTACAAGGTGGACCCGGGAGCCCTCGAAAACAAATCGTGTACCATTTTTATATTTATCTGGAACAATCCAATAGTTTTTTGAGAACATCCGGTTCTCCGCTGTGACCGTACGACCAAAGTGGGTCGCTAAACGACGTATTTAGTCTAATTTTCACAACCGCAAGTCATCATGTAGTATGCCCAACCGTGCACTACATAATGAAAATCTGAAAAAGCGCATAAGCTCCGCAGAGTGAGGCAAGCAATGACTGAACACGTTCAAGTCGGTGGCCTGCAGGTCGCCAAAGTCCTGTTCGACTTCGTGAACAACGAAGCCATTCCCGGTACCGGCATTACTGCCGACCAGTTCTGGGCCGGTGCCGACAAGGTCATCCACGACCTGGCACCGAAGAACAAAGCCCTACTCGCCAAACGCGACGATTTCCAGGCGCGGATCGATACCTGGCACCAGACTCACGCCGGCCAGGCCCACGACCCGGTGGCCTACAAAGCCTTCCTGCAAGACATCGGATACCTGCTGCCAGAAGCCGCAGACTTTGAGGCCTCGACGCAAAACGTCGACGACGAAATCGCGCGCATGGCCGGCCCGCAACTGGTGGTGCCGGTGATGAATGCGCGCTTCGCCCTCAACGCCTCGAATGCGCGCTGGGGCTCGCTGTATGACGCGTTGTACGGCACCGACGCCATAAGCGAAGCCAACGGCGCCGAAAAGGGCAAGGGCTACAACAAGGTGCGTGGCGACAAGGTCATCGCCTTCGCCCGCGCCTTCCTCGACGAAGCCGCACCGCTGAGCGCGGGCAGCCACGTCGATTCCACCGGCTACAAGATCGTCGACGGCAAGCTGATCGTGAGCCTCAAAGGCGGCAGCAACAGCGGCCTGCGTGACGATGCCCAGTTGATCGGTTTCCAGGGCCCCGCGGCCGAGCCGATTGCGCTCCTGTTCAAACACAACGGCCTGCACTTCGAGTTGCAGATCGACGCCAGCACTCCGGTCGGCCAGACCGATGCCGCCGGCGTCAAAGACGTGCTGATGGAAGCCGCGCTGACCACCATCATGGACTGCGAAGACTCCGTTGCTGCCGTGGATGCCGATGACAAGGTGGTGATCTACCGCAACTGGCTCGGGCTGATGAAGGGCGACCTGGCCGAAGAAGTGGCCAAGGGCGGCAAGACCTTTACTCGTACCATGAACCCTGATCGCGCCTACACCGGCATCGACGGTAACGACGTGACCCTGCACGGCCGTTCGCTGTTGTTCGTGCGCAACGTTGGCCACCTGATGACCATCGATGCGATCCTCGATAAAGACGGCAACGAAGTGCCCGAAGGCATCCTCGACGGCCTGATCACCAGCCTGGCGGCGATCCACAGCCTCAATGGCAACAACACGCGCAAGAACAGCCGCACAGGTTCGGTGTACATCGTCAAACCGAAGATGCACGGCCCGGAAGAAGCCGCGTTCACCAACGAGCTGTTCGGTCGCATCGAAGAGGTGCTGAACCTGGCGCGTAATACGCTCAAAGTCGGGATCATGGACGAGGAGCGCCGTACCACGGTCAACCTCAAGGCCTGCATCAAGGCCGCCAGCGAGCGCGTGGTGTTTATCAACACCGGCTTCCTCGACCGTACCGGCGACGAAATCCACACGTCAATGGAAGCCGGCGCGATGGTGCGCAAGGCCGCCATGAAGGCGGAAAAATGGATCGGCGCCTACGAAAACTGGAACGTCGATATCGGCTTGAGCACCGGCCTGCAAGGCCGTGCACAAATCGGTAAAGGCATGTGGGCCATGCCCGACCTGATGGCGGCGATGCTTGAGCAGAAAATCGCCCATCCATTGGCCGGTGCCAACACCGCCTGGGTACCATCGCCGACCGCTGCGGCGCTACACGCGTTGCACTATCACAAGGTCGACGTATTTGCCCGCCAGGCCGAACTGGCCAAGCGCGAACGCGCCTCGGTGGACGATATCCTCACCATTCCTCTGGCCAGCAACACCGATTGGTCGGACGAAGAGATCCGCAATGAACTGGACAACAACGCCCAGGGCATCCTTGGCTATGTGGTCCGTTGGATTGACCAGGGCGTTGGCTGTTCGAAAGTACCGGACATCAACGATGTGGGCCTGATGGAAGACCGCGCCACCCTGCGTATCTCCAGCCAGCACATTGCCAACTGGCTGCGCCACGGCGTCGTCAACCAAGACCAAGTGATGGAAAGCCTCAAGCGCATGGCGCCGGTGGTGGACCGTCAGAATGCCGGGGACGCGTTGTACCGCCCACTGGCGCCGGATTTCGACAGCAATATCGCGTTCCAGGCAGCGGTGGAGTTGGTGATTGAAGGGACCAAGCAGCCCAATGGGTATACCGAGCCGGTGTTGCACCGCAGGCGTCGGGAGTTCAAGGCTAAAAACGGCCTGTAAATGAAAAAGCCCTGATCGAGAGATCAGGGCTTTTTAGTTGGGTTGAGGATGACTGAACTGGCGCAATCGGGAGCAAGCCCCCTCCCACATTCTAAAAGTGTTCGCAGTTCAAAATGTGGGAGGGGGCTTGCTCCCGATGAGGCCATCACAGCATCACAAAAATCAGGAAGCCATCCCCAACTCCCGCTTCACCAACTTCGCCAACTTCACGCTATCTATCGGCTTGAGCAAGAAATCCACCACACTCAAGTGCATCGCGTCGATCACATCCGGCGCTTCGGCGTCACCCGACATGATGATGATCGGCAGCGCCGCCCGGGTCGACTCACGCACCTGACGGATCAACTCCAGGCCGTTGCTGGGCTGCATGCGCAGGTCGGTGATCAGCAAACCGATAGAGCCGCTCGATTTCAACAAATCCCATGCCGCCTCACCACTGTCGGCGGTCAAGCAACGAATACCGTCCAGCCCCAGGATTTCCGCCAACAGTTCACGCGCATCCTTGTCGTCGTCCACGATCAATACGCGTTGGGGCGGTAAATCAGGCTCGAGCATCACGGCGCTCAACGCCTCGCGCTCGGCATCACTCAAAATATCGTGGTCGGACATACGTTTCTCAGCAGTTCTAAATCAATCTCCCAGCACTCGTCAGACATCTGTGCAAGGTCGAACAATGTGCACTTCGTCGGAAAGTTTGCCTAGTGGGCGTTCTACGGGGTTTGGACGATAGTCATGTAAGGTTTTTCCCTAGTTTTGCAGCGTTTTCACCGACCTAGACTTACGTCCAATGGGCACCCGCGGTGCAGGAGTCGACCATGCAGCACGATAACGACAAAAAAACTGCGGTCACTGTTATGAGTAAAGCTGATGCATTCGCACAGGCGGGTAAAACTGCTGTGTTGCAGAACATCCACGGCACCTTGCAATTGCTGCAACGCTTCCCGCCGTTCAACCAGATGGAACCGGCGCACCTGGCCTTTCTGGTGGAACAGTGCCAACTGCGCTTCTATGGCCAGGGCGACAGCATCCTCAAACCGTCGGGCGGGCCGGTCGAGCATTTCTATATCGTCAAACAGGGCCGGGTGATTGGCGAGCGGCCAGACTCGCCAGATCCCACCTTCGAAATCACTACCGGCGAGTGCTTCCCCCTCGCCGCATTGCTGGGTGAACGTGCGACCCGCACCGAACATAAAGCCGCGCAAGACACCTTCTGCCTGCAACTGAACAAGCCGGCGTTTATCAAGCTGTTTGCCCTTTCCAGCCCGTTTCGTGATTTTGCCTTGCGTGGTGTCAGTAGCCTGCTCGACCAAGTCAACCAGCAAGTGCAGCAAAAAGCCGTGGAAACCCTCGGTACCCAATACTCCCTGAATACCCGCCTGGGCGAATTGGCCATGCGCCACCCGGTGACGTGCAGCCCGCACACGCCGTTGCGCGAAGCGGTCACGTTGATGCACGAGCAACAGGTCGGCAGCATTGTGATCGTGGACGAACACAAGGCGCCCCTGGGCATCTTTACCCTGCGTGACCTGCGCCAGGTGGTGGCCGACGGCACCAGCGATTTCAGCCAGGGCATTGACGGCCATATGACCCAGGCGCCGTTCTTCCTGAGCCCGGACCACAGTGCCTTCGACGCCGCTATCGCCATGACCGAACGGCATATCGCCCACGTGTGCCTGGTCAAAGACCAGCGCCTGTGCGGCGTGGTGTCCGAGCGTGACTTGTTCTCGTTGCAACGCGTGGACCTGGTGCACCTGGCCCGCACTATCCGCAACGCGCCCCGGGTCGACAACCTGGTGGCAATCCGCGGTGAAATCGGTCAGTTGGTGGAACGTATGCTTGCTCATGGCGCGTCTTCCACCCAGATCACCCACATCATTACGCTGCTCAACGACCACACCGTCTGCCGGGTGATCGAGTTGACCCTGGCGGAAAAAGGCGACCCCGGCGTGCCATTCAGTTGGCTGTGTTTCGGCAGCGAAGGCCGCCGCGAGCAAACGCTGTACACCGACCAGGACAACGGCATTCTGTTCGAGGCCAAGGACGCCGTCGAAGCTGCCCAGATCCGTGAGCGGCTGCTTCCCCTGGCACAGCACATCAATCAAAGCCTGGCGCTGTGCGGCTTCAGCCTGTGCAAAGGCAATATCATGGCCGGCAACCCCGAGCTGTGCTTGTCCCGGGTAGAGTGGGCGCGGCGCTTCGGCGCGTTTATTCGCGAGGCGACGCCGGAGAACCTGCTTAGCTCGAGCATCTATTTTGATTTGCGTGCAGTGTGGGGCGACGAGCGTGGTTGCGAGCAACTGCGTCAGGGCATTCTCGATCAGGTCGCGGACAACCGTTTGTTCCAGCGCATGTTGGCCGAAAACGCATTACGCCAGCGCCCGCCGGTGGGACGCTTTCGCGAGTTCGTGCTGACCCGCAAGGGCGGCGAAAAGGCCACCCTGGATCTCAAGGTGCAGGGCTTGACCCCCTTTGTCGACGGCGCACGCCTGCTCGCCCTGGCCAATGGTATCCACGTCAACAACACACTGGAGCGCCTGCGTCAGTTGGTCGACAAGCAAGTGATCGAGCCCCTGGATGGCGCGGCCTACGAAGAGGCCTACCACTTCATTCAGCAAACCCGTATGCAGCAGCACCAATTGCAGACCCGCGAGAACCAGCCCTACTCCAACCGCGTCGACCCCGACAGCCTCAACCACCTCGACCGACGTATCCTGCGTGAATCCCTGCGCCAGGCCCAGCGCCTGCAAAGCAGCCTGACCTTGCGGTATCAACTGTGAGTTGGTTCGGCTGGTTTCATAAGCAAAAACCGGGGCTGAATGCCGCGCAACAACAGCGCCTGGAACAACTGCCCAAGCCTTGCGCATTGGGCGATGGTTCGTTGCGCAACCAACGCTGGGTCGTGGTGGATCTGGAAACCAGCGGCCTGAACCTAAACCGTGACCAGGTGCTGTCCATCGGCGCCGTGGTGATCGAGGACGGTGCGGTGGATTTTTCGCAACTGTTTGAACGCACCCTGCAACGTACCGACACCAAACTCAGCCCCAGCGTATTGATTCATGGTCTCGGCCCCAGTGCGATTGCCGCCGGCAGCGACCCGGCCGAGGCGCTGCTGGATTTCATGGCATTCGTGGGCGACAGCCCGTTGCTGGCCTTCCATGCACCGTTCGATCAACACATGCTGGGCCGGGCGCTCAAGGACAGCCTGGGTTATCGACTGGCCCACCCGTTTCTCGACGTGGCCGACCTGGCACCGCTCTTGTGCCCCGACGCCACGCTGCGCGAGGCCGGGTTGGACGACTGGGTCAAGCATTTCCAGCTGCAGGTCGGCGAGCGTCATCACGCCAGCGCCGATGCACTGGTCACGGCGGAGTTGATGCTGATCCTGTTCAGCCGTGCACGGCAGCAGCAGATCGACACGCCCCACGCGCTGCAAGAGCGTTTGGCCCAGTGGAAACGGCGCCAACAAGCGCCATCGTTTTAATGTCACCTCCCGACAGACGCTAATTGCGCCCACCCCACGCCTCTGACACAATCGCGAATAATTCTCGTTAGTTTAAACCTACTATTTATTCGGTGATGCCTTGTCGTCGGTCCAGACCCCACACAGTGAGCTTGTTGGCGCGTTGTATCGCGACCATCGTAGCTGGCTGTTGGCCTGGCTACGCCGCAATGTAGCCTGCCCGAGCCGCGCCGAGGACCTGAGCCAGGACACCTTCATGCGCCTGCTGGGCCGCGACGGCTTGCGCGAGCCCCGTGAACCCAGGGCGTTCCTGGTGGCCATCGCCAAGGGCCTGCTGTTCGACTACTTCCGTCGTGCCGCTCTGGAACAGGCGTATCTCACCGAATTGATGCTGATCCCCGAAAGCGAACACCCATCGCCCGAAGAACAGCAACTGATCCTTGAAGACCTCAAGGCCATCGACCGCCTGCTCGGCAAGCTGTCGAGCAAGGCCCGCGCCGCGTTCCTCTATAACCGCCTAGACGGCCTGGGCCACGCAGAAATCGCCCAGCGCCTCGGTGTGTCGGTGCCCCGTGTGCGCCAGTACCTGGCCCAAGGTATACGTCAGTGCTACATCGCGCTGTATGGCGAGCCGTCGTGACAGCCATTGGCTCCAAACCGGTTTCGGCACGGGTGCTGGATGCCGCGATTGCCTGGCAACTGTCTCTGGACTCGGGCGACGGCAGCGCGGTGGAACAGCAAGAGTTCGCCAAATGGCTGGCCAGCGATGAGGAACATGCCCGCGCCTGGCGCCAACTGGGCATGCTCGATCAGCGCTTCAGCGTGGCCGCCGGCCCGGCCCGGGCGGCGTTGCTGCAATCGCGCCACGGCATTCGCCAGCGCGTACGCAAGCTGGGCCGTGGCCTGGCGAGTATCGGCCTGGTGTGTGGCCTGGGCTTGTTTGCCGGCGAGCGTTATGTGCCGATCCACTATTGGCTGGCCGACCAGCGCACCGCCACCGGCGAGCAACGCACGCTGAAACTGGACGATGGCACCTCGATCAACCTCAATACCCATAGCGCCATAGATGTGCGCTTCGACGAACAGCGCCGATTGATTGTGTTGCAGGAGGGCGAAATCCTCGTCGAAACCGGCCACGACGATTCACGCCCGTTCTATGTGCAAACCCGCGACGGCAGCCTGCGAGCGCTGGGTACCCGGTTTATCGTCAAGCGCGAAGACGACGCTACGCGCTTGGGCGTGTTGCAGTCCGCCGTGGCCGCCCAGCCTGAAGCGCTGCATCAGGAGCACGTTTTCAAAGCAGGCCAGCAAGTGTTGATGCGCAGCGATGGCCTTGGCCCGCTGCTGGCCGTGACACCCGCCACCGACGCCTGGACCCGCGGCATGTTGGTGGTCGACAACGCCCGCCTGGGCGATGTGATCGAAGAACTGGGCCGCTACCGCACCGGGCACTTGGGCGTGGATGACAACGTGGCCGACCTGCGCATCACCGGCAGCTTCCCCCTGCACGACACCACGCTGGCGTTGAATGCGCTGTTGCCGACCTTGCCGGTGCAGATCGAGCAGCACACGCCGTGGTGGGTGACTGTCGCTGCCAAGCCTTAGATTCTGTGTGACCGGGCAATCGCCATCGGGAGCAAGCCCCCTCCCACATCGGAAGGTACTCACGCATCAAAATGTGAGAGGGAGCTTGCTCCCGATGAGGCCCTGAAACACACCGCCAAAAAATAGTTTCACCCAACCCTATCACTTTCCGATTCTCGCTCGGCACCTAGGCAATTGAGAAATATTTCCATTCAGGAGCCGCCCTTATGTCCCGCACGCTAGACACCTTGTTGCGTCCCAGTCTGTTAGCCCTGGCCATCGCCCTCAGCGCCCCGCTGGCGAGCACTTCGCTGATCGCTGCTGAACAAGCCTTGAGCGTGCGCGCCTATAACCTGCCGGCAGCCCCATTGGCCAGCACCCTGAACCAGATCGCCAGCCAGGCTGGCCTGGCGCTGACCCTCAACCCGACACTCGCCGCCGGCAAGACCTCGGCCCCGGTCAAGGGCCAGTTCGATGCACAGAGCGCGTTGCGCGAGGCCTTGCGCGGTACTGGCTTGCAGTTGGAACAAAGCAGTACGGGCACTTACACCCTGGTGCCGGTTCCGGAGGGCGTCGTCGCCTTGCCGACTACCAACATCACCGGCCAGGGCAACTATGAAAGCGCTTGGGGGCCGGTGGAGGGGTATGTGGCTACTCGCACAGCAGCGGGCACGAAGACTGATACACCTATTGCCGAGTTGCCCCGTTCCGTCACGGTCATTACTCGCCAGCAAATGGAAGACCGCTCCGTTCTCAACCTCAACGACGCCTTGCGCTACACCGCCGGCGTGCAGAGCAGTGGCTATGGCTCCGACTCGCGTAGTGATTGGTTACTGGTTCGCGGCTTTGTCCCCACCCAATTCCTCGATGGCCTACCACTGCCCAAGGGTAACTACGCAACGCCGAAAATCGACACTTGGAATCTAGAGCGTATCGCTGTCCTGCGAGGTCCCGCTTCGTCGGTCTACGGGCAAACCCCACCCGGCGGCTTATTGGATATGGTTAGCCGTCGCCCCCAGGCCGAAAGCTCAAACGAAATTGAAGTACAGGCCGGCAGCAATAACCACAAGCAGATCAACTTCGATAGCACCGGAAAAATCGACGACGAAGGCCAGTTCCTTTACCGAGTCAGTGGCGTCGTGCGCGACAGCAATACGGCGGTGGACCACATCCCGGACAAGCGATACAACGTTGCGCCCAGTCTCACTTGGAATATCAACGACGACACCAAGCTGACGTTGCTCACCCAGTTTACTCGCGACGATACCGGTATTACCGGCCAGTTCCTGCCGTTGCAAGGCACCAAATTGAGCTCGCCAGCCGGCAAGATTTCCCATCATAAGAACCTGGGCGATCCAGATTGGGAGTTCTATGACCGCACTTACTACGCACTGGGCTACGCGTTTGAAACGCGCCTGAACGACACTTGGCAGTTCCACCAGAACCTGCGCTATACCAAGAACGACTTGTCGTTCCAGGGCCTGACCGCCGGTGGTGCGTTCTTTCCGAATGGCCCGGAAACCGCGGTTGACGCTGACGGCAACGTGCGTCGTTCAGCCGGCAAGGTCGATGAGGACATCAGTCAGTTCGCGGTCGACAACAACTTGCAGGCCGACTTCAAGACTGGCGCCGTGAACCACACACTGCTGCTGGGTCTGGACCATCAGCGCTCCACCAGCAATGCGCGCTGGGACTGGGGCTCGACCGGCGTGCCAACCATCAATTTCAATCGCCCGGTGTATGGACAGGACTTCTCCAATGTCCAGTACTTCACCATGTATGACTACACCCAGAAGACCCAACAGACCGGCCTTTATATCCAAGACCAGATGGCACTGGACAATTGGCGACTGACGTTAGGCGGGCGGGAAGACTGGGTACACACCGGCACTACTTTCCATAACCTGAACGACGTCACCAACACACAACGCGACAAGCATTTCAGCGCAAATGCCGCGCTGAGCTATGTGTTCGATAACGGCATCACGCCGTACCTGTCCTATGCCGAATCGTTCCAAGCTGGTACCGGTACACAAGTGGCCAGCACCGGGGCTTTCAAGCCGACCGAAGGCAAGCAGTACGAAGCAGGGATCAAGTACCAGCCACCGGGCACAAAGGCCTTGCTTACAGCGGCGGTATTTGACCTGACCCAAAAGAACTCCACGGTGACTGAGGGCAGCATCACGCGCCAGATCGGTGAAGTGCGCAATCGAGGTCTGGAGTTGGAAGCCAGCGCCGACGTCACCGACAGCCTCAAACTGGTAGGCTCCTACACTTATAACGATAGCGAGATCACCAAGGGCGCGACCGGTGAAGAAGGCAATCGCATGAACCAGCTACCACGCAACCAGGCGACAGGATGGGCCGATTACACGTGGCGCAGTGGGTTACTGGACGGCTTCGGTGTGGGTGCAGGCGTGCGCTACGTTGGCGATACCTACGGCAACGCCGCCAACACCGAACTCGGCCATGTAGGTTCCTACACTGTCTACGACGCCTCGGTGCACTACGACCTAGGCCGTGTGAACAGCGCCATGAAGGGTGTCACAGTGGCCGTGGACGCCAAGAACATCTTCAACAAGGACTACCTCTCCACCTGCGACGGTTTCTATTGCTACTACGGTGACCAGCGCAACGTGGTCGCCAGCGTGAACTACAAATTCTAAGACGGTGAAAAACCGCTTATGAAGGGCCGCCTGAACTGCGGCCCTTTTGCCTTGGAGCCGTGATGAAAAGCAAAACCATCCGCCGCTGGTCCTTCATCCACACCTGGACCAGCCTGATCTGCACCGTATTCCTGCTACTGCTCGCCCTCACCGGCTTGCCGTTGGTGTTCCACCACGAGATCGACCACCTGCTGGGTAACGAGCCCGAGCTGGCACAGATGCCGGCCGATACGCCGCAGCTCAACCTTGAGCAGCTTGTGGCCAAAGCCCAGGCCCATCGACCCGGCGAGGCCATGCAGTACCTGGCGTGGGACGAAGACGACAAGAACGGTGTGATCGCGATCATGGCCGCTACGGCCGGCACCGAGCCGAACTCGTCGCACACCTTCATGCTCGACGCCCGCACTGGCGAAGCAGTGGAAACCCCGGCGGCCAATGGCGGGCTGACCCTGTTCCTGCTGCGCCTGCATGTGGACATGTTCGCCGGCCTGCCGGGCAAGTTGCTGCTGGCGTTCATGGGCCTTCTGTTCGTGCTGGCGATTGTTTCGGGCACGGTGTTGTACCTGCCGTTCATGCGCCGCTTGAAGTTCGCCACCGTGCGTCAGGACAAGTCCACCCGCCTGCGCTGGCTCGACCTGCACAACCTGATCGGCGTGGTCACCCTGACGTGGGCGCTGGTGGTGGGCGTGACCGGCGTGATCAGCGCCTGCGCCGACCTGATCATCGCCGCCTGGCGCCAGGACAGCCTCAGCGCCATGATCGAACCCTACCAGAACGCCCCGCCGCTGACCCACCGCGCACCGGCCACCGAGCTGCTGAGCATTGCCGCCCAGGCCGCGCCGGGCATGGAGCCGGACTTTATCGCTTTCCCCGGCACGCGCTTCTCCAGCGAGCATCACTATGCGGTGTTCATGAAAGGCAGCACGCACCTCACCTCCCATCTGCTCACGCCGGTGCTGATCGACGCTAGCACCCTGGCCGTCACCGCCATCGCCGAGCGCCCTTGGTACATGGACGCCATGGGCATGTCCCAACCGCTGCACTTCGGTGATTACGGCGGGATGCCGATGAAGATCTTGTGGGCAGTGCTGGATGTGCTGACCATCGTCGTGCTGGTCAGCGGCATTTACTTGTGGATCGTGCGGCGCAAGGCGGCCAAGGTATGAAGCCTCGGCAGTCGAATTTCTGGAAGGTGTTTGGCATACCAATGGGGATTGGCCTGCTCAGTGCCGCCGGGTTGTTTGCGGCGCTGCTGGGGGATGGGATGTGGGATTCGTTGAGTTGGGTGGGGTTGGGCGTACCTGCTGCCATTGGCGCTTGGGCGTTGGGCAAGCGGCGCGGCTGAGGGCGCTATCGGGGGCAAGCCCCCTCCCACATTTGATTTGTGAACGCCGTCCACTGTGGGAGGGGGCTTGCCCCCGATGAGGCCCTCAGGATCACAAAAATCCCCCTCGCCAGCCACTGCGCAAGCATCTACGCTAGCCCCAGTCCATTTCGAGGAATGCCCATGTCCGCCCCCAGCATGACCTTGTTCCACAACCCCGCTTCGCCGTTCGTACGCAAAGTCCGCGTGCTGCTGAGCGAGACCGGCCAGCAGGACCGCGTGGCCCTGCACGCTTGCCTGCCGACACCGGTCAACCCGGATGCCCAAGTGCTGCAAGGCAACCCCGTGGGCAAAATCCCGGCCCTGCGCCTGGCCGACGGTTCAGTACTGCATGACAGCCGGGTGATCCTCGATTACTTCGATCACCAGCACGTCGGCAACCCGCTGATCCCCCGCGATGGATCGGCCCGCTGGCGGCGCCTGACGTTGGCGTCGATGGCTGACGGCATCATGGATGCCGCCGTGCTGGTGCGTTACGAGACCGCCATGCGCCCGCTGGAAAAACACTGGGATCAATGGCTCGACGAACAGCGCAACAAGATTCGTCGCGCTCTCGCCGAGCTGGAGCAGGACGCCATCGCCGAACTGGCCAGCCATTTCGATATCGCTTCGATCAGCGTCGCCTGCGCCCTGGGCTACCTCGACTTTCGCCATCCGGATATGCAGTGGCGCTCGGACACCCCCAAGCTCGCCGCCTGGTACGCCGAGGTCAGCCAGCGGCCTTCGATGCAGCAGACCCAACCGCCCGCCTGACATGCATACCTACCCCCTGTGGGAGCGGGCTTGCCCGCGATTGCGGCGTGTCATTCGGTACATCTGCTTCTGAACCACCTCTATCGCGGGCAAGCCCGCTCCCACAGGGGACGGTGGTGGTATTGAGGAAGGTGGCGATCCTTGAGGCCAACTGCGCCCCCGCTTGCTGATCCTCCCGCAACCCAATCATTGCACTTGCTCCACCTTGCGCTTACCCACCCCATACCAATCCAGCTTGCGCGTCAGCACCATGACCGTGCCCAGCAGGCCAAACAGCAACAGCGAGCCCATCAACAGCGCGTAATCCTCGGCACTGAGCAACCCGAACAACAAACCATACAACGCCGCCAACCCTGCCGAGAACCCCAGCCCATGGACGACGCTGCGCAGCACGTGGCACACGTAGAAACCGATCAACAACACACAGGCACTGGCCGATATCAGGTACGCCAAGGCAAAGCCCACATGCTCGGACAGCGACAACAGCAACAGGTAGAAGAACGCCAGCGCCACACCCACCAGTGCATACTGAATCGGGTGCACCGCCAGGCTCTTGAGCACTTCGAACAGGAAGAAGCCAGCGAAGGTCAGGGCGATAAACAACAGCGCGTATTTGATCGCACGGTCGCTCTTGAGGTACTGGTCCACCGGGTCGATGAAGTTCACACCAAAGCTGCGGTTGTTGAAGTCTTCGCAACCCTGGCGGTCCAGGCAGCTTTGCAGCGCTTGTTCAAGGTTGGTGGAGAAGAATGAGGTCTGCCAACTGGCACTGAAGCCCTGGTCGTTGACTTCCCGTTGAGCCGGCAGGAAGTTGCCGATGAAACTCGGGTGCGGCCAGTTGGACGCCAGGGACACCTGGCTGGTCTTGCCCACCGGCACCACTTGCAGTTGTTCGGTGCCTTGCAGACGCAGGTCGAAGGCGAAATCCAGCACGGCAGGTTTCTTGCCGTCTTGCGTCGGCAACATCACATGCACGCCCTCGCCCAGCCAGTCCACCTGCGAGCCCGGCGAGAACTCCAGGCGCTGATCACCCAGCTCCAGCTTCAAAGCGTTTTCAATGCCGCGAATATCGCTGATGCCCACCGCCAGAAACGCAGGCTCAAAGCGGTAATCGGCAAAGTCTTCGGTGATTCCCAACTGCGCAGGCAATTCAAAACGCCCGCTGATACGGTTGTCGGCATGGAACAACCGCGCCTGGTAGATACCCCGCGCACGCAGTTCGGTTTGCACCTTGCCGTCGAGCTCGAAATGCTCCGGCAGGAAATACAACCGGCCACGCTCTTCACGGGTTTCTTCGTAGCGTTTATTGAGCTTTTCATTGAGCTTCCATTCACGCACCGTCTTGCGAAACGGCACCACCATCACCGGCCCGGTGAGGCGCTGGGCGTAACTGGAGCTGCGGGCGATGTCCATCAATACGCCGTCGCGCAGTTGCTGGCGGTCGGTGATGATGCCGTTGATCATCAGCAACGGAATCAGCAACAGCAGGATCAGCAGCGCAATCGCGCCAAGTTTGAAAAGCAGGCTGCGGTTCATGGGTCTCTCCCTGTTTGAATGGGGGAGAGTCTGCCCAGCCGGTATGGGGGATTTATGTGGGCAATGTGGAGACTGTGTGGAGATGCAGCACTGCTTGCACGCCGCCTGGCACATTGCCGATCTGCAGCGAGCCGCCGTGCAGCTTCATCACCTCCTCGACAAAGTTGAGCCCCAGGCCCGTGCTTTTACGCCCGCTGGCCGGACGTGGCAGCGAGTAGAACCGCTCGCTCAGGCGCGGCAGCGCGTAATCGGGAATCGCCGCGGCCTGGTTGAACAGACTGACCTGAACATCGTTATGCCGCACCTGGGCGCTGAATCTCAGCGTGCCGCCGGGTGGGGTGAAATCCAGCGCATTGTCGAGCAGGTTGCCCAGGGCCTGACGCAGCAGGAAGGGTTCGCCAAACACCTTCACATCGGCGGCGATGACCTGCTCCACCTGCAAGCCGGCACCTTCGATTCGCGCACATTGGGCCTTGAGCACCTCATCGACCAACACCGCCAGCGGGATGTTCGATTGTTCCTCCAGCCCCTGACGTTGCTCAACCTGGGCCAGGTTCAACAGGCGTTCGATCAACTGTTGCAGGCGCGCGCTTTCGCTGTCGATATTGCCGACAAACCGCTGCTGCTGCTCACGGCTCATATCGCCCTGCAACAGCTCCGCCGCACCGCGAATCGCCGCCAACGGGCTTTTCAATTCATGGGTCAGCGTATGCACGTAGTGTTCTACATAAGCCTTGCCTTCCAACTGCGTGCGCATGTGTTCCACGGCGGTGGACAACTGCTTGAGCTCGCCGCCGCGATAATGCGGCAACTCGGCGCGGCGGCCCTCGCTCACGGCTTCGGCATAGGCAGTAAGGCGTCGGAGGGCGACGGTCAGCCACCACGACAATAGCGCGCCCAGCAGCAGGCCCAGAATGACCAGCCCCGCGCCGTACCACAGCAGGCGGCGCTCAGTGCGATCCACGTAGGGTTGCAACGAGCTGTTGGGCTTGGCCACGGTGACCACGCCGATGATCTGGCCGTTATCGCGAATCGGCGCCCCAACGTGCATCACGGATGACGCGGGATCGTCCACGTCGCTGCGGGTGGAGCGCGCACCGTATTCGCCGCGCAGGGTCAGGTACACGTCGTTCCACTTCGAATAGTCCTGACCCACCGCTTCACCGCTGGAGTCAAGCAGGACCCTGCCCTTGGCGTCGGTCACATAAATACGATGGTTGACCTGGTTTTTCGGCAGGCCCCAGATCACCGCACCCGGCTGGCGATTGCCGTAAGCCTTGAGCAGCGCTGGCCAATGACTCTGGCCCAGGGTGCCGTTCTTCACATCTTCGCGCAGGATTTCAGCCAGCAGGTTGGCGGTGTCTACCAATGTTTCTTCGGTAGACTGGCGCACGCCGGGGCGGATTTCCTTCATCACCGTGTTGAGTACGAAGTAGCCGGTCAGGCCGATAAACAGCGCATACACCAGGAAAATCCGCAGCCCCAGGCGCATCAGCTGTGGCTCGGGCTGTAGCTGTAGCCCAGGCCGCGATGGGTCTGGATCGGCTCGGCCTGTGCCGCCACGCTACGCAATTTGCTGCGCAGGCTTTTGATGTGGCTGTCGATATTGCGCTCGTAGCCGGCATCGGCAGGCACACCGACGGCGTCCAGCAGTTGCTCGCGGCTGAACACGCGCTCGGGTTGCTCCAACAGGCTTTGCAGCAGGCGGAACTCATGGCGCGTGAGGCTCAGGGGTTGCCCGCGATAGTGGATCTGCATGCGCTCCAGGTCCACCTGGAACAGCATCGGGGCCGCACCCGGGCCAACACGCTTGAGAATCGCCCGGACCCGCGCCGCTACTTCCCGAGGGCTGAAGGGCTTGACTACATAATCGTCGGCACCGATTTCCAGCCCCACCACCCGGTCGATCTCGGCATCCCGGGCACTGAGGAACATCACTGGCACTTCGCTGAACCGGCGCAGGTGCTTGCAGGTTTCAAAGCCAGTGATGTCCGGCAGGCCGATGTCGAGAATGATGAGGTCGGCCGGGCTCTGGCGCTGATGCTCCAGCGCCGCCTGGCCAAGGGTCAGCCAGGTGGTGGTGAAGCCCTCGCCTTGCAGGGCAAAGATCAGCGTGTCGGCTATCGCCGCTTCGTCTTCGACAATCAGGATGTGCGGCATGGGTTCGATCAGCAGTCCGGTTTGTCGGCAGTGTAGCGACGTGCCGGGTTCACCGCCGCGCCAAATTCACGCAGGGCCTTGGCGCCGATCAACAGCGGGTAGTTGAAGCTGCTGCGGTCGGTGAGGTTAACCTCGACGGTGCGCTTGACGTCGCCCAGGCACATCTCCAGATCGATCACCGGACGCTTGGCCACGCTGGCTTCGTCCTTGTCATCGTCTTCGTCGGCACGGCTCTTGATCTTGCTGATGCGCGACACCTTGTGCTCGTAGACCTTGTTGCCGGCGTCCTTGCCGCCGAGGCGGAAGCGCACCCAATCGTCGCCGTCGCGGGTGAAGGTCTCGATGTCCCGGGCCGACAGCGAGGCGGTCAGCGCGCCGGTATCCATCTTGGCCTTGAAGGTTTCGCCGATCTCCGGCAACTGGATGTATTCGTAGCGACCATAAAGGGTCGGTTCGGCAGCCATGACAGGCAGGGCCAGCAGAGCGAGGGAGGCAAATAACAGTTTCACGAAGTGAGTTCCTCGGAAAGAAGTAGGCGGATTCTAGACCGCAAACGCGGCACTTAGTTAGTGACTGCCACCCTACACGGCACATTGTGAAACATTCGTCCGCTGATTTGCGATTTGGCCTCTAGACTGACCTTGCTTATCATGGCCCACCCACAAGATTCCAAGAGTTATTTATGCGCCGCCTGCTCACCGGCTGTTTGGTCACACTGCTGCTGTTACTCAACACGCTGATCCTGATCGGCCCCTTGATGGTGTTTGCCCTGCTCAAGCTGGTGGCGCCGGGCCGCTCGCGTGACTATGCATCCTGGGCGGTAATGTGGATCGCCGAGACCTGGGCCGAGATCGACAAGTTGATTTTCTCGCTGTGCATTCCAACCCAATGGGATATCCGCGGCGGTGAGGACCTGCGCAGTGACACCTCCTACCTGGTCATCAGCAACCACCAATCCTGGGTCGATATTCCGGCGCTGATCCAGGCGCTGAACCGGCGCACGCCGTTCTTCAAATTCTTCCTGAAAAAAGAGCTGATCTGGGTGCCCTTCCTCGGCCTGGCCTGGTGGGCGCTGGATTACCCGTTCATGAAGCGCTATACCAAGGCATTTCTGGCCAAGCATCCTGAACTGGCAGGGCAGGATCTGAAAATCACCAAAGAGGCCTGCGAGCTATTCAAGCGCCAGCCGGTGACGGTGGTCAATTACCTGGAAGGCACGCGGTTCAGCGAGGCCAAGCGCGCGCAACAGGATTCACCCTTTACCCGGCTACTCAAGCCCAAGGCAGGCGGCGTCGCGTTTGTACTGGCGGCGATGGGTGAACAGCTGGACGCGGTACTCGACGTCACCGTGGTCTACCCGCAACACAAGATCCCGGGGTTCTGGGACTTGATCAGTGGCGCGGTGCCGAAGGTGATCGTGGATATCCGCACCCGCGAGCTGGACCCGGCGTTGTGGCAAGGGGATTACGAGAATGATCCGGCCTTTCGCCAAACCGTCCAGAACTGGGTCAACCAGCTCTGGAGAGAGAAAGATGCGCGCATCGAACAACTGCGCGCGCAGCGTACTTAGCTGCCAGTGCCCCAGGCTTGGGCCAGCTTGCCCAGCAATGAGCTGTTGGCGCCCTGGCCGCCCAGGTATTGCAGGATCACTGGGGCAAACTGGCTCACCATCCCGCTGTCCATGCCCAACGCGCTGAAGGCCGTATTCAGGTCGCTGGTGTTCTTCACGTTACCCAGCAAACCATCAAGGCCGCTGGTCTTGCTGCCGCCGCTCTGGCCGAGCATCCCGCTTAAAGCGCCGAGACTGCCCAATGCGTTGTTACCCGACAATTGATCGAGGCCCGGCACGCTGTTGCCCAGTTGCGAATAGTCGTTGCCGCTCAGTTTGTTCTTGGCCAGGCCCAGCATGGCGCCCGTGCCGCCCACCGCTTGCTCGGGGGTGATGTTCAGTTGCGAGGTCAGGGCGCTCAGCAGGCCGGCCGTCTCGGACGAGGGTGCGGCGGCAGCGGCTTTGTTGTTGCCACCCTGCATACCGGAAATCGCGTTGGCTGCATCGCCAAGGCTGAAACCTGCGGCGAACACCGGGACGGCGGCCATGGACAGCAGGCAGGAAAGGGCAAAACCGCGTGAAATCTTCATCAATACAACCTCAGGAGATGGATGCAAAAGCAAGCGTTGGACTAGGTATCCCGTCGGTTGTTCCAAGCCCTGCCCGGAACCCAATCGGGATAATCGGGTCCATGGACAGACTACAAAATTTGTCGAGAAGAGACTTATGACTGCGATCCAACCCCAAGTGATTGAGCAAAAGCCTCCATTCTGGAGCCGCCCACGCCTGTTCATCGGCGCCTGTGTGGTGGTGGTTGCCGGTATCGGCGGCGCCCTCTACACCCAGGACAGCGTCAAATCCGCGGCAACGCTGGTGAACACTACCCAGCAGCCGGCCGCGCAAATCATGGCCCACAAGGATTATCTTGAAGTGCAGCCGATTGCCTCCACGGCGCCGGCGCCAGACCAAAGCCTGGAGCTGTGGGCAATCCCTAAAGATGGCACACCGGTGTCGCTGGGCCTGTTGCCGGAAGACGGCGAGGGCATCATCGGCCTGAACCCGCGCCAGCAGGAAACCATCAGCAAGCCGGTGGAGTTGATGGTGAGTTCGGAGACCAAGGGTGGCTCCATCAGCAAACAACCGACAGGCCCGACTGTATACCAGGGCGCACTGGCCACTCGCTGATTCCTAAAAACCATAAAACCCTTGTGGGAGCAAGCCCCCTCCCACATTTTGATATTCAGTGCCTGGGTGGCTTGCTCATGGCAAGGGATGGCGCTTATAGTTCGGCCGTCGTCCACATGGCGACACGGGTTTGGCGACCCGGTGAATGGTGCAAAAGCTTCTGCTTTTTTGCAGGTTCTTTTGCGTCCGCAATAGCTGCCTTCATGGTGGCTGTGCGCGGGAGACCTTCGGGTCTGCCGGTTCCATTCCCGGTTCGCCAACCTGCGTACAGCTGCCACCCAGTTCGTTTGGCGACGAACAAGTGTGTAGCCCACCTCTACTTGAATGGGCTTTAAAACATGAACCGATACATGCCGCTCACCGGCCACGACGCCACCACTCCCTCCCTACTCATCGACACCCAAGTCCCGCTCGACGTGCTCCACGACGCCGCCGTCTACCGCATCCGCGCGGTCACCCAAGTCATGGAAAACCTGGCGTTTCGCGAGGGCCTGCAAACCGACAACATCGTCCTCCAGGACTTCGCCCTGCTGTGCGCCATTCCATTACGCGATGGATGCGATTTGCTGGATGTGATCAGCAGGCGGTTACAGTCGTAGGCATGAGCCTGGACTTAAGTAGTCCATTTCTGAAACGTTAAAACGCCCCTGCACGCGTCTTACCTCGCTTGTAGCGCCTTCTTATAGTCGAGCGACTCAGCTACTTAGGAGGTGTACGCGATGCAGGGACCCTATGCATTTATCAACGATCAACAGCAGCCTTATCCGACACTCAAGCAAAGCCTTTCTCTCAATCCTCATACGCAAACCAAATTCGACACCCTTAACCAGCATATCCGCAACACCGTGGTGTTGCCTGGGCAGTTGGTGATCATCCCTGACCCACGCACAGCATCTTGCACCACTGAAGAGGCCTGGCTGATGCGTTCAGCGCAGAGCGTCAAACATGACCTGATGGCGCAATCTGCTGCCGATCAATTCCTGATCAAAAACTATGATCAGTTGCAGGCCATCATGTCCCATACTTCGCTTGGCATTGGTAGTGCCAGCAGCGCTTGGACCAGGCACTTGACGCAAATCGAGACAACCCTCAAGGAAATCGATGATTTGCATAAGCAGTACTTGAGCAAGGGCACCACGGCTGCGAGAGATGAGTTCCTCATCAAACGCCGGGCGCTGTTTGCGAAACTGGATGGGCAACTGTCAGGAATGGCGCGTTTTGGTACGGGACTGAAAAACGAAGGTTCGATCAAAAAGATGTTAGGAATTTCCAGTAAGAGTTACTGGCAACATGGGGAAATCCGGGGATACGAAGCAAACGTCAAGCGCGTAGCCAAGACTGCGCAGATGTTGAAGAAAGGCACTTACATTGGAATCGCGCTGGATGTAGGCGCGACAGCGCTGGAGATAGTGGAGGCATGCTCCACAGGGCGTGAGCAACAATGTACGCAAGCGAAATATGCGAAGGAGGGAAGTTAGTGGGTGCCGTGGGTGGCGCATCTGCGGGCGGTCTTGCAGGCGTCTATGTCAGTACCGCTGCCTGCATGATTGCTTTCGGCCTACCCACGGCGGGTGCCGGAGCTTTGGCATGCGCCATCATCGGCGGTGCTGCGGGCGGACTCGCCGTTGGCAAGCTCGGAAGCAAGGGTGGGGAATGGGTAGGTGACGCGCTCTATCAAGCTGTGGAGGGTTGAATGTACTTGGAATATTTTGCGGTGGGCTCATTCTCCCTCCTGCTATTAAGTTTCCCTATCCTCTTTTCTGCCATGTACAAAAAGCTCGATGCCGCTGAGCGCTATATGCAATACAGTACCTATATAGTCGGATGCCGGCACACTTTTCGTCATTTTCACTTTGAAGGAAGACCTCAACGCGTATTTGCCATGGCAACCGTTATTCTCATCCCAAAAGTCATTCAATGGAGGGGCATGGTACTTGTTGAGGACGTTGAGAAAATACCAAGGAATCTCAAGTACTGGATGGTCATACCCACACTCGTCACCTTCCTCGCCATTATAGGCCTCTGCATCACCGGTCTCCTTGTAGAGAGCGGAAGTATATAGAAGGAGGTGGATTCAGATCCGTCGTCCTCTCACACCACCGTACGTTATGATCAGTTGAAGGCCATCATGTCCCTTGCTTCGCTTGGCATTGGTGGTGCAAGCAGCGCCTGGAGCAGGCACTTGACGCAAATCGAAACAGCCCTCAAGGAAATCGATGATTTGCATAGCAGTACTTGAGCAAGGGCACCACAACTGCGAGAAATGAATTCCTGGTCAAACACCGCGCGCTGTTTGCGAAGCTCGATGGGAAAACTTTCCGTTGCATGATGGTGTGATTTGCTGGATGTGATCAGCCGACGTTTGCAGGCGTAAATTCCAAAAACAAATAGGGCGACTTTTATCATCCTTCGAAATAACCTCGGATTGGTTAATCAGAACGACTTCTAAAAACTGTCATCTTTCACAGTATCCTCCTCCTTCTCTTTCTCATACTCTTTCCGAAACGACATAAAGGAGTATGAAAAATGAACACCTACAACACCCTTTGTCTGATGACACTTTTTCTCCTTGCGAACACCGCGTACGCCACTACCTGCCCGGAAGTTTCCAAAATTGAGCAAACGCCGATGGTCGGAGGTGGTTTCAGCTACACCGCCGCAGGGCCAGACGGAAACGAGTGGGTGGGCGGAGATAAATGGACTGAAAAAAACGATCTATCAAGCTACGTCTTCACATCGGTACGCCTTCAAAAAGCAAGCTTCGACCCGGTCACTAAGAAGAGCAAAGACTCAGCTGTCATCTGCCGATACGAGGGAACCGGAGAAAACAGCAGGGATGGCGAAGCCAACACCGTCATGGTGCTAAAGACAGGTAAAGCACTGCTCCCAGTTGAAGGCAATTGGACTGTTGATTGCCAGGCCAAGGAACCGTCAGGCTGCACCTTCAATTGATCAGCGTGGTGCAGCAATAGTGTAATTGCACCGAATGCCTGGAATATCAAACAAGAACGACGACCTGAAGGTCGCCGTTCATTTTCCACTTACGCCGCACTGAACAACTTATGCGGATCAATCACAAACTTCTTCGGTACACCCGCGTCGAACTCGCCATACCCGCGTGGCGCATCGTCCAGGCTGATCACCTGCACACCGACGATTTCGGCGATATTGATCCGATCCCACATGATCGCCTGCATCAACTGGCGGTTGTACTTCATCACCGGCGTCTGCCCGGTGTGGAAGCTGTGGGATTTGGCCCAACCCAGACCGAAGCGAATGCTCAGGCTGCCCATTTTCGCGGCGGCATCGACAGCACCCGGATCTTCGGTGACGTAGAGGCCAGGGATACCGATCTTGCCTGCCACACGCACCACGCCCATCAGTGAGTTGAGCACGGTGGCCGGGGCTTCGGCCTTGACGCCGTCGTGGCCATGGCCGCGTGCTTCAAAGCCTACACAGTCGACGGCGCAATCCACTTCCGGTTCGCCCAGCAACGCAGCAATCTGTTCGTGCAGCGGCGTATCGGTGGACAGGTCGACGATTTCAAAACCCTGGGCCTTGGCGTGGGCCAGGCGGATGGAATTGACGTCGCCAATGATTACAACGGCTGCACCCAACAGCCGAGCCGAGGCAGCAGCGGCCAGACCGACCGGGCCGGCACCAGCAATGTAAACGGTGCTGCCCGGGCCAACGCCGGCAGTGACGGCGCCGTGGTAGCCGGTGGGCAAGATGTCGGAGAGGCAGGTCAGGTCACGGATTTTCTCCATGGCCTTGTCGCGGTCCGGCAGTTTGAGCAGGTTGAAGTCGGCGTACGGCACCAGCACGTACTCGGCCTGGCCGCCGGTCCAGTCGCCCATGTCGACGTAGCCGTAGGCACCACCGGCACGCGCCGGGTTGACGGTCAGGCACACGCCGGTGTGTTGCTCCTTGCACGAGCGGCAGCGGCCGCATGCGACGTTGAACGGCACGGAAACCAGGTCGCCGATTTTCAGGTTCTCAACGTCGCTGCCTTTCTCGATCACTTCGCCGGTGATTTCATGCCCCAGCACCAGGCCGGTCTGGGCAGTAGTGCGGCCACGCACCATGTGTTGGTCGGAGCCGCAGATGTTGGTGGAGACCACGCGCAGGATGACGCCGTGCTCAATCTTCCTGCCGCGCGGGTCCTGCATTTTGGGATAGTCGATTTTCTGTACTTCGACCTTGCCGTTGCCGAGATACACGACACCACGATTACCAGACATGCTTTCACCTCGCTGTTGTTTTTATGGAACTGCGTTGCCGCTTGGGTGGCAGCGCGTTAGTGCTCGGGTACAGATGCTGTTTCTTGTGTTGCTTGTAAGGGCCTCATCGCAGGCAAGCCAGCTCCCACAGTGGATCGGGTTCACACATCCTGGAATGTGGGAGCTGGCTTGCCTGCGATAGCGATCTAAAGAACGACGGTGCGATTGGCATTCAAGAACACCCGCCGCTCAATGTGATACCCCACCGCACGCGCCAATGTGAGCCCTTCGATATCGCGCCCCTTGGCGATCAAATCCTCGGGATAGTGGCTGTGATCAACCACCTCCACACCCTGGGCGATGATCGGCCCCTCATCCAAATCGTTGTTGATGTAATGCGCCGTGGCTCCCACCAGTTTCACGCCCTTGTTGTACGCCTGGTGATACGGCTTGGCGCCCTTGAACCCCGGCAGCAACGAGTGATGAATGTTGATGGCCTTGCCATCCAGCTTGCGGCACAGCTCCGGCGACAGCACCTGCATGTAGCGCGCAAGGATCACTAGTTCGGCGCCGGTGTCTTCCACCACTTGCCACACCTGCCGCTCCTGGGACGGTTTGTCGTTGGGGTCGAGCGGGAAATGGTAGTAGGGAATCTGGTGCCAGTCGGCCAACGGCTTGAGATCGGGGTGGTTGGACACCACCGCGACCACGTCCATCGACAGTTGGCCGATACGCTGGCGGTACAGCAGGTCGTTGAGGCAGTGATCGGCCTTGGAGACCATGATCACCACTTTCGGCCGATAGTTCGGCGCCGTCAGCTCGAAGATCATGCCGAAGGCTTCACCACGGGTCGCCAGGCCATCGCGGAACGCCTGCTCGTCAAAACCGTCAGGCTGACGAAACTCCACACGAATGAAAAACCGGCCCGAGAGACGATCATCAAACGAGTGGTGCTCAGTGACATAGCAGCCCTGCTCGAACAGGTAGCGGGTGACCGCGTCCACCGTGCCGAGCACGCTGGGGCAGTCGGCAGTCAAAATCCATGTATCGGGTGCGCGGCTCATGGGCGATTCCTCAGGCTTGAACGCTCAGACCGAATTCGGCCGAGGCATCCTGCAGCCACAACCACCAGTAATCGGAGAAGCTGCGACGGATCAGCAGTTCCCAGGTGTCTTCAGCGGTATGGCGGATCACCAATTGCGACTTGGCAAACACCGTGCCCACCGCCTTGCCCACCGGGAAATTATTGGGGTGTACGTCGTAGCTGGTGGACTTCATCAGCACATCGCGCACATTAGGGCCGCTGAGTTCGAGAATCTGCTGGCCGCCGCTGACGTTGACGATCTGGATGTGCAAATCCCCCAAGGCGGCACGCAGGTTTTGTTCTGCGGCGAATTCATCGCCGCTCGGCACTATCAGCAGCCACTCGTCCGGGCCGAGCCATTGCAGGCTGGTCTCGCCGTTGACGGTCACGCTTAGCGGGCCGGGCAGTTCAATGCCGACGGCCTGGAGTACGCCAGCGGCGAAGGCGGCATCATGGCCATCGCCACGGATAGTCAGGTGGCCGAGGAGTTTCTTTTCACGCACGGTCACGCCGGCGTTCTTGCGGCCCTTGCCGACCAGGCTGGCGAGGTCTGCATGGTGCAGCGACGACTCGGCCTTGGCGCTGGTGGTGGGGCGTTGTTGGTAAACATTGGCTGCTGTCATAAAGCACCTTTCCTGAATTCTGTTGTGAGGCTGATGGCCTCATCGGGAGCAAGCCCCCTCCCACATTGGAAGATATTCACAAATCAAAATGTGGGAGGGGGCTTGCTCCCGATGGCCGCGACGCGGTCTATCAAATGTTCTGGCGATCACCTTTCGGGTCAAAGAACACCGAGGACACAATCTCCGCCTCGATCACGCTGCCATCGGCCTGCGGTGAGAACACCCGCTCACCGATGCGCTTCAAGCCGCCCTTCACCACGCCCATGGCAAACGAATAACCCAGGGAGTTGTGCGCATAGCTTGAAGTGACGTGACCGACCATCTTCATCGGAATCGTCTGCTTTGGATCGAACACCAACTGCGCGCCTTCCGGCAGCCATACGTTTGGATCAATCGGCTTCAAGCCCACCAGTTGCTTACGCTCTTCACGCACACAGTCTTCGCGATTCATGCCACGCCAGCCGATCCACGAGAACGGTTTGGTACGGCCTACACACCAGCCCATGTTCAGGTCGTCCGGGGTCATCGAGCCGTCGGTGTCTTGCCCGACGATGATGAAGCCCTTCTCGGCGCGCAGGACGTGCATGGTCTCGGTGCCGTACGGGGTCAGGTTGTACTTTTTGCCGGCCTCGACGATCTTCTCCAGCACGCCCATGGCGTAGTCGGCCTGCACGTTGACTTCGTACGACAGCTCACCGGTAAACGAGATACGGAACACCCGCGCCGGTACACCGCCGACCAAACCTTCCTTCCAGGTCATGAACGGGAAGCCATCCTTGTCCAGGTCGATGTCGGTGACTTCCGCCAGCAGCTTGCGGCTGTTGGGGCCGGACAGGGTCATGGTCGCCCAATGGTCCGTGACCGAGGTGAAGTACACCTTGAGGTCAGGCCATTCGGTCTGTTGGTAGATTTCCAGCCACTGGAGAACGCGGGCGGCGCCGCCGGTGGTGGTGGTCATCAGGAAGTGGTTGTCGGCCAGACAGGCAGTGACGCCGTCGTCGAAGACCATGCCGTCTTCCTTGCACATCAGACCGTAGCGCGCCTTGCCCACATCGAGCTTGGTCCAGGCGTTGCTGTAGATGCGGTTGAGGAACTCACGCGCATCCGGGCCCTGGATATCGATCTTGCCGAGGGTGGAGGCATCCAGCAGGCCGACGCTGTCACGCACCGCCAGGCATTCGCGCTTCACCGCGGCGTGCAGATCTTCACCGTTACGCGGGAAATACCATGGGCGTTTCCACTGGCCGACATCCTCAAACTCGGCGCCGTTCTTCACGTGCCAGGCTTGCAGCGCGGTGTAGCGCACCGGTTCGAAAATGTGCCCACAGTGACGGCCCGCCACCGCGCCGAACGTCACTGGCGTGTAGTTGGGACGGAACATGGTGGTGCCCATCTGCGGGATGGTCACGTTCAGCGAACGGGCGGCGATGGCCAGGCCGTTGACGTTACCCAGCTTGCCCTGGTCAGTACCGAAGCCCAGCGCGGTGTAGCGTTTGACGTGCTCGACCGATTCGAAACCTTCGCGGGTGGCCAGTTCGATGGCGGCTGCGGTGACGTCATTTTGCAGGTCGACAAATTGCTTCGGCGCCCGTGCAGTGGCTTTTTCGTGGGGCACCTGGAACAGCGCCAGCGTCGGCTCTTCCAGACGGCTCAAGGCTTTAGGCAGCACACCTTCCACCGGCGCAAAACCGGCTTCACTGGCCGCACGCACGCCACCTTCAAAACCATCGGCGAGGGAATCGCCAAGGCCGTAGACACCGTTGATACCGCCGACGCACACGCGTTTCTGCGGTGCTTCGCCCGGCACAAAACCGAGGATATCTTCACGCCAGGTCGGCTTGCCGCCCAGGTGCGAGGCCAAGTGGACCACCGGGCTGTAACCGCCGGAACTGGCGACCAGGTCGCAGTCCAGCCACTCGCCGGGGCTGGTGACTTTATGCGCTTTCACATCGATCGCGGCCACGCGGGCAGCGGTCACATGCTTGCTGCCACGCGCTTCGATCACGGCGCTGCCGGTGAGGATGCGAATGCCTTTGGCGCGGGCTTCTTCCACCAGCGCGCCACGTGGGTTGTGACGGGCATCAGCCACCGCCACCACCGAAAGGCCCGCATCAAACCAGTCCAGCGCGACGCGATAGGCATGATCGTTATTGGTCGACAGCAGCAGTTTTTTGCCCGGCGCCACACCGTAGCGGCGCACATAGGTAGAGACCGCTCCGGCCAGCATATTGCCCGGCACATCGTTGTTGCCGTACACCAGCGGACGCTCGCACGCACCGGTGGCCAGCACCACGCGCTTGGCACGCACACGGTGGATACGCTGACGCACCACGCCAATCGGCGCACGGTCACCGAGGTGATCGGTGAGGCGCTCGTGAATGGTCAGGAAGTTATGGTCGTGGTAGCCGTTGACGGTGGCGCGGGGCAGCAGTACCACGTCCGGCAGGGCTTTCAATTCGGCAATGACGCTGGCAACCCACTCAGTGGCCGGCTTGCCGTCGAGGCTTTCACGGGAATCGAGCAGCGAGCCACCGAACTCTTCCTGCTCGTCGGCGATGATCACCCGCGCACCGCTGCGCGCAGCGGCCAATGCAGCCGCGAGGCCGGCAGGGCCTGCGCCCACGACCAGCACGTCGCAATGACGGTTGAAGTTGTCGTAGGTGTCCGGGTCGTTCTCGGTCGGCGAGCGGCCTAAGCCTGCGGCCTTGCGGATGTACTTCTCGTAGGTCATCCAGAACGACTGCGGGTACATGAACGTTTTGTAGTAGAAACCCGGCGGCATAAGCTTGCCGCCGACCTTGCCGAGAATGCCCATCACGTCGTTGCTAACGTTCGGCCAGCCGTTGGTGCTGGTGGCAACCAGGCCCTGGTACAGCGCCTGTTGGGTGGCGCGCACGTTAGGAATTTGCGTGGCTTCGGTAGCACCGATCTGCAGCACTGCGTTCGGCTCTTCGGCGCCGGCGGCGAAGATGCCCCGTGGGCGCGAATACTTGAAGCTGCGACCGATGATGTCGACGCCGTTGGCCAGCAACGCGGCGGCCAGGGTATCGCCTTCAAAGCCTTTGTAAGTCTGGCCGTTGAAACTGAAAGTCAGGACTTTATTGCGGTCGATGCGGCCACCGTTGGACAGGCGATTGATCTGGCTCATACCTTCTCTCCAGAAGCCTTGGCGGTGAACTGGGGTTTTTCGCCAATCTTGTAGGTTTCAAGAATTTCGTAGGTGACGGTGTCGCGGGTGGCATTGAAGTACTGGCGGCAACCGGCGGCATGGATCCACAGTTCGTGGTGCAGGCCGCGAGGGTTGTCGCGGAAGAACATGTAGTCGCCCCACTCTTCATCGGTGCAGGCATTCGGATCCAGTGGGCGCGGGATATGCGCTTGGCCGGACGCGTGGAATTCCTCTTCGGAGCGCAGTTCGCCACAGTGAGGACAGAAGATATGCAACATAGGGAATTTCTCCTGTTAGTGGGCGACGGCCGCAGCGCCGTGTTCGTCGATCAGCGCACCGTTGTGGAAACGGTCGATGGAGAAAGGCGCGGCCAATGGGTGCATTTCACCTTTGGCCAGGCTGGCAGCAAAGACGTTGCCTGAGCCCGGCGTGGCCTTGAAGCCACCGGTGCCCCAACCGCAGTTGAAGAACATGTTCGGTACCGGGGTCTTGGAGATGATCGGGCAGGCATCCGGTGTGGTGTCGACGATGCCGCCCCACTGGCGGTTCATGCGCACCCGCGACAGCACCGGGAACATCTCGACGATGGCCTGAATGGTGTGCTCAATGACCGGGTACGAACCACGCTGGCCGTAGCCGTTGTAGCCGTCGATACCGGCACCGATCACCAGGTCGCCCTTGTCGGACTGGCTGATGTAGCCGTGCACGGCGTTAGACATGATCACGCTGTCGATAATCGGCTTGATCGGCTCCGACACCAACGCTTGCAACGGGTGAGATTCGATCGGCAGGCGGAAACCGGCCAGCGAGGCCATGTGCCCGGAGTTACCGGCAGTGACGACGCCGACGCGCTTGGCGCCGATAAAGCCCTTGTTGGTTTCCACACCGATGCACACGCCGTTTTCCTTGCGGAACCCGATCACTTCGGTTTGCTGGATCAAGTCCACGCCCAAGGCATCGGCAGCACGGGCAAAGCCCCAGGCTACGGCATCGTGACGGGCCACGCCGCCGCGACGTTGCACGGTGGCGCCCAGCACGGGGTAGCGGGTGTTTTTCGAGCAGTCCAGGTATGGAATCTCGTCAGCTACTTGCTGGGCATTGAGCAGTTCGCCGTCCACGCCGTTGAGGCGGTTGGCGCTCACACGGCGTTCGGAGTCGCGGATGTCTTGCAGGGTGTGGCACAGGTTGTACACGCCGCGCTGGGAGAACATCACGTTGTAGTTGAGGTCCTGAGACAAACCTTCCCAGAGTTTCATCGCATGTTCGTACAAATGCGCGGACTCGTCCCACAGGTAGTTGGAACGCACGATGGTGGTATTGCGCGCAGTGTTACCGCCGCCCAGCCAGCCTTTCTCGACCACGGCCACGTTGGTGATGCCGTGCTCCTTGGCCAAGTAGTAGGCGGTCGCCAGACCATGCCCGCCGCCACCGACGATGACCACGTCGTAGACTTTTTTCGGGGTGGGCGTGCGCCACATTTTCTGCCAGTTTTCGTGATGGCTGAGGGAGTGCTTGAAGAGGCCGAAGCCTGAGTAGCGTTGCATAGTCATTACTCCAAAACCGCGCTCAGCGATAAACCGGAAAATCAGCGCACAGGGCAGACACGTGTTTGGCCACGTTGGCCTCGACATCGGCGTCGCCGAGGTTGTCGAGGATGTCGCAGATCCAGCCAGCCAACTCGATGCACTGCGGCACCTTGAAACCACGGGTGGTCACCGCCGGAGTGCCGATGCGCAGGCCCGAGGTCACGAACGGCGACTGCGGGTCATTCGGCACGGCGTTCTTGTTGACGGTGATGTGGGCGCGACCGAGGGCGGCGTCCGCGTCTTTGCCGGTGAGGCCCTGACGGATCAGGCTGACCAGGAACAAGTGGTTATCGGTGCCGCCGGAGACCACATCGTAGCCACGCTTGATGAACACCTCGGCCATCGCCTGGGCGTTGTCGATCACTTGTTGCTGATACGCCTTGAAGCCGGGCTCCAGCGCTTCCTTGAAGCACACCGCCTTGCCGGCGATCACATGCATCAGCGGGCCGCCCTGGGCACCGGGGAACACCGCAGCATTGAGCTTCTTTTCAATCGCTTCGTTGGCCTTGGCCAGAATCAGGCCGCCCCGTGGACCGCGCAGGGTCTTGTGGGTAGTGGTAGTGACCACGTCGGCGTAGGGCAGCGGGTTCGGGTACAGGCCGGCAGCCACCAGGCCGGCGACGTGGGCCATGTCGACGAACAGCAGCGCGCCCACTTTGTCGGCAATCTGACGGAAGCGTGGGAAATCCAGGGTTTTGGAGTAGGCAGAGAAACCGGCCACCACCATCTTCGGCTGGTGCTCGACCGCCAGGCGCTCGACTTCGTCGTAGTCGATCAGGCCGGTGTCGGTGTTGATGCCGTATTGCACTGCGTTGTACAGCTTGCCCGAGGACGACACTTTGGCACCGTGAGTCAGGTGACCGCCGTGGGCCAGGCTCATGCCCAGAATGGTGTCGCCGGCATTGATCAGCGCCAGGTACACCGCGCTGTTGGCGGACGAACCGGAGTGCGGCTGCACGTTGGCGTAATCGGCGCCGAACAGCTGCTTGGCACGCTCGATGGCCAGGGCCTCGACCTTGTCCACATGCTCGCAGCCACCGTAGTAGCGCTTACCCGGGTAGCCTTCGGCGTATTTGTTGGTCAGGCCGCTGCCTTGGGCTTGCATGACGCGCTTGCTGGTGTAGTTCTCCGACGCGATCAGCTCGATATGGTCTTCCTGACGCTGCTCCTCGGCATTCATGGCCGCCAGCAGTGCGTCGTCATATCCCTGGATCTGGTCTTGTTTGCTGAACATCGCGTCTCTCCCAGCCTTTCGTATTGTTGAAGCCCTCGCAGGGCCCTTTGATGCGATGGTAGGGCTGGCGCGTACAGGTCAAATGCCTGCGCACGCCACGCAAAGGTGCGTTTACGACATGGACTGAAGAATGTGCAAAGCCAGCTCCCACAGGGGTCAGGCGATGAGCTTGCGAACGAGTAGCAACAGAAGAAAATGCATGGGATACAGGGCATAGGCCCAGCGCCGCATGGCGGGTGGCTTGGCGTTTTTGCCATGTCGCAATAAGACCAATCCTGCCAGCGGCGCAATCAGACATGCAGCCAACCCCAACTGCGCCACAGGCGTACCGCTATTCAGCAGAATCTGCCATTGATTCGCGGCGACACAGACCAACCCCGGCAGCACGCTGAAATACCAGGGCCGGCGAAACACCAACAGCATCGCCAGTGGCAGCAATACACCAAAGAAACCGAACATCAACTGGGTTGAAAACACAGCGGCTATTGTGACGGCGATCAGCGCCAATCCTCGATCAATCAACGCCTTCTGCTGCCAACCTCGGGCAACCAGCAGGCCCAGCGCCAGAGTCGGCAACACGTTCAAGGTATCGGCATCTTCGATGAACATCCGATAAGGCACTTCGCTGATCACGCTAAACAGCAGCAACCACCCCAGGTAGCGCCGATGGCCGGTCACCGGAGCGTTCCGGGCCCTGTGCAAATTGGCCGCAATCGCCAGGCAAAACCACGGGAACGCCAGGCGCCCAGGCACATACAGCCCATCCAGGCTCAACCCCACATAGCGCAGGTGATCGAGCACCATGCTCAGCAGCGCCAGCCACTTGAGTAAGTCCAAAGCGCCATCTCGGACACGTCCGACAGGCAAGGTGTGAGTACCGTGCATAATTCCCCAACGACTTTGCATTTACAGAGCGTGCGCGCCCCTGACAATCTTGGTTAAAGTGCGCACCAACATCGACCACAGGAATGGGCCATGACCGACAAGAGCCAACAATTCGCCAGCGACAACTATTCCGGCATCTGCCCGGAAGCCTGGGCCGCCATGGAACAAGCCAACCACGGCCATCAACGCGCCTACGGTGATGACGAGTGGACCCATCGCGCCGCCGACGGTTTCCGCAATTTGTTCGAAACCGACTGCGAAGTGTTCTTCGCCTTCAACGGCACCGCCGCCAACTCCCTGGCACTGTCCTCGCTGTGCCAGAGCTACCATAGCGTGATTTGCTCGGAAACCGCCCACGTTGAAACCGACGAATGCGGCGCACCGGAGTTTTTCTCCAATGGCTCCAAGCTGCTCACTGCACGCACCGAGAACGGCAAGCTGACCCCGGAATCGATCCGCGAGATCGCCCTCAAGCGCCAGGACATCCACTACCCCAAACCGCGCGTGGTCACCCTGACCCAGGCCACCGAAGTCGGCAGCGTGTACACCCCGGAAGAAATCCGCGCCATCAGCGCCACGTGCAAAGAGCTGGGCCTGAACCTGCACATGGACGGTGCTCGCTTCTCCAACGCCTGCGCGTTCCTGGGCTGCTCACCGGCCGACCTGACCTGGAAAGCCGGGGTGGACGTGCTGTGCTTTGGCGGCACCAAGAACGGCATGGCGGTGGGTGAAGCCATCCTGTTCTTCAATCACAAGCTGGCCGAAGACTTCGACTACCGCTGCAAACAGGCTGGCCAGTTGGCATCCAAGATGCGCTTCCTGTCCGCCCCGTGGGTAGGCTTGCTGGAAAACGATGCCTGGCTCAAGCACGCACGCCATGCCAACCACTGCGCGCAATTGCTCAGCAGCCTGGTTGCGGACATCCCCGGCGTTGAATTGATGTTCCCTGTGCAAGCCAACGGTGTATTCCTGCAACTCTCGGAGCCAGCCATTGCGGGGCTTACAGCCAAGGGTTGGCGCTTCTACACCTTTATCGGTAAAGGTGGGGCGCGATTCATGTGTGCGTGGGACACAGAAGAAGAACGTGTACGAGAGTTAGCCGCCGATATCAGGGAAGTCATGAGGGCTTAACGTGGGAATTCGGCCAGCGAATACTGGCCGATTGCCGAGTCTGTTTTTTGATATTTCTGACAGCTACGCGCTGGATATTCGTTGACTAGCCTCTTGGTACCCGGAAGGAAAACGCAGTCATAACCGCCATTTTCCGGGTTCGCTACCCGCCGAATAATCGGCTGGAAACGTAAATCCAATGGAGAGCTTAATCATGGAATATCAAAGCAACGGCAACACCCTGCAAAGCGATGGCACTATCAGCACCACGGTGATTGACTGGGATGAGTTCAGGAAGTACGCCAAAGTCGGGGACACCATCCGCGAACCTTCGAGGACGTTGAGGATCTACGATAAAGCCTATGAATTGACAGCATCAGGCCAGCATTTCGTCGTGCATATCTACGCGCAGTAACCGTTACTCCTGGAAGCCCGCGCCGAAGACTCATGACCCTCGGCGCACAGCCGACCGCACATTCCCACGCTCCTGCGTGGGAATGTGCGAGGTATTAGAACTCGATGCGCACATCGCCCTTCGGCACGCTGCAGCACGACAGGATGTAACCTTCGGCTTCGTCTTCCTCGGTGATCCCGCCGTTGTGTTCCATCTCCACCTCCCCGCCCAGCTTCATCACCTTGCACGTGCCGCAGATACCCATGCCGCAGGCTTTGGGGATCAACAGGCCAAGCTTGGCAGCTGCTGCGTGGACAGTCTCGCCGGGGGCCACCCGAATGCTTTTGCCCGATGCGATGAACTCCACCTGGTGCAGATCCGCGAGGTCGATTTCCGGCGCATCCGCCGCTTGCTCGGCCTGCTCCACGGCGTCGGCCCGCGCTTCCGGCGGCGTCGCACCAAAGGATTCTTCGTGATAACGCGCCATATCGAAACCGGCGGTTTCCAGCAGGCGTTTCACTGCGCTCATGTAAGGCGTCGGGCCGCAACAGAATACTTCGCGCTCCAGGAAGTCCGGCACCATCAGTTCCAGCATCTTGTGATTCAGATAACCGCGGTAGCCGGCCCAGGGTTCACCCAGGCCATGCTTTTCGCAAATCAGGTGCAAGCTGAAGTTGTCGATCCGCGACGCCATGTGCTCCAGCTCGCGGTGGTAGATGATGTCCTTGGGTGAACGCGCGCTATGAACAAACGTCATGTCCACATTAGCGTTGGTGTCGTAGAACCAGCGCGCCATGGACATGACTGGGGTGATCCCCACCCCGCCGCTCAGGTACAGCACTTTCGGGCTGGGGAAGTCGATCGCGTTGAACAGCCCGACAGGTCCGTGCACCGCCAGCTCCTGGCCCTCGTGCAGCGTGTCATGCAGCCAGTTGGACACACGCCCGCCCGGTACACGCTTGATGGTTACCGAAAAGCTGTAAGGCACCGACGGTGAACTGGAGATCGTGTAGGAGCGCATGATCGGCTGGCCTTCGATTTCCAGCTCCAGGGTGACGAATTGCCCGGGCTTGAAGAAGAACAGAATCGGCTGGTCAGCCATAAAACAGAAGGTGCGCACGTCCCAGGTTTCCTGGATGACTTTGACGCAACGGACGATGTGCCGACCATTGGCCCAGGTCTGGGTGGTTACCGGATTCAGGAAATTGCTAGACATGTTGTTCTCCACCGCCGACGTCGGCCTTATGGTGGCGATTCTGCGTAACGCCGGGGCCACCCATTTACCTATCTGCGACATTCACATACTTACGGCGACCAGCCCCCAAAGACAGGGCCTTGCGCGTCGGGATCAGATTGGGCCATGTCGCCCATGGATAAGGTTCGACCCAACGCCGGGCCCACACTCGCTCCCAACAAAGACGCGTTCTTTACGCCTTGCTGCAAACCTGATCAGCCACTATTCGCCGGCCACACAGAATGGCCATGAGGACACACACGATGGACGTCACCGCAACCTTAAGCTTGGGCGATCCGCTGGAACCCGCACGCAAGGCCACCGCGCAAATGCTGCACGAGCGCGAGCGCACCTTTTCGCTGCCACAGCCGTTCTACTCTGATGAGCGGCTGTTTGATATCGACATGCAGGAGATCTTCCAGAAAGAGTGGTTGATTGCCGGCATGACCTGCGAAATCCCCACCAAGGGCAACTACCTGACCCTGCAAGTGGGCAAGAACCCGATCATCGTGATCCGTGGCGCCGAAGGCGTGGTACATGCATTCCACAACGTCTGCCGCCACCGTGGTTCGCGCTTGTGCACCAGCGAAAAGGGCAAGGTCGCCAAACTGGTTTGCCACTACCACCAATGGACCTACGAACTGGACGGTCGCCTGTTGTTCGCCGGTACCGAGATGGGCGCCGACTTCGACATGAAGCAGTACGGCTTGAAACCGGTAAACGTGAAGACCGCCGGCGGCTACATTTTCATCAGTCTGGCCGAGACCCCGCCGGCCATCGATGACTTCCTGTCGACGCTCAGCCATTACATGGAACCCTACGACATGGAAAACACCAAGGTGGCGATCCAGACCACCTTGTTCGAAAAAGCCAACTGGAAGCTGGTGCTGGAAAACAACCGCGAGTGCTACCACTGCAACGCGTCGCACCCGGAACTGCTCAAAACCCTGCTGGAATGGGACGACGTCACCGACCCGCGCGCCGACCAGGCGTTCAAGGACCACGTAGCCGCCTCCGCCGCCGCCTGGGATGCCGAGAAGATCCCTTACGCCCACGCCAGCTTCGGCCTGCGTAACCGCATCGTGCGTATGCCGCTGCTCAAGGGCACAGTGTCGATGACCCTGGACGGCAAGCAGGGCTGCGCCAAACTGATGGGCCGCATCAAGAACCCGGACCTGGGCTCGATGCGCATCCTGCACCTGCCTCATTCGTGGAACCACTGCATGGGCGATCACATCATCGTGTTCACCGTGTGGCCGATCAGCGCCCAGGAAACCATGGTCACCACCAAGTGGATCGTGCACAAAGATGCCGTGGAAGGCGTGGACTACGATGTGGAGCGCATGCGCCAGGTGTGGGACGCGACCAACGACCAGGACCGTCGCCTGGCCGAGGAGAACCAGCGCGGCATCAACTCAACAGCCTACCAGCCTGGCCCGTACTCCAAGACCTATGAGTTTGGCGTGGTGAACTTTGTGGACTGGTACAGCGAGCGCATGTTGAACAACTTGGGTGCCGCGCCTGCGCCGTACCTCAAAGGTGTGGCTGCACACGAGTAACTTACGCCCTATGGATCAAAAGGTGGGAGGGGCTTGCTCCCGATAACGGAGTATCAGCCAATGCATGTGCAAGCTGAGCCATCCCTATCGGGAGCAAGCCCCCCCTCCCACACTTCAAGCAGACGCTGCCTACTATTTGATCAACTCTCGCGCAGACCGCTAACACCCTGCCCTCCAGCCTTTGTCCAACAACTTATCCACAAAGCCACCCACAGCAATTGTGGGCAAGTCGGTGTGCGGCTTAAATTAAATCAAGAAAATCCGTGACTTATTTGAAACCAAGGGATCCATCCTTACCTGATCATTTATTGATCATATCTGTGCAGACCTTGATTCATATGGCCTACAGCACTAAGCGAACACCTTATCCACAGATGCACCAACAGACTTTGGGGGCAACTTTATCCAACCTGTGGAAAAGCGCACAAACCCTGCATAAATCGGGCTTCCCGGGGTTTCAATGCAGAAAAAAGCCGAAACTGATCGAATTTCGATCAACCTCCTGAAAGCCTTTGTTTACATGGCTTACAGAAGATAGCGAACATCTTATCCACAGATGCGCCAACAGACTTTGGGGGCAAGTCAGTACTGCCAACCGGGAAAACTCCTGGAAAAACCGCAGTTTAGGCTGGCTATTTTTCGTACAGAGGGCTGCAAGGCTTGATACATAGGGGGTGTGGACAACCGCGAACAGGTTATCCACAAGCGGATCAACAGCGATTGTGGGTAAACCGCAGAACTCATGCGGGAGGGAGCACGCCCCCTCCCACAGCGGATCAGCGTACGACACCCTCTTCAATCAACAGCTTGAGAATCGCCTGAGCGCCCTCTTCAGCACTCACACCCTTGAGCACCTGCCCACCACCGCCACTGGCCTTGGCCGTGGCAGCCTTCATACGGTCGGCGCCGCTCTTGGCCTTGATCACCTTGAGACGCTTGGGCCTTGGCTTGGCCGGTTGCAGCAGGGCGCCTGTGAATAACTCGTCCTGTTCGATCTCCACCTCATGGGCCGCCAGTTCGCCACGTTGCGCCGGGCCGTATGCACTCTGGCGCGGTTTGGGCGCAGCGTTATCCACGGTGGCCAGAAACGGCAGGCGCACTTTCAGGCGCCGCCGCTGGCCGCGAGGCAAGGCTTGCAGTACATGGGCCACGCCGGCGTCGATGGATTCCACCTGGGCCAACCCTACAACCAGGGGCCAGCCCAATTGTTCTGCCAGCAGAAACGGCAACATGCCCGAGCCTTCACCGGTTTCCGCCTGACTGCCGGTGAGTACCACCTGGGCGCCGGCGTCATGCAGGTATTCACTGAGTACCGGCAAGGCATCGGCGCCGGGCGGTTGTTCCAGTACATGCAGTTGCGCCAGCCCCATCCCAAGGTAGCTGCGCAAGGTCGGCTCGTTGATATCGCCGGCGTGCAGCACCTGCAACTTATCCCCAGCCATTTGCAGGCCCAGCTCGACAGCGCGGGCGTCCTGCTCCGCACGGCGCGGGCGCCCGGAAGTGGGGTGGGCGCCGATGGATACCAAGCTGATTACAGTGGTTGTCATGGTCATGTCCCTAAGCTGCATCGCGCTTGGCGCCGTTGCGGTAGGCCTGCACCGCATCGATCAAGGCTTGCAGAATCGCGGCGCTTTCGCCGATCACCGACAGGTCGGCACGCTTGATCATGTCGCAGGTCGGGTCGAGGTTGATCGCCACCACCTTGTCGCAGGCCCCGATGCCTTGCAGGTGCTGGATCGCCCCGGAAATACCCACGGCCACGTACACCCGCGCCGTGACCCAGGTGCCGCTGGCGCCGACCTGACGATCACGCGCCATGAAGCCATCGTCCACCGCCACCCGCGACGCGCCCTCGGTGGCGCCCAGGGCTGCGGCGGTCTGGTGGAACAGCGCCCAGTCCTTCACGCCATTGCCACCGGAGAAAATGAATTCCGCTTCGGCCATGGGAATCGCCGCCGGATCCACCGCCACCGCCCCCAGGTCCTCGATACGCGACAAACTGCGCGCCAGGCTTGTGGATAACTCTACGGGCAATACCTCATGCCGGGTCTCGCTGACCGGGTCGGCACACTCAACGGCCGCCAGGATCAGGCGCGGCAGCGGCCGGGCCAAATCTTGCTGGCCCGCCCCCGCACGGCCGATGCACTCATCGCCCTTGATTTGCCAAACGCGTGTCGCCGGGCGTTCCTTGAGGCTGGCGGCAAAGCGCCGACCCAATTCACCGCCGCCGCTGCGGCTGTCCGGCAGTAGCCAGTGGCGCGGATTGAACTGGTTATCCACAGCGCGCAGGCCTTGTACGCGTTGCTCCGGTGAATAACCGTCGAACGCGTGGCCGTCCAGTACCAGCAGGCGATCGACACCGGCAGTGGCGAAGGCGTTTTCCTTATGTTCACCAAACACCATGGCCAGCACCGCGCCGTCGCTGCCAGCCAGTTGCCTGGCCAGGCCAAGCAAGTCACGGTCGTGGCTGCTCAAGCGGCCACCGACCATGTCCGGCACCACACTGATGTAGAACGCGGGCGTTGGCACCTGATGCAGTGGCAACTGTACCTCCACCGCCGCCGTACGCTTGGCCGCACCGCCCTGCTGGGCACCGCTGCGGTCAATACGCTTGATGCCGTTGGGGCCGATAAAACCGACACCGTGCACGTTTTTACGAATGATGCCGTTGGGCCCCATCCAGCTCTGCTGCACGGGCTGCATGGCCGCGTGCAAGGGGTGAAGACGGTTACGGGCGATCCATTCGGCCCGAGGGTCACGGCGAATAATGTCGCTCATCAATGCACCTCCGCGGGTTCACGTTTAGGCGCTTTTGCCGGCACAGGGTCTTCAAGCAAAGCGTCGGCCACAAGCTCGGCAATATCCTTGATCAATGGCCGCGGCTCGACCACACCTTCAAGCATCGCCGTACATTGCGGGCAGCCCACGGCCACCAGTTCGGCACCGGTTTCGCGGATGTCTTCCATGCGCATGTCGGGGATACGTTGCTTGCCGGGAATGTCAGTGATCGGCGCGCCGCCGCCACCGCCGCAGCAGCGCGAACGGAAGCCTGAGCGTTGCATTTCCTTGACCTCGATGCCCAACGCCCGCAGCACTTGGCGCGGTGCCTCGTATTCGCCGTTGTAGCGGCCCAGGTAACAAGGGTCGTGGTAGGTCACGCTGCTGCCTTTGTGCTGGCCCAGGTTGAGCGCGCCGTCGCCGATCAACTCGGCCATGAAGGTGCTGTGATGCTGTACGAAGTAATTGCCGTTGAAGGCGCCGTACTCGTTTTTCAGCACATGGAAACTGTGCGGGTCGCAGGTAACAATGCGCTTGAAGCTATATTTGCCCAACGTCTGGATATTGCGCGAGGCCAACAATTGGAAAGTTGCTTCATCGCCCAGACGCCGCGCTACGTCACCGCTGTCGCGTTCTTCCAGGCCGAGTACCGCAAAGTCCACCCCCGCCGCCTTGAGCACTTTGACAAACGCCCGCAGGGTGCGTTGGTTGCGCATGTCGAAGGCACCGTCGCCGACCCAGAACAGCACCTCGCAGCTGCCCTTGTCACTGAGCAACGGCAGGTTCAGGTCCGCCGCCCAGTTGAGGCGACCGCCCGGTGCGAAACCGCCAGGGTTGTCGGTGGCAATCAGGTTTTCCAGGACTTCGGCGCCCTTGTTCGGCGTGGCACCTTTTTCCAGGGTGAGGTGGCGGCGCATGTCGACGATGGCGTCAACGTGCTCGATCATCATCGGGCACTCTTCCACGCAGGCGCGGCATGTGGTGCACGACCACAACGTCTCGGCATCCACCAGGCCATTGACGATCGGCTGATGCGGGTTACCGCCGTGTTCGCCCACCGGTTTGCCTGGGTATGGGCTACCGGCGAACTTGGCATCGGTGCCACCGGCCAGGCCGACGACCATGTCTTGGATAAGCTTTTTCGGGTTCAGGGGCTGGCCGGCAGCGAACGCCGGGCACGCTGCTTCGCACTTGCCGCATTGCACGCAGGCGTCGAAGCCGAGCAACTGGTTCCAGGTGAAATCCTTGGGCTTTTCCACGCCAAGCGGCGCGGTTTTATCACTGAGGTCCAGCGGCTTCAAACCAGTGGAGCGGCCACCGCCGAAGCGCTCGGCGCGGCGGTGCCAGGCCAGGTGCAGGGCACCCGCGAAGGCGTGCTTCATCGGCCCGCCCCAGGTCATGCCGAAAAACATTTCCGATACGCCCCACAGCACGCCCACGCTCAGCAGCGCAGCGAGCAGCCAGCCGCCAAAGTCAGCGGGCAGAATCCCGGCCACCGGCAAGGTCACCAGGAAAAAGCTCACCGAGAACGCCATCAGGCTTTTCGGCAGGCGCATCCATGGGCCCTTGGACAGGCGCGCAGGCGGATTGCGGCGGCGCAGGTACATGAAGATCGCGCCCACAAACATCAACGCCGAAGCCAGCAGCAAGGCATAGCCGAGAATGCGGTTCTGCAGGCCGAAGCCGTGCACCGCAACAGCCAGCAGCGCCGACAGCACAAAGCCCAGCGCCGTGGCGACGTGGGTATTGGCAATGTATTTGTCGCGGGCGACCACGTGGTGCAAGTCGACCATGTAGCGCTTGGGCATGGCCAAAAGACCGCCAAGCAAGTCGACTTTGGATGCACGCCCACGGCGCCACATGCTCATGCGGCGCAAGGCGCCGAGGACGGCGAGCCCCAAAGCGGCAAACAAGAGAATTGGCAACAAGGTGTTCAACATGATGAAGCTCCCACAGACCACACAGGTCTACTGTGAAACTGGCCTTGAATGTGGGAGGGGGCTTGCTCCCGATGGCGGAGTGTCAGTTGATACTGTTGTAGCTGACCCACCGCTATCGGGGGCAAGCCCCCTCCCACATTTGAACCGAGTCCACTTTTTGGTTCGGTGTCGGCTTAGAAATCCTTGCACAGGCGCAGGGCGTCGTAGATTGCGGCGTGGGTGTTGCGCTGGGCCACACAGTCACCAATGCGGAACAGCAAGTACCCTTCGCCCGCCTCGCTCAAGCACGGCTGCGGTTTGATCGCAAACAAGGCTTCGACGTCGATCTGGCCCTTGTTGCGTGAACCTTCCTTGAGCCCGTAGTAAAGGGCCTCGTCCGGGCGTACGCCGTTCTCCACCACCACCTGGTCGACCACCCGCTCTTCTTTGGCGCCGGTGTATTCGTTTTCCAGCACTGCCACCAGCTTGTCGCCCTCGCGATAGACCTTTTCCAGCATCATGTCGCCGGTCATGATCACTTCCTTGGGGTACATGCTGCGGTAGTAAGTCGGGAACGACGTACCGCCAATTGCCACACCGGGCTTGATGTCGTCGGTGACGATTTCCACCTGGCAGCCTTTGTCCGCCAGGAAGTCCGCCACCGACATGCCGGTGAACTCGCAAATGGTGTCGTACACCAGCACGTTCTTGCCCGGCGCGACTTTGCCGTCAAGCACATCCCAACTGCTCACCACCAAGCCTTCGGCGGCGCCCCAATGTTCGTTCTGTTCGATGAACGGATGCCCGCCCACCGCCAGCACCACCACGTCCGGACGCAGGTCCAGAATGGTCTCGGCATCCGCCGCCACGCCCAGGCGCAGGTCGACTTTCAAGCGCGCCAACTCCAGCTGGTACCAGCGAGTGATACCGGCGATCTGGTCGCGCTGCGGCGCTTTCGAAGCGGTGGTGATCTGCCCGCCGATGAACTCTTTTTTCTCCAACAGGGTTACGTCGTGGCCGCGTTCGGCGGCGACACGTGCTGCCTCCATACCAGCGGGGCCTGCGCCCACCACGACCACTTTGCGCTTGGCCCCGGTGGTTTTCTCGATGATGTGCGGCACGCCCATGTATTCACGGGAGGTCGCGGCGTTCTGGATGCACAGCACGTCCAGGCCCTGATACTGGCGGTCGATGCAGTAGTTGGCGCCCACGCATTGCTTGATCTGGTCGATCTGGCCCATCTTGATCTTGGCGATCAGGTGCGGGTCGGCGATGTGCGCACGGGTCATGCCGACCATGTCCACATAGCCGCCTTCAAGGATGCGCGTGGCCTGGTTCGGGTCCTTGATGTTCTGCGCGTGCAGCACCGGAACCTTGACCACTTCCTTGATCCCGGCTGCCAGGTGCAGGAACGGCTCCGGCGGGTAACTCATGTTCGGGATCACGTTGGCCAGGGTGTTGTGGGTGTCGCACCCCGAGCCCACCACGCCGATGAAGTCGAGCATACCGGTGTCGTCGTAATACTTGGCGATCTGCTTCATGTCCTCATGGGACAAGCCGTCCGGGTGGAACTCGTCACCGCACAGGCGCATGCCCACGCAGAAGTCATCGCCCACTTCGGCACGCACGGCCTTGAGCACTTCCAGGCCGAACTTCATGCGGCCTTCAAAGCTACCGCCCCATTCGTCGGTACGCTTGTTGACCCGCGGGCTCCAGAACTGATCGATCATGTGCTGGTGCACGGCAGACAGCTCGACGCCATCCAGGCCACCGGCCTTGGCACGACGCGCCGCCTGGGCGTAGTTGCCGATCACGCGCCAGATTTCTTCCGGCTCGATGGTCTTGCAGGTGGCACGGTGCACCGGCTCACGCACGCCGGACGGCGACATCAGGGTCGGCCAATTGAAGCCGTCCCAGCGTGAGCGACGGCCCATGTGGGTAATCTGGATCATGATCTTGGCGCCATGCTTGTGCATGGCGTCGGCCAGGTTCTGAAAGTGCGGGATGATGCGGTCGGTGGACAGGTTCACCGAGCTCCACCACTCCTGGGGGCTGTCGATGGCCACCACCGAGGAGCCGCCGCAGATCGCCAGGCCGATACCGCCCTTGGCTTTCTCTTCGTAGTACTTCACATAGCGGTCGGTGGTCATGCCGCCGTCGGTGGCATACACCTCGGCGTGGGCGGTACTGAGCACGCGGTTGCGGATGGTCAGCTTGCCGATCTGGATCGGCGCAAACATTGCTTCGAAAGCCATGGCACGGTCCTCGGCTTACAACGGTTTGACGGTGAACAGGCCATCGTCGTGGCCCTCTTCGGAGCCTCCGTAGACTTGTTCGGCGACAGTGCGGATCTTGCTACCACGGGCCTCAAGAATCTGGTCCATGGCACCGGCAAACCAGCCGGTGAACATGTAGTCGACTTTGCGCCCGACCTTTCCGTACACGTAGACGAACGCCGAGTGCTCAAGCTTGACGCTGGCGGTGCCTTTATCCAGGTCGATGTCCTGGATCTTGAACAGGCCCCAGCCACGTTGCGACAGGCGCTTCATGTAGTGTTCGAACACCGCGACGCCTTCCAGGCCGTGGCACTCGGCTTCTTTCTCACACCAGTGCCAGGCGGATTTGTAGCCGGCCTTGTAGAGGATCTCGGCGTAGGCATCAGCGCCCAGCACTTCTTCGATACCCATGTGGTTGTTGACGAAGAAATGGCGCGGCACGTACAGCATGGGCAGGGCGTCGGAGGTCCAGACACCGGTTTCGCTGTCGACTTGGATTGGCAATTGCGGGGCGATCTTGGCCATGGAAACTTAACTCCAGAAAAATTCGTTGTGGTGTTGCCGATAGGTGTCTGGCTTATTCGCCCCAGACGTCCTTCAAGACGTTGACCCAGTTCTCGCCCATGATCTTGCGTACCACGCGCTCGGGGTGGCCACGCTTGAGCAGGGTCTCGGTGAGGTTGGGGAATTCACCCACGGTGCGGATGCCCAGCGGGTTGATGATCTTGCCGAAGCTGGTCAGGCGGCGGGCGTAGCCCTTGTCATGGGTCAGCATTTCGAAGAAATCCTGACCATGCCCCTGGGTGAAGTCGGTGCCGATGCCGATGGCGTCTTCACCGACGATATTCATGGTGTATTCGATGGCTTCGGCGTAGTCGTCGATGGTCGAATCGATGCCCTTGGCCAGGAACGGCGCGAACATGGTCACGCCGACAAACCCACCGTGGTCGGCGATGAACTTGAGTTCTTCATCGGACTTGTTGCGCGGGTGTTCCTTGAGCCCGGACGGCAGGCAGTGTGAATAGCACACCGGCTTTTTCGATTCGAGGATGACTTCTTCGCTGGTCTTGGAACCGACGTGAGACAGGTCGCACATAATGCCGACACGGTTCATCTCGGCGACGATTTCGCGCCCGAAGCCCGACAACCCGCCGTCGCGCTCGTAGCAGCCGGTGCCCACCAGGTTCTGGGTGTTGTAGCACATCTGCACCACGCCAACGCCGAGCTGCTTGAAGATCTCGACATAGCCGAGCTGGTCTTCAAACGCATGGGCATTCTGGAAGCCGAAGATGATGCCGGTCTTGCCCTGTTCCTTGGCACGGCGGATGTCGGCGGTGGTTTTCACCGGGATCACCAGGTCACTGTTCTCGCGGATCAGGGTCTGGCTGGCGACGATGTTATTGATCGTGGCCTGGAAGCCTTCCCACACCGACACCGTGCAGTTGGCGGCGGTGAGGCCGCCTTTGCGCATGTCTTCGAACAGGTCGCGGTTCCACTTGGCAATAATCAGACCGTCGATAACGATGCTGTCGGCGTGCAACTCGGCTGGGCTCATCAGGCGTCCCCTTATTGGCGATTCATGCGCCGAATCGTCTGCCGGCGCTTTGGGGCCAGCATATGCCCAGGGACAACCCGAGCCGGGTGCAAAAACGACAGGGGAATTGCCGAAAGCGTCAATCCACGACAAAGGCTGTGCAGACATGCCTGACGGGCGACTGTTCTTTGTCTTACGCTTGAGCCAGAATTGCGCATCACGTGATATGAGACGGCGCAATGAAATCGATTTTCCTGGCTTTGGCACTCATCGCAACCGGCGTTCACGCAGCCGAAGACACCGACAGCACGCCGTGCGACGGCATCGAAAACGACAAACAGACCCTGGCCTGCGCCGCCTACAACAAAACCACCGCCGAGCAATTGCTCAAGGATAACTATCAAGGCCTGCTGGAGCGCATGGCTTCAACCTACGGCAGCGACAAGACCAAACTGGCCGACATTACCGCCCGTCTGAAGGACGCCCAGCAGAAATGGGAAAAACTGCGTGATGCCGATTGCGCGGTGGACACCTTCCCGGCGGTCAATGGCAGCAAGGAGTATGCGATTGCGCAGAATGATTGCCTGGCGCGGATGAGTGATGAGCGGTCGGAGTTTTTGGAGTCGATTGGGCAGGAGTGATTTGCGCACCCTATTGGCCAAGCAAGTCCCACGCTGCTTTTGCGCGCTCGTCAAATTTAACGATGCTTTCCCTCTCAAGGATGAGTACTGAACAATGCAATGGTTTCCTACCCCTCCCACCGACAACCTGTACAAATTTGCCGCTGTTTGCGGCTTGCTGATGCTCGGCGGCGCGCTGTTTGCCATCCTGTCATTGGCTTACCTGGATTATCGAATCGAAGTACAGACCAACGCGTCTCTGGACAACTTTTCAAACCAGCATAATCAGAGATTATTCGAAAACCGCATCACCGCTCTTAAAGAGGGTGACACCGAGAAAGACTATATCCCGCAGCTTTCAAAGAAATTAAATAACGATCCGGATTTTTTAGCAGCTGCATTGAAAATCCAGTCAGAGCTGAAGGCCGGCTACAAACCTGCTGATCCTGACACCCTCGATCTTGTATTTAACTTCGTACGTGCTCGAGAGGCGCTTTCATTGATCGCCCTCGTCATATACGCCCTCGTCGCATCATGGCTAACCGTATTTGGCCTAAGCGGCTGGCGCAAAAAAATCCACGGGCCAAACGAGCGCCAAAATGAACTCGACGAAGAAATCAAGAAAGCCAGTTTGTTGAAATTGCACATTGAGATCTCTCAAATGCAGCCCATGAGCGAAACCGTAAAGAAGCTGTTTGAGCTTGGCGGTATCATGCGCCCCGATAAATAACTTACCCATGAGCATTTTCTGGGGCGCGGAGCATTCCATGACTACTTGCGGCATCGAAATCAAAGGCAGCGAAGCCATCATCGCCCTCGCCGCTCTGGACAACCAGGCACTGACCCACATCGCCCTGGCCACCAAGAAAATCGCCCTTGAAGACGACGACGAAGCAGCCAACGTAAAAGCCTTCGCCGCCCAGGTGAAGGCGTTCGTGCAGGCGAACGCCATTACCCGTATCGCGATCAAAAAGCGCAGTAAAAAAGGCGAGTTCGCCGGGGGCCCGACGACGTTCAAGATTGAGGGGATCTTTCAGTTGCTGGACGGGGTGGAGGTGACGCTGCTGTCGCCGCAAACCATCAATGCGCAGAACAAGAAGCACAACGTTGAATTGCCGGCCACGCTGAACAAATATCAGCATGAGGCTTACAAGGCAGCGTGCTCGGCGCTGCTGAAAAAGTAAGCCACACCACACCTCAATGTTTGCTGGGCCGACGTCTTCGCGGGCAAGCCCCCTCCCACATTGGAAGTGTGTGGCAATGGCATTGGCAATCAGCTCGGCGGGACGGGACGACGGAACACAAAACCGCTGTGCGCGAACATGGTTTTATACTCAATTATTGAACGAACTATAAATTATAGTTCCCAGCATAATTGACTCTAATTACCCGTCAAACCACCTCCCGCCGGCGATCCTCCCTAGGACACTTGGCAAACCTGGCGCGATAGCTGCGGGTGAAATAGGACGGCGACTCAAACCCACACGCAATGCTCACTTCCAGCACACTCATGTCGCTCTGGCGCAGCAGTTTCCGGGCTTTCTCCAGGCGCAGGCCGAGATAGAAGTTGCTCGGGGTGTCGTTCAGGTGCAGACGAAACAGGCGCTCCAGTTGGCGCCGGGTGACCTTGATCGCGTCGGCCAGGGCCAGGGTGCTCAGGGGCGGTTCGGTGTGTTGCTCCATTTCGCCGATCACGTGCACCAGTTTCTTGTTGTTGATGCCGTAGCGCGTGGCGATCTGCATGCGCTGGTGGTCTTTGCGTGGGCGTATACGGCCAAGCACGAATTGCTCCGAGACCTGGACCGCCAGTTCCGAGCCGTGGGCCTGGGCGATCAGATCGAGCATCAAGTCGATGGACGCGGTGCCGCCGGCGCAGGTAATGCGGCGACGGTCGATCTCGAACAGTTCCTGAGTCACGCTCAATTGCGGATAGGCTTCCTTGAAGGCGTCGATGGCTTCCCAGTGCAGGGTCAGGCGGTGGCCATCGAGCAGCCCCGCTTCGGCCAGCACACAGGCGCCGGTGTCGATGGCGCCCAAGGTCACGCCGTCGTGATCGAGGCGACGCAGCCAATGCTCCAGCGCCGGGGTGGAGCATTGCAAAGGCTCGAAACCGGCCACCACTAATAATGTGGCGCCTTTTTCCAGCGGCTCCAGCGCGGCGTCGGCGTTGACCGACATACCGTTGCTCGCCAGCACCGCACCGCCATCTGCACTCAATATGTGCCAGCGGTACAACTCGCCACGAAAGCGGTTGGCGACCCGTAACGGTTCCAAGGCCGAGATAAAACCGATGGCCGAAAAACCCGGCATCAGCAAGAAGTAGAAATCCTGGGACATGGTGGCGCTCTCGTGGGGCGGGCAGCGTGGCACTGTGATACTCCCGTTCATGCACGGATTCAAGGGGACAGGTCGCTGCAGTGCAAGAGCCGGTCGCCGTCGTGCGCTTTGTGGTTCGCCAAGCTGCGTAACGTGGCGTCACGGTGCACAAAGACACCGGCCCCCACAATAACGACCTGCCGAGGGACCCACCATGAACCGACTGATCCGCCGTTGCGTACTTGCACTCAGCGCCAGCGCCGTTTTGAGCACTAACGCCATGGCAGCGGATGCCGCTTCATGCCAGAACGTACGCATGGGCGTGGTGAACTGGACCGACGTGATCGCCACCAGCGCCATGACTCAAGTGCTGCTCGACGGCCTCGGCTACAAGACCAAACAAACCAGCGCCTCCCAGCAAATCATCTTCGCCGGTATCCGCGACCAACGCCTGGACCTGTTCCTGGGCTACTGGAACCCGCTGATGACCCAGACCATCACGCCGTTTGTCGAGGCCGGGCAGGTCAAGGTCCTGGATAAACCCAGCCTGGAAGACGCGCGCGCCACCCTGGCGGTGCCGACTTATCTGGCGGACAAGGGCCTGAAGACCTTCGCTGACATCGCCAGGTTCCAGAAAGAGCTGGGCGGCAAGATCTACGGCATCGAGCCTGGCTCGGGTGCCAATACCCAGATCAAGGCGATGATTGCCAAGAACCAGTTTGGCCTGGGCAAGTTCCAACTGGTGGAGTCCAGCGAAGCCGGCATGTTGGCCGCCGTGGACCGCGCCGTGCGCCGCAAGGAAGCCGTGGTGTTCTTTGGTTGGGCGCCGCACCCGATGAACGTGAATGTGGCGATGACCTACCTCACCGGCAGCGAAGACGCCCTGGGGCCGAACGAAGGCCGGGCCAGCGTATGGACCGTCACGTCGCCAACCTACGCCGAGCAGTGCCCCAACGTGCACACGCTGCTGACCAACCTGACGTTCACCGCCGCCGACGAGAGCCGCATGATGCAGCCGCTGCTCGATCACAAGGATGCCCTGGAATCCGCCAGGCAGTGGCTCAAGGATCACCCTCAAGACCAGCAGCGCTGGCTGGAGGGCGTGACCACGTTCGATGGCAAACCCGCGGCCGCCAACCTGAAACTCACCAGCAAATAACCTTCTCCGAATCACCGTTTCGCGGCCACTTGCGACCGCGAACGGCACCACCACGCCTGTAAGGAACCGCCTCATGAACCACGACGTCATCATCACCTGCGCACTCACCGGTGCTGGCGACACGACCGCCAGAAGCCCGCACGTGCCGGTCACCCCCAAACAAATTGCCGCCGCCGCAGTAGAAGCCGCCAAGGCCGGCGCCACCGTGGTGCACTGCCATGTGCGCGACCCGCACACCGGCAAATTCAGCCGCGATGTAGCCCTGTACCGTGAAGTGATGGAACGCATCCGCGAGGCCGACATCGACATCATCGTCAACCTCACCGCCGGCATGGGCGGCGACCTGGAAATCGGTGGCGGCGAGAACCCGATGGACTTCGGCCCCAACACTGACCTGGTCGGCCCACTGACCCGCCTGGCGCATGTGGAGGAACTGCTGCCGGAGATCTGCACCCTGGACTGCGGCACCCTCAACTTCGGCGACGGCGACACCATTTACGTGTCCACCCCGGCGCAACTGCGGGCCGGCGCCAAGCGTATCCAGGCCCTGGGCGTAAAGGCCGAGCTGGAAATTTTCGACACCGGCCACCTGTGGTTCGCCAAGCAGATGATCAAGGAAGGGCTGCTCGATAACCCGCTGTTCCAACTGTGCCTGGGCATTCCCTGGGGCGCGCCGGCCGACACCACCACCATGAAAGCCATGGTCGACAACCTGCCCGCCGACGCGGTGTGGGCAGGGTTCGGGATTGGTCGCATGCAAATGCCGATGGCCGCGCAAGCGGTGCTGCTGGGCGGCAATGTACGGGTGGGCCTGGAAGACAACCTGTGGCTGGACAAAGGCGTGCTCGCCACCAACGGCCAGTTGGTGGAACGCGCCCGTGAAATCCTCAGCCGGCTGGGTGCGCGGGTCATGACCCCGGCCGAGGGCCGAATCAAGATGGGCCTGACCAAACGCGGTTAAACATGTGGGAGGGGATCCCCGAACTCTTTAGGAATGTGCCAATGAGCTTTATCACTGACATCAAAACCTTCGCTGCCTTGGGCAGCGGTGTTATCGGCAGCGGTTGGGTATCCCGTGCCCTCGCCCACGGCCTGGATGTGGTCGCCTGGGACCCTGCCCCCGGTGCCGAAGCAGCCTTGCGCAAACGCGTCGCCAATGCCTGGGGCGCGCTGGAAAAACAAGGCCTGGCAGCGGGTGCCTCCCAGCATCGGCTGCGCTTTGTCAGCACCATCGAGGAGTGCGTCAAGGACGCCGACTTCATTCAGGAAAGCGCCCCGGAACGCCTGGAGCTCAAGCTGCAGTTACACAGCCAGATCAGCGCGGCGGCCAAGCCGAATGCGTTGATCGGTTCGAGCACGTCCGGGCTGTTGCCAAGCGAATTCTATGAAGGTTCGACCCACCCGGAACGCTGCGTGGTCGGCCACCCGTTCAACCCGGTTTACCTGCTGCCCTTGGTGGAGGTGGTGGGCGGCAAGCGCACTGCGCCTGAAGCGATCCAGGCGGCCATCAAGGTGTATGAATCCCTCGGTATGCGCCCGCTGCATGTGCGCAAGGAAGTGCCCGGTTTTATTGCCGACCGGCTGCTCGAAGCGTTGTGGCGCGAGGCGCTGCACCTGGTCAATGACGGCGTGGCCACCACCGGCGAAATCGATGACGCGATTCGCTTTGGCGCCGGCTTGCGCTGGTCGTTCATGGGTACCTTCCTCACCTACACCCTGGCAGGCGGTGATGCCGGTATGCGGCACTTCATGGCGCAATTCGGCCCGGCGTTGCAGTTACCATGGACCTACCTGCCAGCACCGGAGCTGACCGACAAGCTGATTGACGACGTCGTCGATGGCACTAGCGATCAGTTAGGCCAACACAGCATTTCGGCGCTGGAACGCTATCGTGATGATTGCCTGTTGGCAGTGCTTGAGGCGGTGAAAACCACCAAGGCCCGGCACGGCATGACCTTCGCCGAATAAAGGGAACCGATAATGCCCGCATTGACCACCTATACCACCCGAGTCCTTCCCGACTGGGTGGACTACAACGGCCACCTGCGCGACGCGTTCTACCTGCTGATCTTCAGCTACGCCACCGACGCGCTGATGGACACCCTGGGCCTGGACAGCGACAACCGTGAAGCCAGCGGCCACTCATTGTTCACCCTGGAGCTGCATCTGAACTACCTGCACGAAGTGAAACTGGGCGCCGAGGTTGAAGTGCACACCCAACTGATCGCCCATGACGCCAAGCGCCTGCACCTGTATCACAGCCTGCACCGGGTGGGCGATGACAAGGAACTGGCCGGCAATGAACAGATGCTGCTGCACGTCGATCTGGCCGGGCCGCAAGCTACACCGTTCACCGAGGCCACGCTGCAACGGCTCGACGCGATCAGCGCTGCACAGGCCGAGCTGCCAAGGCCCGCCCTGCTTGGCCGTGTCATCGGTTTGCCGGCAAAAAAAGCCCCGAGCCAGCCGTGACTGGATCGGGGCAGAGGGGCCTTGTGTGAGCTGTGCATCTGGAGGGTGACCAAACCGTCAAGCTGCGTGCCTGGGATCAGTGTGCCTATTAACCGTATTGCCAAGTGACCCGAAAACGACCTGTTCATAGCCATCCAAGCCATTGCTCGATTCTGCTCTTGCCCACCCAGCGGGGGCCAACCAGAATCCAGGTCAATCCCTGTTCCCTACACCAGGATAAACGTCATGATGCACGCGGATTTGATTGACCAGGATGACCTGCTGAGCCAACTGCGCTCGCTGGGTTTTGAAGTATCCAGCGGTACCACCGCCGAGCAGGCGTGTGAATGTGCGGTGCGCGGTTTGAGCGAGGCGCGGGCCAAGGCGCTCAAGGGCATGGTTGAAAAAATGTACAGCGGCAGTGCGACGATTTTGCCGGCGGTACGCCAGGCGATCGACAAGCAGTTGTTGCCGGCGCTGATGCAATTCAAACAGAACTCCGGCGCCTGAAAATACCGCTATCGCAGGCAAGCCAGCTCCCACAGGAGAACGCATTCCAAGGTGGGAGCTGGCTTGCCTGCGATGCAGACGACTCGGTTTAGAGCCTTACACTGGCAAACGTCGACTCGTTCCTGGCCTGGCTCAACGCCGACATCGGCCCCGACAACGGTGACAACACCAGTGCCTGCGGAATCGACATCATCGCTACTTGCTGGGTGGTGTTGGAGCCAACACGTTCATCGCGTGGCGGTATGCCGAAGTATTCGCGGTAGCACTTGGAGAAGTGCGGCGTCGACACGAACCCGCACACCGACGCCACTTCGATGATCGACATCGGTGTTTGCTTGAGCAACTGCCGTGCACGGATCAGGCGCAGCTTGAGGTAATAACGCGACGGCGAGCAGTGCAGGTATTTCTGGAACAGCCGCTCCAACTGGCGGCGCGACACGGCGACATACACCGCCAGTTCATCCAGGTCAATCGGCTCTTCCAGGTTGGCTTCCATCAGCGCGACGATTTCCTGCAGCTTCGGCTGGTTGGTGCCGAGCATGTGCTTGAGCGGCACGCGCTGGTGATCCTGTTCGTTGCGGATGCGTTCGTAGACGAACATCTCGGAGATGGCAGCCGACAATTCACGGCCGTGGTCGCGGCTGATCAGGTGCAGCATCATGTCCAACGGCGCAGTGCCGCCGGAGCTGGTGGAGCGGTTGCGGTCGAGCGTGAACAGACGCGTGCTCATCGCGACGCGCGGAAAGGCTTCCTGCATCGACGCCAGGCATTCCCAGTGCACGCTGCAATCAAAACCATCGAGCAAACCCGCGCAGGCCAAGGCCCAACTGCCGGTACACACCGCGCCTAGGTGCCGGGACTGGCGCGCCTGGCCTTGCAGCCACGACACATGCTCACGAGTGACAGTGCGTTGGATACCCACGCCGCCGCACACGATGACGGTGTCCAGGGCCGGGGCTTTGTGCATGGAGGCATCGGGAGTGATCTGCAGACCGTCGCTGGCCCACACTTGGTTACCGTCGACACTCAGAGTGGTCCAGCGATACAGCTCGCGGCCGGACAACTGGTTGGCCATACGCAGCGGTTCCACTGCCGAAGCCAGGGAAATCAGCGTGAAATTGTCCAGCAGCAGAAAGCCGATGGATTGAGGCGCACGGTTCTGGGGTTGGCCCCCGGAGTTGAACGACGTCATCGCGGTATCTCCTCACACAAAGCGGGTGATGGCCTCAGGCGAGGCTCTTGTTATTGCGCGCTCCCTGAAAAGGAGAGGCTTTGAATTGATAGAGCAAATGCCGTGCCTAAAATTGAATGGCTATTCAATAACTCCTGAAAACGACCTGTTGATGCGTCTATATAAGCCCGCGCGTGGGGTGCGGGATATGACGTGAGAAGGGTGCTACTCAAAGCGTGTGAGCAAATCGGTAGCACTTGTGGGAAGGCGCTTTGCGGGCGTAGGACGTGTCTGTCACCCAAAGCACAATGCGCAGGTGACGAGAGGGAAATCGTTTGGTAGCTACTTATCTGTTTGCGACGCGCTAAAAGGTGGCGTTTTTTGATCTGGTGTTCACTTTATGAGCAATTGTGTCTGCACTATTGCTATCGGGGGCAAGCCCCCTCCCACATTTTGAAGGTGTTCACAAATCAAGTGTGGGAGGGGGCAAGCCCCGATGCAGGCGACTGGGTCTCAGCACTCAACCGCACTCACCGCCAACCCACCGCGTGATGTCTCTTTGTACTTGTCATGCATATCGGCCCCGGTATCACGCATGGTGCGGATCACCCGGTCCAGGGAGATAAAGTGCTGGCCGTCGCCGCGCAGGGCCATTTGCGCCGCGTTGATGGCCTTCACCGCCGCAATCGCATTGCGCTCGATACACGGCACCTGTACCAGGCCGCCGACCGGGTCGCAGGTCAGGCCGAGGTTATGTTCCAGGCCGATTTCAGCGGCGTTGCACACCTGCTCCGGCGTGGCACCTAGAATCTCCGCCAAGCCAGCTGCGGCCATCGCGCAAGCCGAGCCTACTTCACCCTGACAGCCGACTTCAGCACCGGAGATCGAAGCGTTCTTCTTGCACAAGATACCTACCGCCGCCGCGCCGAGCATATAGTCGACCACGTTGGCTTCGGTGACCTCCTCACTGAACTTCATGAAGTAGTGCAGCACTGCCGGGATGATCCCCGCCGCGCCATTGGTGGGCGCCGTCACCATGCGCCCACCGGCGGCGTTTTCTTCGTTGACCGCAAGGGCGAACAGGTTGACCCACTCCATGGCGCTCAAGGTCGAGCCGATCACATTGGGTTTGCCCAGCTCTTGCAAACTGCGATGCAACTTGGCGGCGCGACGGCGCACATTGAGGCCGCCGGGCAGGATGCCTTCGTGCTTGAGGCCCTGCTCCACGCAATCCTGCATGGCGCGCCAGAGTTTCATCAGGCCGCTGCGGATTTCTTCTTCGGAGCGCCAAGTCTTTTCGTTCGCCAGCATCAGTTCGGCGACGCGCAGGTTGTGGGTCTTGCACAGCTGCAACAGCTCCACCGCACTGGAAAAATCGTAAGGCAATTCGGTGCGGTCCATATCGGCCACGCCGCTTTGGGCCTGGGCCTCATCCACCACAAAGCCGCCGCCGACCGAATAGTAGGTATCGCGATGCAGTTCGCCGTCATCACCCCATACCACCAGGGTCATGGCGTTGGGGTGGAACGGCAGGTTCTCGTCGAGCAAGCGCATGTCCCGCGCCCACACAAATGGCACCGGCAAACGGCTGTCCAGCAACAGGGTGTCGGTTTCACGCAAGGTCTGAATGCGTACGCCGATTTGCGAGGGGTCGATTGCGTCCGGCCACTCGCCCATCAGGCCCATGATGGTTGCGGTGTCACTGCCATGGCCGATGCCAGTGGCAGACAACGAGCCGTACAGTTGCACTTCGACACGCCGAACCCGTTCCAACAGTTCACGCTCACGCAACGCCTGCACGAACAACGCCGCGGCGCGCATGGGGCCCACGGTGTGAGAACTCGAAGGCCCGATGCCGATCTTGAACAGGTCGAAAACGCTGATAGCCATTAACGTGTAACTCCTCGATAAGCGCGGGCCGGGCTTGAACGAGGTGCTACGCTCAGATCGCCCAGATGGCGGCATCATCAAGCTTTTGTTGCTCGCCACGGCGTCTCACACCGACGCATCCATGCTCACCAGCGTCGCTCGCGTGCGAACGCCTGTTTTGGCCGTTTTTTGCGGTGCAGATGGGTAAAAACAGCAGTTTTACCTTGGGAAAAAGCTGTAAGCGACGTCATCGGTACTGGATGCGACCCTCCCTGTACTGGATACGACGCCCCCTGTAGGCGTCAGATTTTCACTGGTACATGATCAGTCTCGACTCGTTTGCAAGGCATCGCGCCAGAGCTGTTGTCGCACGCTCCAACCGCAACACTTATAAAGCGCGGCGAATGCCGCCAGAAAAGACACAGGAGTCTACCCCAATGAAAGGTTCACCCTCGTTGTTGTTGGCCGCCATGCTGAGTCTGCCCGTCATGGCACACGCCGCAGAACCGGAACAGTGCAAGACCGTCAACTTCTCCGATGTCGGCTGGACCGACATCACCGTCACCACCGCGACCACCAGCGAAATCCTCAAGGGCCTGGGCTACAAGCCGCGCACCACGATGATTTCGGTACCGGTGACCTACAAGTCCCTGGCCGACGGCAAGAACATGGACATCTTCCTCGGCAACTGGATGCCGACCATGGAAAACGACATCAAGCAGTACCGTGATGCCGGCACCGTGGAAACCGTGCGCGCCAACCTGGAAAACGCCAAGTACACCCTGGCGGTCCCACAGGCGCTGTACGACAAGGGCCTGAAAGACTTCGCCGATATCGCCAAATTCAAGGATGAGCTGGGCGGCAAGATCTACGGCATCGAGCCGGGCAACGACGGCAACCGCACTATCCAGACACTGATCGACAAAGACGCCTTCGGCCTCAAGACCGCCGGCTTCAAGGTGGTCGAGTCCAGCGAAGCCGGGATGCTCTCCCAGGTTGAACGCGCCTCCAAGCGCAACCAGGCCATTGTGTTCCTCGGCTGGGAACCGCACCCGATGAACACCCGCTTCAAGATGAAGTACCTGACCGGCGGCGACGATTCGTTCGGCCCCAACTATGGCCAGGCCACCATCTACACCAACACCCGCAAGGGCTACACCCAGGAATGCAGCAACGTCGGCCAGTTGCTGAAAAACCTGGTGTTCACGCTGGACATGGAAAGCACCCTGATGGGTAACGTCCTGGACGACAAGATGAAGGCCGACGCCGCCGCCAAGGCCTGGCTGCAGAAGAACCCGCAAGTGCTCGACACCTGGCTCGCCGGTGTCACCACCGTCGATGGCAAACCAGGGCTCGATGCCGTCAAAGCTTACCTCGCCAAATAGCACCCGCTGACCCCGGGCCGGTGCGCTGGCCCGGGATGTTTTCCCCTTCGCATGTGGACATTCACTACCATGCTGACTGAACAGAAAATCCCTCTAGGCCAGTACATCGCTGCCTTCGTCGACTGGTTGACCCAACACGGTGCCAACTATTTCGACGCAATCGCATCGACACTGGAAACGATGATCCACGGCGTGACGTTTGCGCTGACCTGGTTCAATCCGCTGGCATTGATCGGTCTGATTGCGCTGCTGGCTCACTTTATTCAACGCAAATGGGGCCTGACGGTGTTTGTCATTGCCTCCTTCCTGCTGATCCTCAACCTGGGGTACTGGCAGGAAACCATGGAAACCCTCGCGCAGGTGCTGTTCGCCACCCTGGTCTGCGTGGTCATCGGCGTGCCGCTGGGTATTGTTGCCGCGCACAAGCCGATGTTCTACACCATGATGCGGCCGGTGCTCGATCTGATGCAGACCGTACCGACCTTCGTCTACCTCATCCCTACCCTGACCCTCTTCGGGCTGGGTGTGGTGCCCGGGCTGATTTCCACGGTGGTGTTCGCGATTGCCGCGCCGATCCGCCTGACCTACCTGGGTATCCGCGATGTGCCGCAAGAGCTGATGGACGCCGGTAAAGCCTTTGGCTGCTCGCGCCGCCAGTTACTCTCGCGCATCGAGTTGCCCCACGCCATGCCGAGCATCGCCGCCGGCATTACCCAATGCATCATGCTGTCGTTGTCGATGGTGGTGATCGCCGCCCTGGTGGGTGCCGACGGCCTCGGCAAGCCGGTGGTCAACGCACTGAACACCGCTGACATCGCCCTGGGCTTTGAAGCGGGCCTGGCGATCGTCTTGCTGGCCATCATGCTCGACCGTATCTGCAAACAACCCGACGCTAAAGTAGGGGGTGATGCATGAGCATTATCCGATTCGACAATGTCGACGTGATCTTTTCCAAAGACCCACGCGAAGCGCTCAAGCTGCTGGACCAGGGCATGAGCCGTAACGAAATTCTGAAGAAGACCGGGCAGATTGTCGGCGTTGAAAAGGCCAGCCTGGATATCGAGAAAGGCGAGATCTGTGTGCTGATGGGCTTGTCGGGTTCCGGCAAGTCAAGCCTGCTGCGCTGCATCAACGGCCTCAACACCGTCAGCCGTGGCCAACTGTTTGTAGAGCATGAAGGTCGCCAGATCGACATCGCCTCCTGCACCCCCGCCGAGTTGAAAATGATGCGCACCAAACGCATCGCCATGGTGTTCCAGAAGTTCGCCCTGATGCCCTGGCTGACGGTGCGCGAGAACATCAGCTTCGGCCTGGAAATGCAGGGCCGTCCGGAGAAGGAACGGCGCACGCTGGTGGATGAAAAGCTTGAACTGGTGGGCCTGAGCCAATGGCGCAACAAGAAGCCCGACGAGCTGTCCGGCGGTATGCAGCAACGCGTCGGCCTGGCCCGCGCCCTGGCGATGGACGCCGATATCCTGCTGATGGACGAACCCTTCTCGGCCCTCGACCCGCTGATTCGCCAAGGTTTGCAGGATGAGCTGCTGGAGCTGCAACGCAAGTTGAGCAAGACCATCGTGTTCGTCAGCCACGACCTGGATGAAGCGCTGAAACTGGGCAGCCGTATCGCGATCATGAAAGACGGCAAGATCATCCAGTACAGCGTGCCGGAAGAGATCGTGCTGAACCCGGCGGACGACTATGTGCGCACCTTCGTCGCCCACACCAACCCACTGAACGTGCTGTGCGGACGCAGCCTGATGCGCACGCTGGACAACTGCAAGCGCGTGAACGGTTCGGTGTGCCTTGATCCGGGTGGTGACTCGTGGCTGGACCTGGCCGAAGGCAACACCATCCAGGGCGCACGCCAGAATGGCGTGGCGATGAACCTGCAGAATTGGGCGCCGGGGCAAGCGGTGGAAGGTCTGGGCCGGGTGCCGACGCTGGTGGACTCCAACATCGGTATGCGCGATGCGTTACAGATTCGCTACCAGACGGGGAACAAGCTGGTGTTGCATGACAACAACCAGGTGGTGGGGATCTTGGGTGACAGTGAGCTCTACCATGCCCTCTTAGGCAAGAACCTGGGCTAGCAAACACTGCAAAACCAACTGTAGCAACTGGGTCAATGTGGGAGGGGGCTTGCTCCCGATGCAGTGTGTCAGTAAGTACATCTGTTACTGATACACCGCCATCGGGAGCAAGCCCCCTCCCACATTCAAAGCACCACCAGGTTTCAACTATCAGCTATAGACACGGCCAAGGAGCTGCCGATGGCTTTCAAACTGATCGAGCACATCCCGGGTGATCTGTTCCTGGGTGAAGCCCATCAGGTCGTATTCCTGAGGCCCGTTGTGCAGGTACACCTCGGCACGGTAATAACGGGTGCGCTCTTCTTCAGGCAAGTCAGCCGGCGCCGACGAGTAAGCATCCAGGCTCACTTCGTAGACAAACGGGTTGCCCTCTTCCATCTCGATACGCACACCAATGCAGCGCTTGGATTTGCCCAGCAGTGTCTGCACTTCCAAACCTTGCTCACGCAGCGCAACCGCCGCTTCTTCCAGCGCCGGCGTTACGTGCTTGTCCATAAAGCGTTGCACGGTGGCCTGGCTCGGTTGCAGGTCCAGCGCCGTCAAGCGCTCGCTGAACCCACGACGCCCGCGTTCAGCCAGTTGCGCCTGCTCCTGTTCGATGGCCACGTCCTGGCGCATCGCCTTGTGCAAACCGAACATAAAGAAGATCAGCACCACCGAGAACGGCAGCCCTGCCAGCACTACCATGGTTTGCATGGCTTCGAAGTTGCCGGCAAACAACAGGCCGATCGTCACCAGCGTAATGACCGCCGACCAGAAGATCCGCAACCAGTGCGGCGCATCTTCGTCCACATTGCCGCCTTTGCAGGACAGGTTGGCCATCATCACCGCGCCGGAATCCGCCGGGGTCAGGAACAACACAAAGCCCACGAAGATCGATACGCCGATGACAATTTTCGATGCCGGGTAATGCTCAAGCAGTTGGTAGATGGCCATGGACGGCTGCTCCAGAGCCGTCTTGCCCAACTCCACCGCCCCGTGGTTCAACACCAGGTCCAGGGCCGAGTTACCGAAGATCGACAGCCACGCCAGGGTAAAGCCCAGCGGGATAAGCAATACGCCCGCCACCAGTTCACGCACGGTACGGCCACGGGAAATACGCGCGATGAACATGCCCACAAATGGCGCCCAGGAAATCCACCAGGCCCAGTAGAACAGGGTCCACAGGCCCATCCAGCGCTCGGTCTTGTCGGCGTCGCCTTCGTACACATACAGGTCGAAGGTTTTCAGAATGATGCCGTTGAGGTAATCGCCGGTGTTCTGCACCAGGCCGTTGAGCAGGTGCAGGGTCGGGCCGAACAGCAGCACAAAAATCAGCAAGCCGCTGAACAGCACGATGTTGAGGTTGGACAGGCGGCGAATGCCGTTCTCCACGCCCGATACAGCAGCGATGGTCGCTACGGTGCTCATCACGATGATCACGATCAGCAAGTTAGTGTTGCTGTGCTCCATGCCGAACAGGTTTTCCAGCCCCGACGACACCTGCATCGAGCCGATACCCAGGTTGGTCACCAGCCCCAGCAAGGTGACGAACATGCCGAAACCGTCTACCGCATGGCCGGCCGCGCCCTTCACCCAACGCTCGCCCACCAATGGGTACAGCGCCGAACGCAAGGCCAGCGGCTGGTTATGGCGGTAGGCAAAGTACGCCACGGCCAAACCGACCAGGGCATAGATCGCCCAGCCGTGCAGCCCCCAGTGCAGAAAGGTCAGTTGCAGCGCCTGGCGTGCCGCGCCATTGCTGGCCGCTGCGCCTTCGGGCGGGTTGAAGTAGTGGTCCAGCGGCTCGGACGCACCGAAATACAACAGCGAAATGCCGATGCCCGACGAGAACAACATGCCGGCCCAGGCGCCGTAGCTGAAGTCCGGGGTATCGTCCTTACTACCCAGTTTCAATTTCCCGTAGGACGAAAACGCCAGACCGACCACAAACACCAGGTAGGCGGCGATAACCACCATGTAGTACCAGCCGAAGCTTTTCGACAGCCACGCCTGGGCTACGCCGAGCAGGCGCCCGGCCTCCTGCGGGGCGATGATCAGAATGGCGGTCAATATCAGAATCAGCGCGGTGGAGGTGTAGAACACCCAACCGTTGACCCGGACCTTTTCCGGCGGGGTCTTTATAAGAGAGGCAGAACTCATGGCGCAGATGCTCCAGGCAGTGCGAGAGAGAAACACAAGGCAACGGTTATCCCGGGACATCGATTTTTCGGCAGTCGACGGACGGGTGTTATAAAGACACCCCGAAAATTCTTGAGCCCGCCGAAGCGGTGATCAGGCTCTGAAGTGGCCTGTTTCAAGGGTTTTTGCAGGTGTCAGAGGTTGCAGCTCGCAGGTAGGAAATATCTGTAGGCAGCGACCATTTGTCGCAGATCTTATTCTTTGTTGATTGAACGTTCAATCAAAACAAAATAGACTGGCCCTCAAGCCGACGGACGTGGATCGTCCATCGGCAGGCCTAAGGAGAGGTGCTACATGCCCAAGGTCGGTATGCAACCCATACGCCGCCAGCAGTTGATCGAAGCCACTTTGACGGCCATCGATCAGGTCGGAATGGGAGATGCCAGCATTGCGCTGATTGCGCGGCTGGCCGGCGTCTCGAACGGCATCATCAGTCACTACTTTCAGGACAAGAACGGCCTGATCGCAGCGACCATGCGCTACCTGATGAATGCGTTGATCGAGAACGTCCACGAACGCAGGCGTGCCTTGAAGGAAGACAGCCCACGGGCACACCTTCAGGTGATCATCGAAGGCAACTTCGACGCCAGCCAGGTCAATGGCCCGGCAATGAAAACCTGGCTGGCCTTCTGGGCCACCAGCATGCACCACCCGTCATTGCACAGGTTGCAGCGGATCAACGATCACCGTCTGTATTCCAACCTGTGTTGCCAGTTCCGCCGTGCGATGCCGTTACCCGAGGCACGCAGCGCAGCCCGCGGCCTGGCGGCTTTGATCGACGGTTTGTGGTTGCGCGGCGCCCTGTCGGGAGACGCTTTCGACACGGAGCAAGCGCAACGGATCGCTTACGAATACATGGATTTCCAATTGGCCAAGCAGGTGAGTTAGAGCACTTATAAACGCTCAACCCCTGAACGTCCGCCGCTCAGTGTTGCCACAACTCCATGGCCCACTGTACGGCGGGTAACGCCAACCACTTATGCACTTGCGAGGACTTTATGGCCCGTTTCGACCTGCAAAAACTCTACATTGACGGCGGCTACAGCGACGCTGGCAGCGATGCCACCTTCGAAGCCATCAACCCGGCTAACGGTGAAGTTCTCGCCCAAGTGCAACGCGCCACGAAAGAAGACGTCGAGCGTGCCGTGGTCAGCGCTGAAAAGGGCCAGAAAATCTGGGCTGCCATGACCGCCATGGAGCGTTCGCGCATCCTGCGTCGTGCTGTCGACATCCTGCGCGAGCGCAACGATGAACTGGCCGCCCTGGAAACACTGGACACCGGTAAAGCCTTCTCCGAAACCAAGTACGTCGACATCGTCACCGGCGCCGACGTGCTGGAATACTACGCAGGCCTGGTGCCAGCCATCGAAGGCGAGCAGATCCCGCTGCGCGACACCTCCTTCGTCTACACTCGCCGCGAGCCGCTGGGTGTAGTCGCCGGTATCGGCGCGTGGAACTACCCGATCCAGATCGCCCTGTGGAAATCCGCCCCGGCCCTGGCCGCAGGCAACGCGATGATCTTCAAGCCAAGCGAAGTCACCTCGCTGACCACCCTGAAACTGGCCGAGATCTACACCGAAGCCGGCGTTCCGGCTGGCGTGTTCAACGTACTGACCGGCAGCGGCCGTGAAGTCGGCACCTGGTTGACCGAGCACCCGCGCATCGAGAAAGTCTCGTTCACCGGCGGCACCGACACCGGCAAGAAAGTCATGGCCAGCGCCTCGAGCTCGTCGCTCAAGGAAGTGACCATGGAACTGGGCGGCAAGTCGCCACTGATCGTGTTCGAAGACGCCGACCTGGATCGCGCCGCCGATATCGCGATGATGGCCAACTTCTACAGCTCCGGCCAGGTCTGCACCAACGGCACTCGTGTGTTCGTGCCCAAGCATCTGCAAGCTGCGTTTGAAGCCAAGATTGTCGAGCGCGTTGCGCGCATCCGTGTCGGCGACCCGCAGGACGACAACACCAACTTCGGCCCGCTGGTCAGCTTCGCCCACATGGAAAGCGTGCTGGGCTACATCGCCAAAGGTAAGGAAGAAGGCGCCCGCCTGCTGTGCGGCGGCGATCGCCTGACCGACGGCGACTTCGCCAAAGGCGCCTTCGTGGCTCCGACCGTGTTCACCGACTGCACCGATGAGATGACCATCGTGCGTGAAGAAATCTTCGGCCCAGTGATGAGCATCCTCACCTACGAGACCGAAGAAGAAGTGATCCGTCGCGCCAACGACACCGACTTCGGTCTGGCTGCCGGCCTGGTGACCAAGGACCTGAACCGCGCCCACCGCGTGATTCATCAACTGGAAGCGGGTATCTGCTGGATCAACGCCTGGGGCGAGTCCGACGCCAAGATGCCGGTCGGTGGCTACAAGCAATCCGGTGTGGGCCGTGAGAACGGGATCAGCTCGCTGAACAACTTCACCCGCATCAAATCGGTACAGGTTGAGCTGGGCGATTACGCCTCGGTGTTCTAACACCCGAGCCTTGTATTGCCTGTAAGGCCGCCATCGGGGGCAAGCCCCCTCCCACCTTTGACTGTGTGAACCCGATCAAATGTGGGAGGGGGCTTGCTCCCGATGAGGCCCGACCTGACTAGACTTCAAAGAGGGTGCATCCAATGTCCCAAGAATACGATTACATCATTGTGGGTGCCGGCTCCGCCGGTAACACCCTGGCGACCCGTCTGACCGAAGACGAAGGCGTCACCGTTTTGCTGCTGGAGGCCGGTGGCCCGGACTACCGCCTCGACTTCCGTACCCAGATGCCCGCCGCCCTGGCTTTCCCGCTGCAAGGCCGCCGCTACAACTGGGCCTACGAAACCGATCCAGAGCCACACATGGACGGTCGCCGGATGGAGTGCGGTCGCGGCAAGGGCCTGGGTGGTTCTTCGCTGATCAACGGCATGTGCTATATCCGTGGCAATGCCATGGACTATGACAACTGGTCGAAGCTGCCCGGTCTGGAAGACTGGACGTACCTCGATTGCCTGCCGTATTTCCGCAAGGCAGAAACCCGCGATATTGGCCCGAACGACTACCACGGCGGTGAAGGCCCGGTCAGCGTGACTACGCCGAAAGCGGGCAACAACCCGTTGTTCCACGCCATGGTCGAAGCCGGCGTACAAGCCGGTTACCCGCGTACCGAAGACTTGAACGGTTACCAGCAAGAAGGCTTCGGCCCGATGGACCGTACCGTCACGCCGAATGGCCGTCGCGCCAGCACCGCACGCGGTTACCTGGACACGGCTAAAAAGCGTTCGACCCTGACCATCGTCACCCATGCCCTTACCGACAAAGTGTTGTTCGAAGGCAAGCGTGCCGTTGGCGTGCGCTACCTGATCGGCGCCGCCGAAGAGCGCGTTGAAGCCCGTGCGCGTAAAGAAGTATTGGTGTGCAGCGGTGCAATCGCTTCGCCGCAGTTGTTGCAACGCTCCGGTGTCGGCCCGGCCAAGCTGCTGGAAAGCCTCGACATCCCGGTGGTCCACGACCTGCCGGGCGTCGGCGAAAACCTGCAGGATCACCTTGAGCTGTATCTGCAATATGCGTGCACCCAGCCGGTGTCGCTGTACCCGTCGCTGCTCTGGTACAACCAGCCAGCCATCGGTGCCGAGTGGCTGTTCAACGGCACTGGCATTGGCGCCAGCAACCAGTTCGAAGCCGGCGGTTTTATCCGTTCGCGTCCGGAATTCGAATGGCCGAACATCCAGTACCACTTCCTGCCGGTCGCGATTAACTACAACGGCAGCAACGGTGTGAAAGAGCACGGTTTCCAGGCACACATGGGCTCCATGCGTTCGCCAAGCCGTGGCCGCGTGCAACTGAAGTCGAAGAACCCACGGGACTACCCGAGCATCCTCTTCAACTACATGGCCACCGAGCAGGACTGGCAGGAGTTTCGCGATGGCATCCGCCTGACCCGTGAAATCATGCAGCAGCCGGCACTGGATCAATACCGTGGCCGCGAAATCAGCCCGGGTATTGAAGTGCAAACCGATGAGCAGCTCGACAAGTTCATCCGCGAGCACGCCGAAACCGCGTTCCACCCGTCCTGCTCGTGCAAGATGGGCACCGACGAGATGGCCGTAGTGGATGGCGAAGGCCGCGTGCATGGCATGCAGGGTCTGCGTGTAGTCGATGCGTCGATCATGCCGATCATCACCACCGGTAACCTGAACGCGCCGACGATCATGATCGCCGAAAAAATCGCCGACAAGATCCGTGGCCGCAAGCCACTGCCGCGCAGCACCGCCGACTACTACGTGGCAGGCGATGCGCCGGTGCGTGGCAAGCCGATGCGTGAAGTAGGCCCTACTGCGCAGTAACTGATACACCGCGGCGCCTGATATCGCAGGCAAGCCAGCTCCCACATTTGACTGTATTTTCACATCTGAATTTGTGAACACAGTCAGTGTGGGAGGGGGCTTGCCCCCGATGAGGCCCTGACAGCCACCACAAAACCTCCCCCTCTACACTTTCCTTGATCAGCTCCCAGCCCCGGCCTACTCTGTTGGCCTGCCGCGCGCCGAGCCGCCCACAAGGAAGGCCCCATGTTCGAACACCACGCCACCCTCAAACAGCACTTCAGTGCCCTGCGCACCCGTGCCGAATTCTTCTCCCTGCGCTACGTACGCGAATCCGGTCAGTACCTGTCGGTACGCAAGAACGTCGCCGAACCACCACACCTGAGCCACGATGAAGGCGCCATGCTTACCGTGCGTCTCAATGGCGTGGAAGCCTATGCCGCGACCAACGACATTTCCCTTACCGGCCTGCAAGCGGCCCTTGAGCGCGCCGAACAGCAAGCCCGGCTGATCCAGCCCCACGCCCTGCTCGACCTGCACCAGCAGCCGGTTTCCAATGAAGTCGCCGACTACCTGTCTCCGGACCTTGATCAGCCCTTCCCGTCCCTGAGCGACTGCTACCAATTGCTCGGCGATGAATCTGCCGCCGTGCCCAAGGATGAACGCCTGGTGACTTGGGAAGTCAGCCTGGGCACCACCCATGTTGAGCAGATCTACCTCAACAGCGCCGGCGCGCAACTACGTCAGGCCCAGCGCTTCGTCTTTCCTGGCCTGAGTGTCACCGCCTTCGACGGCAACGACAGCCAGACCCGCACCCTGGGCGGTACCAACTTCGGCCAGCAAGGCAGTGCCGGTGTGATCCAGCGCTTTGGCCTGGTGGGCGCCGCCCGCAAGGTGGCCGACGAAGCCCTGCAATTGCTGCTCGCACCCAATACGCCCCACGGCCAACGTGACCTGCTGCTGATGCCCGACCAGATGATCCTGCAGATCCACGAGTCCATCGGCCATCCGCTGGAACTCGACCGCATCCTGGGTGACGAGCGTAACTACGCCGGCACCAGTTTTGTGAAGACCAGCGACTTCGGCCATCTGCAATACGGCTCACCGCTGCTTAACGTGACCTTCGACCCGGACATCCCCGAACAGCTCGCCAGCTACAGCCATGACGACGACGGCACCCGCGCCAGCAAGCAATTCCTGATCCGCGATGGCCTGCTGCTCAAGCCCCTGGGCGGTGCGTTGTCGCAATTTCGCGCCGACTTGCCAGGCGTTGCCAACAGCCGCGCCTGCGGTTGGAACCGCCCGCCCATCGACCGCATGGCTAACTTGAATATCGAGGCCGGCGATAAAAGCATGGAGCAACTGGTGGGTGGCATTGAAAACGGCATCTTGATGTCGACCAACCGTTCGTGGTCCATCGACGATGCGCGCAACAAGTTCCAGTTCGGTTGCGAGTGGGGCCAGTTGATTGAAAACGGCGAACTCAAGGGCGTGGTGAAGAACCCCAACTATCGGGCAATTTCCGCGCAATTCTGGCGCAACCTCAGCGCGGTCGGCGACGCCAGCACCTTCAAGGTATTGGGCACGCCCAACTGCGGCAAGGGCGAGCCCAACCAGGTGATCCGCGTTGGCCATGCGTCTCCGGCCTGTGTATTCAGTAACATTGACGTATTTGGGGGCGATGCCTGATGAACCACTTCAAGGCACTGGTGGACTGGCTCAAGCAGGCCGTCACCGACAAGGAGCAGTTCCACCTGGGTTACGCGGATGAATCGTCCGAGTTCGTGCGTTTTAACCACGCACAGGTGCGCCAGGCCGGCCAAGTGCAACAGGCCAGCCTGAACCTCAAGCTGATCAACGATGGCCGCCACGCCGACCTGGGCATCACCCTGTCCGGCGAGGCGGCACTGGATCGCCAGCGTCTGGCCGATGCCCTGCAACAGCTGCGTGAAACCTTGCCGCTGCTGCCACGTGATCCGTACCTGCTGCTCAACCACAACGCCTGGCAAAGCAGCAACGAACAGCGACGGCCGCTGCCGACGCTGGCCCAGGTGCTGGACGATATCAGCCAGGCTGCCGACGGCGTCGACCTGGTCGGCTTCTACGCCGCCGGCCCCATCAGCCGTGGTTTCGCCAGTTCCTCGGGCGCGTTCGGCTGGCATTGCGCCAACAGCTTCAACTTCGATTTCAGCCTGTTCCACGCCAATGGCGAAGCAGTCAAGGCCAGCTACGCCGGGCACACCTGGGACAGCGCCGAATTTGCCGCACGCTTTCAACAGGCCCGCGAGCAACTGGCGTTTCTGGGGCGGCCGCTGCACAAGCTGGCGCCCGGCCAATACCGTGCCTACCTTGCACCGCCAGCGCTGGAAGAAATCATCAGCATCATTACCTGGGGTGGTTTTTCGGCCCAGGCCATCGCCAGCAAAGGCAGTTCGTTGCAGCGCCTGTATGCCGGTGAACAATCACTGAGCCCGCTGGTGACAATCAATGAACAGATCAGCGGTTCCCTGAGCCAGGCGTTTTCCACCGAAGGCTACCCGCGCGGGGATGTGCCCCTGATCCGGGCAGGCAAGGCCGAGGGCCAGTTGATCAACTCTCGCAGCGCCGCCGAATACGGTTTGAGCACCAACGGCGCCAGCAGCGACGAGTCGCCCAGCGCCTTGCAAATGGCGGCAGGCAGCCTGGCCCAGGCCGATATCCTCAAGCAGTTGGGCACCGGGTTATATATCAGCAACCTCTGGTACCTGAACTATTCCGACCTGCCAGCGGCGCGCCTGACCGGCATGACGCGCTTCGCCACGTTCTGGGTGGAAAACGGCGAAATCAAGGCGCCGGTCAGCACCATGCGTTTTGATGACAGTGTCTATCAGTTGCTCGGCTCGCAACTTGAGGCCCTGACCGCTGATCGGGAGTTGCTGCTCTCGGCCAGCACTTACAGCCAGCGCAATACCGCCTCCAACCTGCTGCCGGGTGCCTTGGTCAAGTGCCTGACCTTGACGCTGTGAAACTTTCACAGCCCGCGTAAAAACTAATGGCAGCCACTCCGGCTGCCATTAGTTATATAAGTGTCCGGCTATTTCCCTTCCTGCGTACAAACCGACCCAAGGCCGGATTTATCCTGCATCCAAAACCAATCGAGGTCACTCTCTGTAACCTATCCTCTCACCTATAGCGGGAACGCATTGCAGCAACAGGACACTTACAACAGTGATTCATTTGCGGGCAACCCACTATCAACTGCGGAGCATACTTATGAGCCTGAGCATTTCGACGCCCACCGGCAGTCATCGGTCGAGCGTAAATAGCTATTCACAAACAAAGGGCAAATCCGCAAATAACACGTCGAGCGCTGAAAACAAACTATTGTCTTCACACCTCCTCCGCGCCGTGCCTACCGAAACACCCGCAACACATGTCATGTCAGGAAAAGATAGAGGCGCCCCACCCAGTAACTTGTGGACTGGCTTGTATGCCACCTATGAAAAATACCCCTACTTTGGCCGTTATGACCACGATGACTGGGTGGCGGTAATTAAGGCCGCCATGTCGGGCCTCGGCCAGAGCCCCTTGAGTATTTTTGATGAAGTCAAGGACACCGGAAACGGCTACAACATCACCATGAAAGACGGCTTCAAACTGCATATATCCAACGATGAACTAGCACTGGCTACCCACCATGCCAAGTTTGCGGGCGACGATGAGGGCATGCTAAAAGATGCACGCTTTATTTTTGCGATCATGAATAAACGCAAGCACCTTGAAGCACAATACAACTACAGAAAAATCGATTATCGCACCCATATTCACCAACACAGCTTTGGTGCTGTTCTGAGTTCTTCTGATTACGGGATCAGCGGGTACGAGGGTTTAAAGCTTTTAGGGCTTGACTACCAACTACAGCATGTGTGGTCTCAGGACGTAGGGAACCAGGTAGCCGTACCGGCAATGAAGGTATTTTCGAGTAAGCGCGGCATGATTAATGACGGCTTTATGGAAAACTACGGGCACAAGAAAAAGGTACCACAATGGATAGAAAGCTTTATTGTCCTTAAGGCCCCCCACACCTCCATGCCGACGCCTATTGCGGTCCCTCAGATATCAACACCTTCCACCTTCACGCTCGAACCCCTTCCCCCTGAAGGTGATATTCAGGCCGACCATGAACTTCCGGAGCTTTCTGCCAAACGAAATGGACAGAAACCAGATAACCTGGTCACCAGGTTTTATACGCAAAGACCTTTTGTCTTTCAAGGTGAGACTTCAACCCACGCCGATGTCATAAAATTGCTGATGTCCAAGTTCGGGCAGAGCCCAACCGATGTTTTTTTCAAATGTAAAATTCGCCCATAACGCCTATCAGGTCACCTTTAGGGACGGATTTGAATTGACCCTCTCGCGGGACGAACTTGAGCAAGCCCAACAACACTCCTTATTTATCGGGCACGATGATGGCATGATAAAGGACGCCAACTTCATCTTCGCAGCCTACATCAAACGTCAACAACTCCAGCCCCCCGTGCGCTCCTTTGGGCAGAGTTTCGAAGCAGCATTGATTGGCAAAATTGATGGCCGTACGGTAAAAAATGTTCTGGAAGGGATGGGCGTGAGCTCATCTATTAAATACATGGAAAGAGCAGGCGATGCCGATGGCCTGACCGTGTTGATCGGCAGTAACGCTGGTGGGCTGTTCTACAACGGCAGGCTCATAAAGGAAGGTAAAAACCTTCCTGGGGATGAGAAGGTACACACCCACGGATATCAACTCGCATAATAATAAATCCTCACCGTCAGTTCTCAGACAACCTGTTCACCGACAGTCTCCTTTATGTACCCCGAGTCAATTACTATGAATATCGGTTTCTCTCCACTGAATGGCCTCAACTATCCAACCCCTTACGATAATAGTCGCATCAACAATCGCCACTTGGAAAAAGGCGAATTCAATGCTGCCTACACCCGCAAAGATGATGCCCCCGCCCGTACAATTGTTCGCTCGACCACCGACTCGGGCATCAGACCAAAAAACATATGGCGAGATTTCTTTCAAGTCACCGAAGGTAACTGTGTCACGGTGTCAGCCATCAAGGCGGCGATGGCCAAGTTCGGCAGCCATCCAGAGGGTATTTATAAAAAGATAACCCGGACACCTGAAGGTTATGACGTAGTGATGCGCGACGATGTCCGCATCACCCTGACCCATCAAGAACTGCTTCAAGCCATGGAGCACACAGGATTCGCTGGTAGCGGCAAGGTCTTGCGACATGCCGTTTTTCTATATGCGGCCAGCGCAAAGCGGGCGCAGAACGAAAACAATGACCACCGGGCCAGCCAGAACTTTAAGACCGCAATGGACACCTTGAACGACGGAGAACACCCTGGTGAAGCGTTAACACGCCTTGGGCTCAAGCACTCTATGCGCAGCGGCACTCTTGAGGAATTAAAAAATGGAGCGATAGGTACCCTTGCCAACTCCAGCCATTCTGTCGCCGTCATTGATGGCCATATCGACTTGTGGAGTATCAAAGTTCCTCTTGGCGACTCACCATTCGACAGTAAAGAAACTACCGTATTGGTGTTGGCTTAAACCAATCTTTGCCTGACTTGCCTGTAAGTGGACTCATCTGTCAGGCAAATCCCTTCCCACTGGTAAACTTTCTGCGGTGCTCTCATTTGGCGAATCCGCCTATTGTCCCCTCCCTGATTCCTCGTTATAAGGCTTGATGGCATCCCGCCACCCCACCCACGTGCCCGCACGTGATGCATGACCTTGCCTGGACTGGGCAAGCTGGAGCCTTCAGATGAACCATGGAAGTTTTGTCATAGAGAAGCTGTTCAAACACTACAACGTTCACGTAGAGCAGCTCGGTAACCATCCGCATAGAAAAACCGTACTGATGGTCAATGGCGCGCTGTCCACCACGCGCTCCTTTGCCCGCACCAGCAAATGCCTGGCCGAGCATTTCAATGTGCTGCTGTTCGACTTGCCGTTCTCCGGCTACTCGCGCGAGCACAACACCGACCTTGACCTGGTCACCAAGGACGACGAGGTGCAAATCCTGCGTGCCCTGGTGGAACGCTTTGAGGTCAACCATCTGGTGTCGGCCTCGTGGGGCGGCATCTCTACGCTGCTGACCCTGGCGCACAACCCGCCCTCCATCGAAAGCTCGGTGGTGATGGCCCTGGCGCCCAACCTCAACCAGGCCATGCTCGAATACGTGGAGCGCGTTCGCGTGTTGATCGAGGCCGATGACAAATCTGCGGTCGGCCACCTGCTCAACGAGACGGTCGGCAAATACCTGTCGCCGCGCCTCAAGCGCAACAACCATCGGCACCTGTCGACCATGGCCACTACCGAGTACCGCCAGGCGCGCTTTCACATTCACCAGGTCCTGGCCTTGGGCGATGGCAACTACTTGCCGGCGCTGCGACAGATCGAGACGCCGGTGCACTTTCTCAACGGTGCGCTGGACGAATACACCCCGGCCGCCGAGGCCCAGCTGTTCAAACAATATGTAGGCCGCAGCAGCTTTGCGGTGGCCGAGCATACCGGCCACCTGCTGGACCTGGAGTCTCGGGAGGCGGCGCTGGCAGTTCACCGTGCATTGCTGGATTTCCTGGTCGGAGAGCACGCAACGTTGTCGGACTTAGACGAACCGCCAGTGGGAAAATGAGCGACGAATGGCGCATAATCGCCAACACATAGCCTGCTAATAAAAGGGTCCCCATGCCGAATCGTGCCCCTCTCGATGCCAAGACCGCCCGCTGGCTCCCCTGGGTGGTAGCGATTGCCTTCTTCATGCAATCGCTGGATGGGACGATCCTCAACACGGCTCTGCCGGCCATGGCTCGGGACCTCGCGGAGAACCCGCTGCGCATGCAGGGGGTGGTGATTGCCTACATGCTCACCGTCGCCCTGCTGATCCCCGCATCGGGCTGGATCGCCGACCGCTTTGGCACCAAGAAGATTTTCTTTGGCGCGATCATGCTGTTCAGCCTCGGCTCGCTGCTGTGCGCGTTGTCCAGCAGCCTGACCATGCTGGTGGGCGCACGGGTGATCCAGGGCTTGGGCGGTGCGCTGATGCTGCCGGTCGGGCGGCTGGTGGTGCTGCGCGCTTATCCACGTTCCGAGTTGGTGCGCATCATGGGCTTCATCACCATCCCCGGCCTGCTCGGTCCATTACTGGGCCCGACTATGGGCGGCTGGATGGTGCAATACCTGACCTGGCACTGGATCTTCCTGATCAACCTGCCGGTGGGCATGATCGGCTGCTATGCCGTGTGGAAATTCATTCCCGACCTGCGCGGCAGCGAACGCACGCGCTTCGACGGCCTGGGTTTCCTGCTGTTCGGCGCGGCAATGGTGCTGATCACCATCGCCATGGAGGGCCTGGGCGAACTGCACCTGCCGCACCTGCGGGTCATATTGCTGCTGTTCGGCGGGTTCGCCTGCCTGGCGGCGTACTGGCTGCGCGCCGGGCATATTGATAACCCGTTGTTCTCGCCGGTGCTGTTCAAGACCCGCACCTTTGCCGTCGGCATTCTGGGCAACCTGTTTGCGCGGCTGGGCAGCGGCGCACTGCCGTTCCTGGTACCGCTGCTGTTGCAGGTGGCACTGGGTTACTCGCCATCGGAAGCCGGGATGAGCATGCTGCCACTCGCGGCGGCGGCGATGTTTGCCAAATCCGTGGCAAGGCCGTTGATCGAGCGCCTCGGTTATCGCATCGTGCTGACCGGCAACACCTTGGCTCTGGGCATCATGCTGGCGAGCATGGGCCTGGTCAGCGAGCACACGCCCTACCCGCTGCTGCTGGCAATGCTGGCGGTGCTGGGGGCGATCAACTCCCTGCAATTCACCGCGATGAACACCGTGACCCTGATCGACCTCGACGACGCCCAGGCCAGCAGCGGCAACAGTTTGTTGTCGGTGGTGGCGCAGTTGTCCCTCAGCCTCGGCGTGGCCTGTGCCGGCGCGTTGCTTGGCGGGTTTACTGCCGAAGCCGGCAATGATGGTGTGGAAAGTGTCCTCGGCGCGTTCCAGTTGACCTTCCTCACCGTGGGCATCATGGCGATGCTGGCGGCGGCGATCTTCCTGCAATTGTCGCCAAAAGACGGCAAACGCATGGTCAGCCGCGAGCACGATATCGAGCACTGACGGGCTTCTCGTCGAGAACTTGCGGGGAAAATCCCACAGGGCTGGTACACTGCGCGACATTTTGTTTTGCAGAGCCAGTCCCGTGACTACCATCGCCACCGCTTTTAATACTTTGCCCCTGTCCGCCGCCATGCTGGCTAACCTCGACTCGCTGGGTTACGTCGAGATGACGCAGATCCAGGCGCAAAGCTTGCCGGTGATCCTCAAGGGGCTGGACCTGATTGCCCAGGCCAAGACCGGCAGCGGCAAGACCGCCGCCTTCGGCATCGGCCTGTTGAACCCGATCAACCCACGTTACTTCGGTTGCCAGGCGCTGGTGATGTGCCCCACCCGTGAACTGGCCGACCAGGTCGCCAAGGAAATCCGTCGCCTGGCCCGTGCCGAAGACAACATCAAGGTGCTGACCCTGTGCGGCGGCGTGTCCCTCGGCCCGCAGATCGCCTCCCTGGAGCATGGCGCTCACGTCATCGTCGGCACTCCGGGCCGCATCCAGCAGCACCTGCGCAAAGGCTCGCTGGTACTGGATGGCCTGAACACCCTGATCCTCGACGAAGCCGACCGTATGCTCGACATGGGCTTCTACGACGCCATCGAAGACATCATCAGCAAGACCCCACCACGCCGCCAGACTTTACTGTTCTCGGCCACCTACCCGGTGAGCATCAAGCAGCTGGCGTCCAAGTTCATGCGTGCGCCGCAGCAGGTGAAGGCCGAGGCGTTCCACTCCGATGACCAGATCGAACAGCGCTTCTACGAAATCTCGCCGGAAGAGCGCATGGACGCGGTGACCAAGGTGCTCGCGCACTTCCGCCCGGCTTCCTGCGTGGCGTTCTGCTTCACCAAGCAGCAAGTGCAGGAAACTGTCGACCACCTGACAGCCAAAGGCATTTCCGCCGTCGGCCTGCACGGCGACCTGGAACAACGCGACCGTGACCAGGTACTGGCGATGTTCGCCAACCGCAGCACCTCGGTGCTGGTAGCTACCGACGTGGCTGCCCGTGGCCTGGACATCGACTCGCTGGACATGGTGATCAACGTCGAACTGGCCCGCGACTCGGAAATCCACATCCACCGCGTTGGCCGTACCGGTCGTGCTGGCGAGACCGGTATCGCCATCAGCCTGGTGGCGCCGTCCGAAGCGCACCGCGCCCAGGCCATCGAGCAACTGCAGAAGTCGCCGCTGAACTGGGACCAACTGGACAACCTCAAGCCGCAAAGCGGTGGCCCGCTACTGCCGCAGATGAGCACCCTGTGCATCGCCGCCGGGCGTAAAGACAAAGTCCGCCCAGGCGACATTCTGGGTGCATTGACCGGTGAAGCCGGCATTCCGGGCGCCCAGGTCGGCAAGATTGCGATCTTTGACTTCCAGGCATTCGTGGCCGTGGAACGCGGGATCGCCAAGCAGGCGTTGCAGCGCTTGAATGACGGCAAGATCAAAGGCCGGTCGTTGCGCGTGCGGATCCTGTAAATATCTCGCACACCAATGGAGATTCAAATGTGGGAGGGGGCTTGCTCCCGATAGCGGAGTCTCAGTCAATATAGATGTGACTGAACCACCGCCATCGGGAGCAAGCCCCCTCCCACATTTGACTGTATTTCAATTCAGAATTTGTATGAGGACACCGTTTTGCGCTCGACCGAAGTTGTAATCATTGGCGCCGGCGCGGCAGGCTTGATGTGCGCACTGACCGCCGCCGGGCGTGGGCGCAAAGTGATGCTGATCGACCACGCCAACAAGGCCGGCAAGAAGATCCTGATGTCCGGTGGCGGCCGCTGCAACTTCACCAATATGTACACCGAGCCTGCCAACTTCCTCTCGCATAACGCGCACTTCTGCAAGTCGGCCCTGGCGCGCTACACCCAGTGGGATTTCATTGGGCTGGTGGCCAAGCACGGCGTGCCGTACCACGAGAAAAAACTCGGCCAGCTGTTCTGCGATAACAAGTCCAGCGACATCCTCGGCATGTTGCTCGATGAGTGCATCCAGACCGGCGTGAGCCTGCACCTGGACACCTCCATCGAGGAAATCGCCAGGCTCGATAGCGGCTACCAATTGCAGACCACGCTCGGCGAGTTGCACTGCGAGTCGCTGGTGATTGCCACCGGTGGCTTGTCGATCCCCACATTGGGCGCCACCGGTTTTGGCTATCAAGTGGCCAAGCAATTTGGCCACGAACTGCTGCCAACCCGCGCCGGGCTGGTGCCGTTTACCATCACCGACCAGCTCAAGCCATTGTGCAGTGAGTTATCCGGCACTTCAGTGGATTGCCTGGTGAGCTGCAACGGCCAGAGCTTTCGCGAGAACATGCTGTTCACCCATCGCGGCCTGAGCGGGCCGGCGATTTTGCAGATCTCGTCTTACTGGGAATCCGGCGACACGGTGGAAATCAACCTGTTGCCCGATCATGACGCCCATGACTGGCTGCAACAGCAACAGGCCGAGCATCCCAACAGCGAGCTGAAGACCCTGCTGGGGGAGATTTTCACCAAGAAGATGGCCAACCTGCTGGCCCAAAGCTGGTTCGAATCCAAACCGATGAAGCAGTACACCCATGCTGAAATTGCCGATATCGCGCAAAAGCTTGGGAGCTGGCAACTCGTACCGGCCGGCACCGAGGGCTATCGCACCGCCGAGGTAACCTTAGGTGGAGTGGACACGCGGGAAGTGTCGTCCAAGACCATGGAATCACTGAAAAGCCCTGGCCTGTACTTCATCGGCGAAGTGCTGGATGTGACCGGTCACTTGGGCGGGTTCAACTTTCAGTGGGCCTGGGCGTCGGGCTACGCAGCCGCGCAATACGCCTGACACAAAGCAGTAAAAATGTGGGAGCAAGCCCCCTCCCACATTGGTTTTGTAGTGATCTTGAAAAATTTGCTGTTGGATGTGATCACCACACTTGCCGTGGCGTCCTTGATAGCTCAATTTAGCGACAACGTCCCGGAAGACTCCAGACTTCATGTCATCGACCTCGTTCAAGCAGTCCATGCGGCGCCTGTGGGCGCTGGATAAATTCAGCTACAGCGTACGGGTGTTCATCGCCCTCACCGGCAGCATGGCGCTGTGTTGGTACCAGGATGAAATGACGCTGTTGATCCCGCTGTTCCTGGGGATTATCGCCAGTGCCCTGGCCGAGACTGATGACAGTTGGCAGGGCCGCCTCAACGCCCTGGCGGTGACACTGGTGTGTTTCAGCATCGCCGCGCTGTCGGTGGAATTGCTGTTCCCCTACCCCTGGATCTTTGCCATCGCCCTGGCCCTGGCCAGTTTCTCCCTGACCATGCTCGGTGCGCTGGGCGAACGCTATGGCGCGATTGCCTCGGCCACCCTGATTCTGTCGGTCTACACCATGATCGGCGTGGACCAGCGCGGCGGCGCCGTCACCGACTTCTGGCATGAGCCGCTGCTGCTGGTGGCCGGCGCCGCCTGGTACGGCGTGCTGTCGGTGGTGTGGCAGGCGCTGTTTTCCAACCAGCCGGTGCAGCAGAGCCTGGCGCGGTTGTTCCGTGAGCTGGGGCGCTATCTCAAGCTCAAGTCATCCTTGTTCGAGCCGATCCGCCAACTGGATGTGGAAGCCCGGCGCCTGGAACTGGCCCAGCAAAATGGCCGGGTGGTCGCCGCGCTGAATGCGGCCAAGGAAATCATTCTGCACCGTGTCGGCAATGGTCGACCGGGCTCGAAGGTCAGCCGCTACCTGAAGCTGTATTTCCTGGCCCAGGACATCCACGAACGCGCCAGTTCGTCTCACTACCCGTACAACGCCCTGACCGATGCCTTTTTCCACAGCGATGTGCTGTTTCGCTGCCAGCGCCTGCTGCGCCAGCAAGGCAAAGCCTGCCAGACCCTGGCCGAATCGATCCAACTGCGCCAACCGTTCATCTATGACGACAGCTTCGCCGAGGCCCTGGGCGACCTGAACGCCTCCCTGGAGCACCTGCGCATCCAGAGCAACCCCGCCTGGCGTGGCCTGTTGCGCTCGTTGCGCGCCTTGGCCGCCAACCTGTCCACCCTCGACCGCCTGCTGGGCGACGCCAGCAACCCCGATGCCCTGGCCGACGCTACCGACAGCAACCTGTTGGACCGCGCCCCGCGTAACTTCAAGGAAATGTGGACGCGCCTGCGCACCCAACTCACGCCGACGTCATTGCTGTTTCGGCACGCCTTGCGCCTGTCACTGGCATTGACCATCGGCTATGGCACCCTGCACGCCATCCACGCGTCCCAAGGTTACTGGATCATCCTCACCACCCTGTTCGTCTGTCAGCCGAGCTACGGCGCCACCCGCCGCAAACTCGGCCAGCGGATCATCGGCACCGCCATCGGCCTGACCGTGGCCTGGGCGCTGTTCGATTTGTTCCCCAACCCGGTCGTGCAATCGATGTTCGCCATCGCTGCGGGCCTGGTGTTCTTTATCAACCGCACCACGCGCTACACCCTGGCGACTGCAGCGATCACCCTGATGGTGCTGTTCTGCTTCAACCAGGTGGGCGATGGCTACGGGCTGTTTCTGCCTCGCCTGTTCGATACCCTGCTTGGCAGCCTGATCGCGGGGCTGGCGGTATTCCTGTTCCTGCCGGACTGGCAAGGCCGGCGCCTGAACAAAGTGCTGGCCAATACCCTGACCTGCAACAGCATCTACCTGCGCCAGATCATGCAGCAATACGCCGCCGGCAAGAGCGACGACCTGGCCTACCGCCTGGCCCGGCGCAACGCGCATAACGCCGATGCCGCGCTATCCACTACGCTGGCGAATATGCTGATGGAGCCTGGGCATTTTCGTAAGGAGGCCGACGTAGGCTTTCGCTTTCTGGTGCTGTCACACACCTTGCTCAGCTATTTGTCGGGTTTGGGTGCGCACCGCGAAACCCAGCTACCGGCCGACGTGCGTGAGCATTTGATCGAAGGCGCAGGCAACAGCCTGGCGGCAAGCATTGATGAGATCGCCAGCGGCCTGGCCAACAAACAGCCGATTGCGATCCAGAGTGATGCCGAGGAAGGGTTGGCGGCAGAGTTGGAGCAAATGCCGGATGAGATCGATGAGGCGCAGCGGCTGGTGCAAACGCAGTTGGCGTTGATCTGTCGGCAGTTGGGGCCGTTGCGCACGTTGGCCGCGCACTTGATCAAAGACACCAGCGCGGCTTAGGCCGCTATCGGGGGCAAGTCGAATCGTCGCACCGCCCCTCCCACATTCGATTGGTGTATGCCGGTCCCTTGTGGGAGGGGGCTTGCCCCCGATGAGGCCCGCACAGACGCTACATCCCATGCGCCTTCATCAACCGCGCATAACTGCCATCCGCCTTCATCCGTGCAATCTCCCGATCAAAACCGGCAACAATCTGCGCGTGTTCGGGGTTCTTCAGGCTGACCAGGATATGCAAGCTGTTCTGGCTCAAGGGCTCGCCCACAAATGCCACGGCATTGCGCACCCGCGGCGATTCCCGCGCCAGGTAGTAACGCGCTACGTATTCATCCTCCAGCGTCAACCGCACGCGCCGGGCCGCCAACATGCGCACGGCCATGGCAAAGTTGTGCACCGGCACTTTCTGCAACAGCGTGTCTTGGTCAAACGCTGCCGAGTAGGCGTAACCGCGCACCACGGCGATCGTCTCGTCGTGCAGTTCTGTCAGGTTGCGATAAGCAATGGGATCGTCGCTACGCTTGAGAAAGCGCACACGGTTAAGCAAATACTCGCCGGAAAATTGCCCCAACTGCGTACGGGCCTCGTCGTACCAGGCGTTGATCAGCACGTCGTAGCGTCCGTCCCCCACCCCTTTCAAGGCGCGAGCCCAAGGCGCCTGGTCAAAATCACTGGCATACCCCGCACGGGCCAGGGCCGTGCTGACGATATCCGTGGCCAGGCCGCCATTGATCAGGGTGGCATCGGTAAACGGCGGCCAGCTATCCGCCACCAGGCGCAGGCGTTGTGCCAACACCGGTTGGGCCAGTAACAACACGGCGATCAAAGCAACGGCACGAGTCAATCGCGGCATGCTCAAAGTCCTTGGCGGGCAGGCAGTGGCCTGATAACAGTAGCTCATCAATGAGCGTGCACTGCAGATTACACAAAGAAGCCAACGGCGCACGCACTCAATGATGGCAAATTGACGCCATTCACACATTTGCCAATTTTAGACAGCGGCGCCCGCCACGCTTACTATCCAGGCACGTCTTTATCAGAGCACACATCATGACGGTTGATTGGGTTTGCAAACATCACGACGACTTGGGCAAGGACCAGCTATATGCCGTCCTGCGTTTGCGCAGCGAGGTATTTGTCGTCGAGCAGAAATGCGCGTATCAGGACATCGATGGGCAGGACCTGGCCGGAGACACCCATCACCTGATGGCCTGGGACGACAATGAACTGGTGGCTTACTTGCGCCTGCTAGACCCGGAGTCTCAGGGCGGCGATGTGGTGATTGGCCGCGTTATCGTTTCGCCAGCGGCAAGGGGCACCGGGCTGGGGCATCAAATGCTGGAAAAGGCGCTTGAGCGTATTGAGGATATCTGGCCGCAAACGCCGATTTTTCTCTCGGCCCAGGCGCACTTGCAGGGGTATTACGGGCGGTATGGGTTTGTGGTGGCGGGTGAGGAATACCTGGAGGACGATATTCCACATATTGGTATGCGGCGCATCTGAGGGCGCCATCGCAGGCAAGCCAGCTCCCACATTGGAACGCATTCAACTGTGGGAGCCGGGCTTGCCCGCGATAGCGTCAGTCCAGCCACTGCTGAACTCAGGGGTAGCCCAACACCTGCTTGATCGACGCCAGATTGGCCTCGATCCACCCCCGATCAATCGCGCCCCAATCCCGAATCCGATAACGCCCCGCATGGTTACGCGCACCATCCTCCTGCTCGAACTCACACACAATATCCAGGTCGGCCAACGCCACAATCGTGTCCTGGGCCGTGCGCCGTGGCATGCCAGTGGCCTCGGTCAGCGCCGGGACGCTGCTGGCCAACTGGCTGTCGATCAAATACGCCACATACAGGCGGCGATAGAAGCTGCTTTTGGTCTTGCTCACATCCATGGTCTGTCGCCTTGTGGTTAGGGCTTGCCCTGCAAATCGCGCCAGGTGAGGTACACCCGCAGGTCGAATTCCACCTGATGGTAGTCCGGCATCATGTATTGGCAGAGTTTGTAGAACGCCTTGTTGTGGTCCGATTCCTTGAAGTGCGCCAGTTCATGCACCACGATCATGCGTAGAAACTGCGGGGCGGCCTCCTTGAACAGCGAAGCGATGCGAATCTCTTTCTTGGACTTGAGATTACCGCCCTGTACCCGCGAAATCGTGGTGTGCAAACCCAAGGCGCGATGAGTCAGGTCCAGCCGGTTATCGAACAGCACCTTGTCGATGGACGGTGCGTTGCGCAAGTGTTCCTGCTTCAGGGCCAGCGCGTAGGCGTACAGCGCCTTGTCGCTCTGCACGGCGTGGCGTTCGGGGTAACGCTGCTCCAGATAGGCACCCAACTGATCCTTGGCGATCAGTTGACGCACTTGCTCCTGAAGCGCAGCGGGATAGGCCTGGAGGTATTTCAACGCAGTCATGGGGGTGTGCAACGCAAATGGGACGGGCGCCAGTGTAGCGAATTCAACGCACGCGAGGGTACGACCAGCCTGCAACGTCCTCGGCCGTCAACGGCAACGCCGCCCACGGCCCCTGGATATACGTGCAGCCATTGGCCTTGAGCCATTCTGTTTGCTCAACGGTCTCTACGCCTTCAGCGATCACCAACACATCAAAATGCCCACACAACTGGATGATGCTGCGGGCCATTGCGGCATCCCGCGACGAGCCTGGCAGGCGCGCCACCAACTGCGGGTCAAGCTTGAGGGTGTCGAACGCAAGATCGCGCAAATGGGCCAGGGAGCAGTGGCCAGCACCAAAGTCATCCAGGGCTATACGCACGCCAATGCGGCGCAGTAACTGCAATTGTTTGGTCGACTCCTCAAGATTATTCATCAGGCAGTCTTCACCGATTTCCACCTCCAACTGCCGCCCACGCAGCCCATGTCGCTCCAGTACCTGCTGCAGTTGGTTGGCCAGGTTGGGCATATTGAACTGGCTGCTGCTCAGGCTCACGCTCAGCACCAGCTCAGGGTCGAAGGTAGCTTGCCAGGCCTGGCGCTGAGCAGCGACTTGCTGGTAGATCCAGGTGCTCAACTGGCTGATCAAGTGCGCCTCTTCCAACAGCGGCAAAAACAAACCTGGTGGCACATCGCCGACACTCGGATGCTGCCAGCGCAACAGTGCTTCGACACCGCGCAGACGCCCATCATCCAGGCACATCTGGGGTTGGTACACCAAGGTGAAATCCTTGTTCGCAATGGCTGTGCGTACGCTGTCTTCGAGCATCAGCCGCGAACGGGCGCGGCCGTTCATTTCCTGGTCGTAGTAACGATACTGCTGACGTCCGGCGCGCTTGGCTTCGTACATAGCGATATCTGCTGCCCGTAACAGACCGCTCAGGTCCGAGCCGCAATCCGGAAACGTCGCAATGCCAATACTGACGCCGAGCATCACATCCAGACCGTCGACCTGCTGGCACACAGACACTCGCTCGATCAGCTTTTCCGCGATCTTCGCAGCCTGTTCGGGGAACTCAAGCTCCAGCAAGGCGGTGAACTCGTCCCCGCCAATGCGTCCGAGAATGTCGTAGGAACGCAGACATGCCTGCATTTGTTCAGAAACCCAACGCAGCACGCGATCACCGGCGTCGTGGCCCAACGTATCGTTGACTCGCTTGAAGCCATCAAGGTCCAGGTACAGCAATACCAGCGCCTGCTCACTGCGTTCGCCGCGCAGCAACGTATTCTCCACCGCCTGATGAAAACCCCGCCGGTTCAGCAGCCCGGTCAACGGGTCGGTCACGGCCTGGAACTCCAGCTGCTGGTGCAGGTGGCGCACTTCAGACATGTCCAGCACTGTCACCACCATCGCCTGCTGCTCGGCAGGCAAGGGCGCGCAGGATAACGCCACCGGCACCTGCTGCCCGCGACCCGTACGCAAAATGGCATCGTGCTGGCGCCACGTCTGGCCCTTGCGATACGCCTCGTACATCGGGAAGCCCAGCCAAGTGGGCACATGAGGTTTTTGCAGAAAACTGAGGAAACTCTCCCCCTGCAACTCGGCCATCGTGGCATTGAGCAGCCGCGAAATGGCCGGGTTGGCGTACTCGATCACACTGGTGTCGCCCACCACCAGAATGCCCTCGGCGGCGTTATCCAGCACCGAGGCATTAAAGGCGCGGGCCAGTTCCAGGTCATGGCTCAGGCGCTGCAAAGCGCGGCGATTACGCTGGTGATCCAGCAACGCCTGCACCTTGGGCTTGAGGATAAGTGGGTCAAACGGCTTGAACAGGTAGTCGATCGCACCGCTGGCATACCCTTCAAGTACCGCATCGGGTGAATGGGCAGTGGCTGTCAGGAAGATAATCGGCGTCATGCGCGTGCGTTGGCTGCCACGCATCAGACGTGCCACCTCGAAGCCATCCATACCGGGCATGCGCACGTCCAGCAACACCAGGTCGACGTCGTGGGCCAGCAGCAATTCCAAGGCTTCCAGGCCGGAAGCGGCGGTCATTACCCGCCAGTCTTCACACTGCAATAGCGCACGCATGCTGACGAGATTTTCCGGGTAGTCATCGACCACCAAAAGGACCGAACTGGCATCGCCTGGGTGTGGAGCGCAATCCATGCTACGTCTCTTCCTTGGGGAGCTGCACCGGTCAGTTCTGTTACCAAACCCGGATAAATACTGAGGGCTCACTCTAGCCTCGGTTCCAAAAAAGCAGAAGTGACGTGGATGCCCTCATTGAAACAAAAGCCAGGAAGCCGACTAACGGTAAGGCCCTGCAGCCCGCGGCTCATGGGCAACATGGCTTTTTGGCATTCCTCTGACGCCAATTAATTGCCAGCGATTGTTTAACAATTGCACCAGCACCGCCTATAAAGAACCGGTAAGGCCTCTGGGCCAACGTTTTCACCCTCTGTAAAAGGCCAACACCATGATCGACCTCTCCACCTGGAACCTGAGCATTCCGGTCGGCTCCCCGCCCACGACCATCGACACCCCAAGGCTGCTGAGTGGCTTCAACGATCAATACTTCCAGGCCGAAGGCAGCGATGTGCAGTTCTGGACCCCCGTGACCGGCACCCGCACCGAAAACGCCATTTACCCACGCAGCGAACTGCGCGAAACCTACGCCGACGGGCGCCTGCGCAACTGGACCTACCCCGAGGCCGACAACTTCCTGCGCGCCACCCTCACGGTCAACCAGGTACCCACCTCCGGCAAAGTCGTCATCGGCCAGATCCACGCCTATGACAGCCAGAAACCACTGATCAAGCTGGAGTACCAGTTCAAGGAGAAACTCCAGACCGGCAACATCGTCGCCAAGGTGCGCATGCGCCCGGATGAGGCCGAGAGCCAGGTCATCATCGTCGCCTCCAACGTGCCACTGGAGAAGAGCTTCACCTACGTTATCAATCTCAATAAAGCCGGGCTGCTCAGCGTGTACGCGGCCGACAGCGAGTGGAATGAACGCATTGGCGCTGCCTGGGGCGACAAGCCGTTGTACTTCAAGGCGGGGGTGTATGTGCAGGACAACAGTGGGGACAGCAAGGAGGGGGCAAGGGTGACGTTTGCGAAGTTGGATATTGATCACGAGTAAATGGATTAGCCTATTTCGAGTAGGCAACGTCCGATAAGCCCACGGATCATTCCCCGATAAATCCAGACGATTAAATCCCCTGTGGGAGGGGGCTTGCTCCCGATAGCGGTGTGCCAGCTCCAATAGCTGTGACTGACCCACCGCAATCGGGAGCAAGCCCCCTCCCACATTTGGCCTGTGTGGCCTGAGGGCTTGGTGTCCGTCCTACAGGACCGTTGCGGTCAGCCAACTCGCCGCTTATAGTTCGCCCCGTCGCTGGCGTTGATCAGCGATAGGGTTTCGCAGCCCTAACGATACGTGTGTAACCAAGCATCATGAATACAACGATGAGCGCTTCGGCGCCCGTCGTCTGTTTTATGGTGGCTGTGTGTGGGAGACCTCCGGGTCTGCCGGGTTCCTCGTATCCTCGGTCTGCGAACCCGCGCACAGCTACCACCCACTTCGTTTCGCAGCGAATGGCGGTAGTCCTTTTCAGATACGAGGATATTTGCCATGACCCAACAGCTTCCACCCCGCCGTTTCACCCCCTGCACCGAAACCGCCACCGACTACCCCGTGCTTCTCATCGACAGCGACGCCCCACTGCTCGACCTCCACGCCTGCCTGCGCGAACGCCTCAACGCGGCCATTGAACACCTCAACCTGATGGCCTGTTCCAGCCTGCCGGATTTCACAGAACGCGACCTGAACAACATCGCCAATACCGCACGCATTTTGGTTCAGGACGTGAGCGACGTGTTCCGGGTGATTGAACAGCAAGGGTTCGATACACCCAGCGCCGTCTAATCAAACTCCAGCAAAAAACCCGCACTCCTGCGGGTTTTTCATAAAGTGGACTTAATTAAATTTGTGCCGTCAGGTCAGCCCCAGCACCTGATGGCTTCGCCTTTCTACTGAGGAGGCAATGTCAATTTCGCAGGGCCCTTTGAGTTCATTAGCTCAAAAGTACAGTCTGTGACAGTGTTATTTTTACATTCCTTGTGCTCGTTCCAAGCACTGCCTTTAGCCACTGGAGGCAAGGTAAAACGCTTGGACAGCCTTAAATAGTCGCTCTTGCCTTTTCCCACGTAATCGCAGGTCACATAGTTATAAGGCAACTTCGTCTCGCTGTCTGTTCCCTGCTTGATCGCCGCGCCTGAAAAGCTGAACCCCTCAACCATCGAGCTATCCTCGACAAGCTGCTCACCACTCCACTCCTGCACCCCGCCTGAGAAGTGAATACTCACTGCCTTAATACTTGAGACGTCTGGACAAGACAGCGGGGCTGCATAGGCATTACCCATCAGCACTAATCCTCCAATAGCAGTAAAGCATTGAAGCGTTTTTAATAAATGCACCTGTGACATAGCCTGTATTCCCTTATTGGAGTAATCCTCTGCAGCATGCGCAAATTCATTAACGAAAAATACTGTCAACATTGACACTTTTAAATAAACATTAGGAATAAGCACAGCAATTTCAATAGCTAAATAATTATTCTCTCAGAGCACCAAATAAACAATCGAGATTGGCCGAACACGCATATCCAGCCCACTTTAAATATTTCCACAGAATGGTGAAAATCATGGCCTTAACCAAACCCAAGGTTGTGTGTGGGGGGGG
>NZ_SPKQ01000003.1:0-54748 GCF_023127895.1 Pseudomonas sp. NCIMB 10586
AAAAGCAGATCAAGATCAAGAGCGGCTCGCTTCGCATCGTGGTTACGGTTGGTGACTACAAACCAGGCTCAACGGGGCGTGCCCCCTCTCATATTTAGTCCGCAGAGCAGCATCTGACATGACGTTCGACTCGCCCCTCATTGCCTACCAGCACGCTATCGCCCAGCAAGGGTTCGTCTCCGACGACGCCCAGCGTCGGGCGGTGCAGGCTTTGCAAACCTGTCACGAGGGGTTGCATCAAGGCCATTCGCCAGTTGCCGGGGTCTATCTGTGGGGGCCGGTGGGGCGTGGCAAGACCTGGCTGATGGACCAGTTCCACCAAAGCCTGCGTGTGCCCGCGCGGCGTCAGCATTTTCATCACTTCATGGGGTGGGTGCATCAGCGCTTGTTCCAGCTCACCGGAACCCAGGATCCTTTGCGGGCGCTGGCTCAGGAGCTGAGCCAGGAAGTGCGCGTGCTGTGCTTCGATGAACTGTTTGTCAATGATATCGGCGACGCGATCATCCTCGGGCGGCTGTTCCAGGTGATGTTCGAGCAAGGCGTGGTAATGGTGTGCACCTCCAACCAGCCGCCTGATCAGTTGTATGCCGATGGCTTCAATCGCGAGCGTTTTCTGCCGGGCATCGACGCGCTCCAGCAGCATATGCAAGTGGTGGCGGTGGACGGTGGCGAAGATCATCGCCTGCATCCGGGGGTGGGGCAGCAACGCTATTGGGTGAATCAACCGAATGCACTGGCTGCGGTGTTCAAGCAATTGAGCCAAGGCCAGGCCGTAAGCAGCGGGGCGGTGAGCGTGGGGTACCGCTCCATTGTGGCGGTGCAGGCCAGTGATACGGTGCTCTGGTGTCGTTACGCCGAACTGTGCGAGCAACCCCTGGCCGCGATGGACTTCATGCTGCTGTGCGATCGCTTCGAGGCCATCCTCCTGGGTGAGGTCCCGAACCTCAGCGCCCAACAGCGCCCGGGGCGGATTGCCCGTGGCACCGAGGACGGCGCCGAGCGTGTGATGGCCGGGGACCGCCAATTGCCGCAACTGTCGGTTCATGATGACAGCGTGCGGCGCTTTATCGCCTTGGTGGACGAATGCTACGACCGCAAGGTGCCACTCTTTATCGAGGCCCGGGTGCCCTTGGAGTGCCTGTACACCGAAGGCTACCTGGAGTTTCCATTTCGTCGCACCCTGAGCCGCTTGCAAGAGATGCAACTGCAGCGCTTTGCTGTCTAGGAAAAATCCCCACTCCAGGGGCTTTTGCGCGATTTGATGCGAGCAACCTTCGCAATTTCTGTCAGATATTTGTAGTTAATCTCCTTCATCTACTGCCGACTCCACGCTTACAATCGAGGCTCTCAAAGGGGAACGAATCCCTGGTTGTCGTTATCGAGGAAGGAAATGGACACCCCAGACATCCTGGTGCTGCAAGCCAGCTATACCAACGAGGTGCACGCCAACGCCATCGGCTTGCTGCTCAACCACTATGCGCAAGACCCGATGGGCGGCGGCCACGCCTTGTCAGCCGATCTGTTGCAGCAACTGCCGGCTGAACTGGCCAAGCGTCCTCATGCGTTCAGCGTGCTGGCATTTGTCGGTGGCGAACCGGCGGGGTTGGTCAATTGTTTTGAGGGCTTCTCGACGTTTGCTTGCCGCCCGCTGGTCAACGTTCACGATGTGATGGTGAGGGAACAGTTTCGTGGCTTGGGCTTGAGCCAGAAAATGCTGCAGAAGGTCGAAGAAATCGCCCGCCAGAGGGGCTGCTGCAAGATTACTCTGGAAGTGCTAGAGGGCAATGAACTGGCGCAATCGGCGTATCGCAAGTTCGGGTTCGATGATTCAGTATTTGATCCGAAGTATGGCCATATGTTGTTTTGGAGCAAGTCGCTGTCATAAATGACTGGCGAAAAAAAGGCGCCATTAGATGGCGCCCAATAAACCTTTGCCAACGGAGCGGGATGGCGCAGGGTATTACGGATTAACTAAGCATTAAATCAACTGTTCGGTTGTTCCTGGCTGACGGTATCGACTTTCAACGTCTTCCCGTCGGCAGAGGCCATTCGTTGCTCTGCTGTGCCGTGAGTTTGCTGTTGAATGAAGCTGAAGTTGTCGTAGAACTCCTTCGAACGCTCTGAACCGCCCTCTGCGAAGGCAGCGGCGGAGGTCAGGGTCATCAGGCTGGCAAGCATCAACGTCGAGATTTTCATCGCGGTATTCCCATTAAGAGTGATAGGTGTCTGGCCGTTCCTTGATCAGAATCATGGAGCGACTATGGCGCTATCTTATTAAGTGGGAATTAACTGACAGGCACTGCGAAGTTAACGATTTTGTTAACTTCGCAGGGAGCGACTACAGCTTCCAGTCCAATGCAAGCGTGATAGATCGCGGGTCACCCCAATACACACCATTATAAAAGCCGACACGTTCGTAATATTTTTTATCAAATAGATTGTTAACGTTAACCGAGGCGGAAACGTGTTCGTCGAACTGGTAGCGTGACATCAGGTTGACCACGGTGTAACCCTGTTGCGTGATCTTCGCCCGCGTGGTTATCGGCCGACCTTCGCTATTGCGTGCCCCTGTGGGCCGGTTACCGAAATCGTAGATTTCGCTTTGCCAGTTCACCGCGCCACCGACGGTGAGGTTGCGCCATGCGCCCGGCAGGCGATAGGCGCTGGAGACCTTCAACAGGTTCAAGGGCTGGCCCGTATTGGTACGTTTGTCTGAGCCATTAAGCGAGTGGGTGTAGGTGTAGCCGGCGGTCAGGTTCCAGTCCGGCCGGATTTCGCCTGCGGCTTCCAATTCGAAGCCGTTGACCTTGTTACCCTTGCCGCCAGACTTGTAGTACTCCTCGCCAGTGACGAGGTTGGGAGGGACCGAGTCATCGCGCTCTGCAACGTTGTCCTGGGTGCTCCAGAAATAGGCGGCCGCCAGGTTCAGACGTTCATTGAGCAGGCTGCCCTTGAGCCCCACCTCATAATTGCTGCCCACCACCGGTTCCAGGTACTTCTTGTTGACGTCACGCCTGTCTTGCGGCTTGAAGATATCGGTGTAGCTTGCGTAAACGGTGTACTGCGGGGTGATGTCATAGAGCAGCCCGGCGTAGGGCGTCCACATGTCGTTGTGGGTCTGGCGTGTTTTGCCGGCAGCCGTCAGTTGATCATTGTCGTTGTATTCAGGCGTGGCGCTTTCCAGCTCCCAGCTGCCGTAGCGGCTACCCAGCACGGCGTGCAAGCGGTCTGTAAGGCTCAGTCGAGTGGCGAGGTAGCCGGCTTTCTGCTGTTTTTTGCTGTGTTCGCCCTTGAGGTCGGTGACCGTGTCGGCGAACTTGCCGATATCGCCCATGTGCTTCCAATCCTCGATGGGGTAGTAGCTGGCAGGCAGGTCGTTACGCATAAAGGGCGAGACGTCCCGTTGGGCGGCCTCGCCATAGCCCATCATCAACCCGTGTTCGCGGCCCAGCAGGGTGTAGCTGCCGGCCAGGTTGAAGTCGATGGCTTCCATCCGCGACGTACCGCGCATATGACTGGCCCAGGCCGTCATGCCGCTGCGGTCCGCATTGGGAAAACCGGTGCCGCCGTAGTAGACCTTGCCGTCGGTGTCACTTTGGCGATGGGTATAGGCAGCCTTCAAATGCCAGTCGCCGCCGAGCCGATGGTCGAGGGTGGCGAAGGTGGTCTTGTCAGTCAGCGGCCAGGAGCTCCAGTGCGCCGCCATATTGGTGGAGCGAGGCAACCTTGCCTTGCCGCCCTGGCTGTTCCAGTAGGGCACAGTGCCCCAGGAGGTGCCTTGTACCTGTTTGTCCTGGTAATCAAAACCTACAGCCAGCACCGTGTCGTCTGAAAGGTCACCTTCGAGAATGCCGTAGCCAACTGCGCGCTGCAGCCCATAGTTATCGCGAAAGGATTTGCTGTCACGGTAGGCCAGGACGCTACGCCCGCGCAGCTTACCGTCGAACGCCAAAGGCCCACCTACGTCGATGTAGCTGTAGTAGTTGTCATGGCTGGCGCCACTCACACCGGTCTGTGCCTGCCATTGGGCAGTAGGGCGCTTGCGCACCATGTTGACGGTGGCCGATGGGTCGCCCGCGCCTGTGGTCAGGCCCGTGGCGCCGCGTACCACTTCGATACGGTCGTAGATGATGGTGTCGGCGTCGGACTTCATGTAGCCGAATGTGTTGAGCATCCCATCAACCTGGAAGTTGTTGATGCCGTAACCGCGGGAGGAGTAGTAGACACGGTCCGAATCGTTATGTTGAACGTTGATGCCGGTGGTCTGGCGCAGCACTTCGGTCAAGGTGTTGAGGTTGAAGTCATCCATCTGCTGGCGTGTGATCACCGAGATCGATTGCGGGGTTTCCTTGATGGAAAGGTTCAGGCGGGTGGCGGTATTCATCGAACCGGTGGTGTAGGCACCGGTGTGCTCGGTGGTGGACCCAAGGCCGTCGGCGCTGATAGTGGTCGCGCCCAGCTCCAGGGCTTTGCTGGAGGCTTGTCCGGGGTCGATTTCAGCCAGCAGATCCGGGCTCAGCGCAAGACTGAACAGACCGAAGGTAATGGTCATGGAACGGGTAAAAGGCGCGAACATTGCGGCAGACTCCTTGTCGTCTTTTAACCCTCCCGGGGTGGGAGGGCATGGTTCAAAGACGAAAGGAGGTGTGGAACTTTAGGCTTAAACGAGAATGATTGTTATCTTTGTGTTGCAGGGCCCCTGATTACTTCGCCACCACTTCGGCGCCATTGGCCTTCTTCGGCTTGATCAGGCTGAAGTCGATCAGGGCCTTCTGCTTGGTTTCGTAAGGGTTGCCGATCAACAAGGGCCGAGGCTTGAAGCTGTCGCTGACCAGGCTCTTGCTGTGGTCCAGTTCGTCAAAACTCAAGCCTGCCATGTCGGCCCAGGTGTGGATCAACTGCGAACTGCTGTAAGGCCGTTGCAGGTCGCCGGCGAAACTCCAGTCGTGGCTTTCGCGCCACTTCGGTGAGGCGTAGGCCATGAACGGGATGGTGTACATCGGTGCAGTCGGCTTGCCTTCGTTGCGGCCCAGGGTGTCGTGGCCGGCGGAGTCGAACACGTCTTCGCCGTGGTCCGAGAGGTACAGCAAAAAGCCGTTGGGGTCGGTCTTGGCGTAGTCCTTGATCAGGCTGGAGACCACGAAGTCGTTGTACAGCACTGCGTTGTCATAGCTGTTGTAAGTCGGCAACTGCGCGTCGCTGACACCGGCCGGCACGCCCTGGCGGTCGGTGAACTTGTCGAACGTCGGCGGGTAACGGTACTGGTAGCTCATGTGAGTACCCAGCAGGTGCACCACGATGAACTTGCGCTCGGCGGTATCGGCCAGGGCCTTGGAAAAAGGCGCCAGCACATCGCCGTCGTACTGGCGGGCGTTCTGGTTGCGGTTGTTGTTCAGGTACACCTGCTCGTCGGCCTGTTCGGAAAAGGTCGTGAGCATGGTGTTGCGCTTGGTCATGGTCTGCTGGTTGGTGATCCAGAAGGTCTTGTAGCCGGCCTGTTTCATCACGCTGACAATCGACGGCGTCTTGAGGTACAGGTCCGGGTTTTCTTCATCGGCAAAGGTCAGCACCTGTTGCAGCGCTTCAATGGTATAGGGGCGAGGGGTGATGACGTTATCGAACACGGCCAGTTGGTCGCGCAGCTTGTCCAGTTCCGGCGTGGTGTTGCGCGGATAACCGTACAGGCTCATGCGCTGGCGGTTGGTGGACTCGCCGATTACCAGTACCAGCGTGGACGGCTGGCCGGCCATGCTGTCCTTGAGGTTCTTCAATGGCGGGATCTGGCTGGCGCTGTTGAGCATGCCCTGCATATTGTCCAGCTGTTCGGTGTAGCGACGGTAGGCGACGATCATCTGCCAAGGCACGGCAGGCTCGATACGGGTTTCGAAACGATCAATGGCCAATTCCATGGTTTCGCTGGTGGCGATTTGCTTGACCAGCGGGTAGCCCACAACCGCCAGGACAATGGCGATGGCCGCCACGATCGACTGGCCGCGAGGCAGGTACACCGGGCGCAGGCGCGTCCAGAGGAAGATAGCGAAGGCGGTGTGGGCTATGAACGCCAGCACGATCCACCAGGCAAAATATTGGGTCGCGTATTCGCCCGCTTCGGAGATGTTCGACTCGAACATGATGAAGATGACGCTCTGGGAGAACTCCTGCTGGTAAATGAAGAAGTAACCCAGGCTGGCCATGGAGCAGGCCCACAACACCACACCGATCAAGGCGGCAAGCAGGCGTGTCTTGCGCGGGAACAGCAACATCGGCGCCAGCCACAGTGCACTCATGAAGAATGCCTGGCGGAAACCACTGAAGCCGGACGTGCCGGTCAGTTGGATAAGAAGCTGGGTAATACCCGAGAAATACCAGAAAAACAGGAATAGCCAACCAAGGCCGGCCCAATCAAAGCCTTTCGCAGTCGTCGTGCTGCGTTTGAACATCGCCATCCAGCGCCCCATCAGTCAATGATCGTCGCGCAGAGTCGCGCGACATCGGGCCGCTCAGAACGTGAGCGGCATCGCGGGCGGGAGTATCAGGATAAGTGTGTGAAAACTTTGTGAGTTTTCCGTAGGTATTGCCTTACAAACTGACCAGGTGCGTTCAGCAGAGCGCCGGCTTGGCCTGGGATGGCAGCTCGAGCTGGGCTTGAAGGTGTGAACGCAGACGCAGGACTTCCTGTTGCAACTGATCGCGCTCGTCCTTCAACTGGCGCAATTCATCGCGACGGATGCTGACGTAGAGGGTCTGTGGCGGGCGGGTCATCTGTGCTGTGCTCATTGCTTACCTCGCAAATAGCCGGTAGATCGCGCTGCTCAAACAGGGTTTGGGCAACAGTCGGAAGCAAGTTTGAATTCTTTTTTGCAGCAAGGGAACTTTTTTATTTTTGGCGGTCGTGTGACTTTTCAGGCGGTGATGGTGAAACGATGGCAACTTTTTTGTCATGAAACTACACGGATCTGCTCTGGACTAACCCTCATTAGCCTCATTGCGCTATAAACTATGTCACACATTTTTTAGAAGTTAGGAGCATCAGCACATGCAACTGGGGATTATCGGACTAGGCCGCATGGGCGGTAACATTGCGCGGCGCCTGATGCTCAATGGGCATACCACCGTTGTATACGACCGTAACGAAGCCTTCGTCAAAGCCTTGAGCGAGGAGGGCGCCACTGGCGTCGCCGACTTGAATGCCCTGGTGGCTGGCCTGCAAAAGCCCCGTGCGGTCTGGGTAATGTTGCCGGCGGGCGCCCCCACCGAAGACACCATCAATGCCTTGAGCGAGCTGCTCGAAGACGGCGATGTGATCATCGACGGCGGCAATACCAACTACAAGGATGATGTACGTCGCGGCAAGGCCCTGGCTGAAAAGGGCCTGCACTACGTTGACGTCGGCACTTCCGGCGGCGTCTGGGGCCTGGAGCGTGGCTATTGCATGATGATCGGCGGCGACGTCGAGACCGTGCAGCGCCTGGACCCGATCTTCAAGAGCCTGGCCCCTGGCCTTGGCAATATCCCGCGCACCAAGGACCGTTCGGCCGCAGCCGACCCACGCGCCGAGCACGGTTATATCCATGCAGGCCCGGCGGGTTCCGGTCACTTCGTCAAGATGATCCACAACGGCATTGAATACGGAATGATGCAGGCGTTCGCCGAAGGTTTTGACATCCTCAAGACCAAGAACTCGGAAAACCTGCCGGAGGATCAGCGCTTTGACCTCAACGTTGCCGATATCGCCGAAGTCTGGCGCCGTGGCAGCGTGGTGTCGTCGTGGCTGCTGGACTTGACCGCCGACGCCCTGGCCACCGACCCGAAACTCGATGGTTACTCCGGTTCGGTAGCGGACAGCGGCGAAGGCCGTTGGACCATCGAAGCGGCCATGGAACAAGCGGTGCCGGTACCGGTGCTGTCGACGTCGCTATTTGCGCGTTTCCGCTCCCGCCAGCAGAGCACCTACGGCGACAAAATGCTGTCTGCCATGCGCTTTGGCTTTGGCGGCCATGTGGAGACCTCCAAAAAATGACCGCCAACGGCAAGAAACCCAAGGCCGAACCTGCTCCACCTACCACGTTGTTTCTGTTTGGCGCCCATGGCGACCTGGTCAAGCGCCTGCTCATGCCGGCGCTGTACAACCTGAGCCGCGACGGGTTGCTGGGCGATGGCCTGCGTATTGTCGGCGTTGATCACAACGCCATCAGCGACGCAGACTTCGCCAAGAAGCTTGAGGATTTCATTCGCACCGAAGCCGCCAGCAAGGTCCGGGGCAATGCTGAACATGCCCTGGACCCTGCGCTGTGGGCGCAACTGGCCAAGGGCATCAGCTATGTCGAGGGCGACTTCCTCGACGACGGCACCTACGCGGATATTGCGCAGAAGATCGCCGACAGCGGCACCGGCAACGCCGTGTTCTACCTCGCCACTGCGCCGCGCTTCTTCAGTGAAGTGGTGCAGCGCCTGGGCAGTGCCGGTTTGTTGAATGAAACGGACGATGGCTTTCGGCGTGTGGTTATCGAGAAGCCGTTCGGCTCCGACCTGGCCACCGCCGAGGCGCTGAACGCGTGCCTGCTCAAGGTGATGAGCGAGAAGCAGATCTACCGCATCGACCATTACCTGGGCAAGGAGACGGTGCAGAATATTCTGGTCAGCCGCTTCTCCAACGTGCTGTTCGAAGCGTTCTGGAACAACCATTACATCGATCACGTGCAAATCACCGCGGCTGAAACCGTCGGCGTTGAAACCCGAGGTAACTTTTTCGAAAAAACCGGCACACTGCGCGACATGGTGCCCAACCATCTGTTCCAGCTGCTGGCGATGGTCGCCATGGAGCCGCCGGCAGCCTTCGGCGCCGATGCGGTGCGCGGTGAGAAAGCCAAGGTGGTCGGTGCAATTCGCCCCTGGTCGCTGGAAGATGCGCGGGCCAACTCCGTGCGTGGTCAGTACACCGCTGGCGAAATCGCTGGCAAGCCATTGCCCGGTTATCGCGAAGAAGCCAACGTCGCACCCGACAGCAGCACCGAGACCTTCGTTGCGCTCAAAGTGATGATTGATAACTGGCGTTGGGTCGGTGTGCCGTTTTACTTGCGAACCGGCAAGCGCATGAGCATCCGCGACACCGAGATCGTGATCTGCTTCAAGCAGGCGCCTTATGCGCAATTTCGCGATACCGAAGTCGATGAGCTCAAGCCCACTTACTTGAAAATCCAGATCCAGCCGAACGAAGGCATGTGGTTCGACCTGCTGGCCAAGAAGCCTGGGCCGACTCTGGAGATGGCCAATATCGAGTTGGGTTTTGACTACAAGGACTTCTTCGAGATGCAGCCCTCGACAGGTTACGAAACCCTGATCTACGACTGTTTGACCGGCGATCAGACGTTGTTCCAGCGTGCCGACAACATCGAGAACGGTTGGCGCGCCGTGCAGCCGTTCCTGGATGCATGGAAGGAAGACGACGGTATCCAGGCCTACAAGGCTGGCGAAGATGGCCCGGTGGCAGCGGATGCGTTACTCGCTCGTGACGGCCGCACCTGGCACAGCCTCGGATGAGTGACGTAACGATTCATCCCATCCGCTTTGTCCTCAGTGATGTAGACGGGACGCTGTTGCACCCCGACCACAGCCTCAGTCAGCGCACCGCCGACGTAATTGCTGCGATGCGTGAAGCCGGGGTGCTGTTCAGCCTCGCCAGCGGGCGTCCGCCCAAGGCGATGCTGCATTTGATCGAGACGTTTGGCATCGATGTGCCGGTGGCCGGCTTCAACGGCGGCACGCTGGTCAACCCGGATGGCAGTATCCTGGTGGCTCACCATTTGCCGGCAGACGCGGCACTGGTCACCCTGGCGCTGTTTTCTGCCGAGCCGGACGTGGAGGTGTGGGTGTTTGCCGACGGCGATTGGCTGCGCCGCGACCCGCCAGGGCCAATGATGCAGCGCGAAGCTGATGGCTTGGGCTATGGCCCGGTGGTCGTGGAGAGTTTCGAGCCCTACCTGGACCGGGTCGACAAGATTGTCGCGGCCAGTAACAACACGCAGTTGCTGGTGGAGTTGGAAGCGCAGTTGCAGCCCAAGGTACAAGGTTTGGCTCAGGTATCGCGTTCGCAGCCGGTGTATCTGGACGTGACCGCAATGCTGGCTAACAAAGGCGAAGCCTTGAAAACCCTGGCCGAGCACCTTGGCGTGCCGCTGAACCAGACCGCCGCCATCGGCGACGGCGGCAACGATCCGGCGATGTTTCACGTGGCTGGGTTGTCGATTGCCATGGGTCAGGCTGAAGAAACCGTCAAGCGCCAGGCCAATGTGGTGACCGGCAGCAACGTCGAGGACGGGGCTGCCGAGGCATTCGAGCGGTTTATTCTCGCGGCACGCTAAGTACTTGAAGTGTTATTGCACAACTTCCAGCCGATGTTTGACGTTGGCTGGAAGTTGCCGCATTGAATTACTTCGGCATTGCCCAGGACTGTAACTGGTAGCCATCTTTGTCGAGCTCGGCGCGAGCCTGCAACAACAGGTCTTCAAGTTGAGCCGGGTCGGTATAGGCAGTCGACGACAGCTGTTTTCTGCCGATACGGGTGTTGGTACGGTCGATGACGCTGAGGCTGAGGGCGCCATTGCCATCGTGCCAGGCCACGCACTGAAAGGGTTGGAAGGCACGGTCTGCAATCAAAAGAGCTTCGTTGATGCGCAGCGGAGCGTTCATTTGGGTCTTCTCTCTGTATGCCCATTCAAGTGAGTACCGGCGGTTGGGCTGACCGTGCGGTGGGTTACTTGTACTGATGCACGATGGTGGGGTGCGGGTCACATGCTAGAGCAAGAAATTTTAACTTTCCCTGACTAACGTCATGTAAGCGGCTGTTTTGAAAGCTGATTGAAAGTTTCGGCAGCAGCAAACTTTTTGCCCCCGATTAAACACACATGGCTTTTTGCCCGCACTTATAGCGAAATAGTACAAGGTGAGCGTCAAGATCTTGCTAGGGTTAGCGCCAGGCGCCCCAAATCCTTGTTTCTAAATAACTTTAATAATCTTGGCGCCAAGGAATCGTCATGATTGTGACACCTGTTCAACGCCGCTTGCTGGTAGTCGAGCCCTGTGATGACTGTCACAGGCTACTACCCGGCTTGCGCACTGCCGGCTGGGAAGTTGACAGCTGTGCATTGCAGGCGGTGGGGGATCGTTCTTGCGATGTGGGCCTGCTCCGCTTGCAGCCCTGCCATCTGGAACGCCCCGAGGCGGTCAAGGAGTTGATTGGCCGCAGCGGTACCGAGTGGATCGCCGTGCTCAGTCCTGAAGTCCTGCGTTTGCAGAATGTCGCAGACTTTGTCTGCGAATGGTTCTTCGATTTTCATACCTTGCCGTTCGATGTGGCTCGGGTCCAGGTGACCATTGGGCGTGCGTTTGGCATGGCGCGACTGCGGGGCAAGGGTGTCGTGCCGGTAGATGAAGCCCACGAGTTGTTAGGCGACAGCCGCCCGATTCGTGAACTGCGCAAACTGTTGTCGAAGTTGGCGCCCACCGAATCGCCGGTACTGATTCGTGGCGACAGCGGCACCGGCAAAGAGCTGGTCGCCAAGACCCTTCATCGACAATCCCAGCGCCACGCCAAGCCGTTTGTGGCGATTAACTGTGGGGCGATCCCTGAACATCTGATCCAGTCGGAACTGTTCGGCCATGAAAAGGGCGCCTTTACCGGCGCACATCAGCGCAAGGTCGGACGGATTGAGGCGGCCCACGGTGGCACGTTGTTTCTGGATGAAATCGGCGATTTGCCGATGGAGCTGCAAGCCAACCTGTTGCGCTTTCTTCAGGAAAAACATATCGAGCGCGTCGGCGGCAGCCAACCCATTTCGGTGGATGTGCGGGTGCTGGCAGCCACCCATGTGGATCTTGAAGCCGCGGTGGAGAAGGGCGCCTTTCGCGAAGACCTGTATTACCGCCTCAATGTCTTGCAAGTAGTCACGGCCCCATTGCGCGAGCGCCATGGTGACGTGGCGATGCTGGCCAATCATTTTTCGCGTTTCTACAGCCAGGAAACCGGCCGACGCCCGCGCAGCTTCAGCGAAGAGGCATTGGTGGCGATGGGGCAACACCCGTGGCCGGGCAATGTGCGTGAGCTGGCCAACCGTGTGCGCCGCGGTCTGGTGCTGGCCGAAGGGCGCCAGATCGAAGCCGTGGACCTGGGGCTGCAAGGCCAGCAGGTACTTTCGCCGCCGATGGCGACACTGGAAGACTACAAGCACCGCGCCGAACGCCAGGCGTTGTGCGATGTGCTCAATCGGCACAGCGATAATTTCAGTGTTGCAGCCCGTGTGCTGGGGATTTCCCGGCCGACGTTCTACCGGCTACTGCACAAGCACCAGATCCGCTAAGGCGGGTTGTGGAGGGTAATGCCGGTCACTTAAGCGCAGATCCGCTGTGGGAGGGAGCTTGCTCCCGATGGCGGCCTCAGGACCGGCCGGGATGTTGGATTAGACCGAGTACATATCCGTTATTTGGGTAACGGCTGCTACTGGTTCCGCTCTTACAGCGGGTCACTTTTGAAAAGAAGAGCCCAAAAGTAACCAAAAGGCTCTTGCCCCACCACTCGGCACCTCGCCTGGGCTCGGTGTGCCCGTAATCCGCGATGGATTTGGGGGGCCGCCGCCACGCGCCATCCATGGCGCGGGGCGGCTAAACCGGCATCCCTGCCGGTTTACCCCCCAAATCCCTGTCGAATTCCGGCCAGCGTGGTTTAACGGGGCGCCTAAGATCAAAAGCAGATCAAGATCAAGAACGGCTCGCTTCGCATCGTGGTTGCCATTGGCGACTGCAAAGTTGTGTAGATACCTATGCCCCGATAGCGGTGGATCAACCAACATCAATGTTTGCTGGGCCGACGTCTTCGCGGGCTTGCCCCTCCCACTTTTTCGCGGTCAGAAGTAGTACGGGAATTTCAGGCTGAACGTAAAGTCCGGCGCATCATCGGTCATCCCGATCGCCAGGTTCGGCACAATGGTCAGGTTATCCGAGGCGGCAATCGTCATGCCTACGTTGAAATAACCCGCGTTGGCATCGCTGGACACCACCGATTGCCAGTCGCCGCCGTCCGGCTTGAGCTTGCTCTTGCGCTGCACCAGATCGGAAACCGAGAACGACATGCTCATCTTCTCGTTCAAGGCGAACGCCACACCGACACCGAACTGGAAGCTGTCGCCCAGGCGTACTTTGCCCCCCACCTTCTGGTTGACTTCACTGCTGATGTCATCGAACGAGTCTTCGAAGTTGTGGGTATACGACAGCGAACCGAACAGCACCGCCGGGTCGAAGGTCTTGACCAGGGAAATGCCCGGTGTAACCGACCAGACCCCGTTGCCCGTAGGCAGGCTTTCCGGCAAGTAGAGGTTGTCGTTATTGGGTTGCCTGACCAGCTTGATGCCGAACGGCTCTTTACCCGTGGGCGCCTTGACGCGCACAGACACTACCGCATCCGGCAAGGTCGGCGTTTCGTCGAGGAACTTGTAGGCCACGCCAAAGTTGACGTCACCGATCGTAGGGTCGCGGGTCACCGAGGCTTCCGAGGTGGCGGTGGCATCGTTGCCGGCGCCGCCGGACTGGTAGGTCGAATCGCGGTACACCACGGGGACGTTCAGATCGAACTGCCAGCGGTTGTCGACGTTGTAGCGCCCGGTAAGGTCCAGGGTCCAACTGTCGGACTTGATCCGGTCCAGGTTGATATTGCCCAGAAAGATCGAGTCCAGCGCCAGGAAGCCATTGAGGGTCAATTGGCGTGCATCGTAACGGGCATAGGTGATGCCGGTTTCCACGCTGAACTTGCCATTGCCGAAAAAGCCGCTGGCCTCGTTGTACAGGTTGCTCACACTTTGCGCAGGGGCCGAGTCGTCCTTGAGGGATTGGCCGTAGGAGCTGCCGCCACCGCCTGCACCGCCTGCACCACCTGACGCTGCGGCTGCACCGGTACCCGTGGCGGCGACAGCGTTAGCGCCTTGCTTGAAGTCGGCAGGTGATTTGGCCAAGCGCTTGGGGGCGGGCGCTGCGGGTTGATCCTCTACCTGACGCACGCGTTGCTCCAGTACGGCCAAGGCTTTTTGCTGCACGTCATAGCGTTGCTTGAGTTCCAGCAGTTCCTTTTTCAGGGTTTCGATATCGGCGTCTGGCGCGGCATACAGCACGGATGCGGGCAAGAGCGTACTTAAACAAATCACCGCGCGTAGCGATAACGATCGATGCATGAAATAAGCCGTCCTGTTCTAATGCGAAAGTGTCGAGGGTCAGCGTAGTTCAATAACCGAGCGTGCGTAGGCCTTTGAGTTGATCCAAATTGCAGTTCAACGCGCCATTGTTCAAGCCGTTATTGTTCATCACGACGTTGAGTTGGGTGATGTTTCTGACAAGGTTGCTGTTGCCGGTCAGCACCGTTCCCTGCAGCACATTGCCGCCGCCGATCTGCTGCAGGCTGTTGCCCTGGTTGTGGTTGGCCTGGATCGCCATCTGTACGCCGCCGTTGTTGGCCGAAACGCTGACGCGGCCCGCCGCGCTGTCGCCGGTCACGGTGCCGCCGGCCATCAGCACTTGCCCCGTTTGCAGGTTACTGGCGGGGGCGACGCCATTCTCGATGCTGATGCCCACATCGTTGTAGGCGGTGTTGCCATCGCCTGCGGTGCGCACGCTTTGGGTTACGCCCTGGCCGCTGCCGAGGCCGGCGCCACCGACCACATTCCCGGTTCCGGTGTTTGGCAGGCTGCCGTTACCCGTGGAGCCGGTGGTTTGCACATAGAATTGCGGAGTAACGGTGGTCTTGTCGATCTGCATGTTGGCCGTGCCGGTAATGCGGTCACCGACGGCGTTGGTCCAGGTGCTGCTCATGACAATGCCGAAGCTGATGATGCGCCCCGGCATTACGTAACGGCCACGCAAGTCGGCCATCTGCGCATCATTGAGTTCGATCGGTTTGAAAGCCGATGAAGCATAGGCGGGTATAGAGGCTGCCAGACACAAGACCGTCAGCCAACGGAAAGTGCTCATCTGCTGCTCCTGGGGCGTCCTGCCCCTTATTGCGCTTCTAGAAGAAGTCGCTCTGGATAAAACCGAAATCCATCAACTCGGCATCGCCCACGGGCCGGAACTCGTTCAACTGGTTCTTGGCCGTCAGCGGAGTGGGCGGGTCAAGCAAGACGTTGGCCTTGTCGTAACCTTCACCCAGCACGGCAAACACAATGCCATTCCAGCCTTTGACGAAGTCGTCACGGGAATAGCGCTTGTGCCCCAGCACGGGATCGCCGATATACACCCAGTCCTTGTCGGCCCGCTGCATCACCACGAAGTGCTTGTAGCCACGAATCTCCAGCAGCACCACCACGGGAATCTTCACCGTCACCAGGGTATCGGGTGCGATCTTGTAGCCGCGGGCACGCATACCGATGCTTTCGAGGTAGCGCTTCATATCCAGCATGGAAAAGCCTTGGGTGCGCACCAGGTCCTGGTCGGCGGTTACCAGCATCCCTTTGATGATGTGGTCTTCGTCGACGTCCAGCCAATAGGCCTGGCGCAGGATGGTCGCGAGTGCCGCGGCACCGCAGCTGAAATCGGTTTTCTGTTCCACCAGGTTGGCGAACCGGCGCTCACGGATGCTCTCGACCTTCTTGAAGATCACCGCACCGCCGGGCATGGCGGAAATCGCCATGGTGCCTGCCCAGGTCGTGCCGGTGAGCAACATCAAGAGGGTGAGGGTCGCGATACGCATGATCGAATGACCTGTTGGACACTGAAATAAAAAGGGCCTTGTTGCCAAGGCCCCGTTGGATCAGAAGCGCACGCCGCTGCTGCACACAGTGCAACCCTGGCCGATCGACAGGCTGTTGCTGCCCTGGTTGCCCGCACCGGATTGCAGGTTGACGCCTACGTTGCCGGAGTTGCGGTTGACCGAGTTGTCGAGGCTGGAATTGTTCGACACGTATTGAGCTTTGCCACCATAGCCGTGGCTGCTGGCGGCGGTGTTGAGGAAGTTGTTGGCAAGCGAGTTTTGTTCGGTATTGGCTGCCGCCGCGATATTTTTCCCGTCAGCGGTCACGATAGCCAGGTTGTTTTTACCTTGGTTGCCTTGACCGGACTGGCCGTTGTAACCGACGTTGCCGGAGTTACCGTTAACAGCATTATCCAGGGAGGAGTTGTTTTGCGTGCCTTTGTTGATGAAGCTGTTCAGCCCGCTGTTTTGATTCACGTCGACCACGCCGAACACGGTCGCTGCATCGCCTTTGGCGCTGGAGATGGCGGCAGAGTTGTCGGCCTGGTTGCCACTGCCAGACTGCACGTTGACGCCGACGTTACCGCTGTTGCCATTGACGGAGTCATCGGCAGACGCGTTGTTTTCGGTTTTGGTGTCGTTGAATTTATTGCCTGCGCTGTTTTGTACATCCGTGACGACAGCAGCAATTACGCCCGTTGGTTGAGGCGCTGGGTGCCAGCCACCCGCTTGAGCAGCTGCTGCCATGAGTGCGGCGAGAGCGAAAACCAGAGGTTTCAGAGCCATTTGAGGTTTCATGGTGTTTCTCCTTGCTTCTAATTAGTTGGGTTAAGTGTTGGTACGGTCTAACTAACGTCTACCAAGCGGTTACTTGATAGTGATGCCCAGGGTGTTAGCCACTCGGTTCCCCACCCCGGCACTCTGGTTCACCTGAATCACTCCTCGGCTGCCGGTGAAGGCCTGGTCGCTGGTCGCGACCTGGCGGCTGCCAGTGGTGGGGGTGAGCCCTGAGTCGGTCAACTGCGTCGTGTTCTGTTGCAACAGGACGCTGTCATCGATGCTTTGCGGGCCAGGGTTGAGGCTGATCCGCACCGCGTTGATTGATTGGTTATTGGCCCCGGCCGACTGGTTAACGCCCAGCACGCCGTTGCCATTGATAAATGAAGCGCCCTGAATCGCCACCTTGGCACTCAAGGACGGGTCGACGTTGCCGTCGAGCCGCTGGATATTCACATTGGTGGCCTGGCCATCGAGCGCGATTGCGCGGCTGTTGGACATCTGTTGCTGGTTGCCGGCGGCCTGGTTGATCGACAGCACACCTTCGTACTGTTGGCCGCTGTTGTTGATAACGGCGGTGTTGTCGGCCATTGCCGAGGCGCTGCCCAGCAGGGCGATGGTCAACAGGATGCGCTTCATCATTTGCCCCCCAGCATGTTGCCCAGATTGTTCAAGGGCGCCATGCCGCGCTGGATCGAACCATTGATCTGTCCAGCCATGCTGCTGCCCGCGCCATGGCCGGCGGCTGCACCGGCGCCCTGGGTCGACAGGCTGTTTTGCGTGGCGCCCAGGCCAGACAGGTTGCCGTTGGGCTGGATGGATCGCGCAAGGCCAGAACCGCTGCGGATGCCGCCAATGTCCCGATCACTGAGTTCGCCAGAGGTGGCACTGATGATTTCTTTGCTGGGGTTGGCGTTGGCAGTGGTGGGGTATGGATCGGGGAGGGAGGTGCGTCCGTACATGTGACCCTGCACGGTTCGCCCTGTCACGATAACGCCATCGCCCGCATGGCTGATGCCGGCGCTGAGCACGCAGCTGATCAGCAGTACGGTTATCGAGGCGTGTGTGAGTGTGATCACGGCGGCAGTCCTTTTTCTGAACGCTGACCCTAAACAGCGTTATCAGGGAAAGAGCAGAACCCGTGCCGCTTTTCGTTTACGTTTGAAACTCAATAGGTTGCGATTTTTCTGCGCGCATCGCCGATAGCAGTGTTTCAAGCATGAAACAGTCGCTGGGCGGCGCGATATGCCCGGCCACACTCTTCAACTGTGTCAGCGATGAAACAGTCTCGATGACAGATGCATGAATCCGCAGCCGCTGGGCGATTCAGCGTACCGAGGTGTTTCAAAAGTGGACACTGAAGTAAAAAAAACGCGCCTCAACCCTTGGGCGTTTTACCCGGGATGGAGTTGAGTACGGGATTGCCATCCTGGTTGCGGGTCAGGTAGACCGGCAGGACCTTGGGCAGGGAAGGGATGAGGTTGTTGACCTCGCTGAGGTTATAGATGCCACCAATGCGAATGCTCCCGGTGCCAGCATCCGCCAGCATCACTGGCTTGTTCAGGTATCGGTTGATCAGCGGTAACGCATCGGCCAATGCAAGGTTATCAAGCACCAGCTTGCCCGTACGCCAGGCAAGCGCAGGGTCATTGGGTTTGATCGCGGCGACTTGCGGCGTGGCGTCGCCGCGGTGGTAGCTGGCCTGCATCCCCGGAGTCAACGGCACGCTGCCATGCACCGCGTCGCTGGTGATCTGCACCGAGCCTTCCAGCAACATTACCCGCACCTGGTCTTCATACTTCCACACATTGAACTGGGTGCCCGTCACCCGAACCTGGCCTTCGCCAGCCTGCACGATAAACGGGTGCTCGCTGTCGTGGGTGACGTTGAAAAACGCTTCGCCCTTGGCCAACTTCACCTGGCGACGATCCTTGTAGTGGCTGTAGACCAGCTCGGTGCCCAGGTTCAACTCCACCTCACTGCCGTCACCGAGGGTAACTTTGCGCAGCCCGTTGGTGGCGTCAAACCGCTCGTATGAGCTTGGCAACCAACCGGCTTCCCAGCCCGTGAAGGCGGCCAGCGGCAGAGCAGCAAGGCAGATAGCGGCTGCCACCGCATAAGAGCGCCAGCGTTTACGAGGCTTGAGCGGCACCACAAGCGGTGCAGGCGCATTGCGGGGCAAATGATCGGCCACGTCCCAGATTTCCAACATCGCGGCATACTCGAAGGCGTGCAGCGGGTGGGCATCGTGCCAATGTTCGAAGGCCTGACGTTCAGCCGCCGTGCAGTCGCTGGCATGCACACGCATACACCAATGCGCAGCGGCGTCGGTGATGGCGTCGTATTCGGCTTCTGAAAGGGACTTTTCGCTCATTTATTCATCCTGATTTCCCACATTCTACCCCCCCGAGCCTTACGGCGAGAACAGCATCATGGCGATTGCATATCAATTGGAACTTATTCTTGTTTAAACGCGCCTAAAAAATCAGGAAACACACTGTCATCCACCAAGGAGTACGAAAATGTTGAAGAAAACCTTAGCCGCCCTGTGTGCAACCACCGCGCTGTTGAGCGCCGGCGCTGCGCTGGCAGACAAGCCGGGTGCGGGCTGGATTCCGATTGAAAAAGCTATTGAAGTGGCGAAGACCAAGGCTGGGTATGTCGAGGTCTACGCCGCCGAAGCCGATAACGACGGCTACTGGGAAGTCAAAGGCCGTAAATCCGACGGCGTGGTGTATGAAGCACGAATCGACGGCGCCTCGGGCAATGTCCTGCGCGACCAGAAAGATTGATTCACGTGTTGGGGGCCTGCTCAGGCCCCCTCATCCAGCATTCTCCCCAGATGTGTAATCAGGTAACTGACTGAGTCGGCGTTGGATAGAATGACGTCAATACGCTTGTCGACATTGCTCATGAAAACCTCTCGGGCCTCATTCAGGGTCTTGGCACCCGTGATATTCAGGACTCTGCGTTTGAGGAAGCTGGTGGCGGTGGAAAAGCCGTAATCCTCCCAGGTATTGGATATGTCATCCCATGCCTTGAATAGCATAGTTGCCGGCGTCAACGTCGACAGCCCGCTCGTTTGCAAATCATCTTGGCGCGTCTTCACCGCCTGAGCACCCGGCTTTGCCGTATCGATCAGGTCTCGGAATGGCTCTAGGCTCCGCAGGTAGGCAATGTCCTCTGTCTTGAACCGCAGATGCGTCAGCTCATGGATCAGGGTAGAGGCTCTGGCATGGGCGAACATGTCGAAAGGTTCACTCAGTATGGTGGCGTATTCAGCCAGGTTTGGATGGAAGAACCTTTCGAACAGGTACACTTTGCGCTCGCTGTCACCGAGAAGCACCATCGCGTAATCAGTGGTGGGGGCTTTCACGCTTTCCCCGCTGACAAAGCGCATTGAGTCAGGCCCGATCAAGGTGGGGTCGCTTAGCTCATCCAGTATTCCATCGATGATGTCCTCGATTTTCTTCACTTGGGCCGGGTTCAGATTGAGAGTGCCGAACAGGTCGCACAAAAACAGGCCTACCCGGCTATCAGGCTTGAGCAGCTCTGCAAAGTGATGGATGTTGCGCTTGCAGTTGACGGCGTAGTAAGTCGATACGTTCAAGGCTTCGTCGATGACTTGGGCTTTCCAGCTTGACACTGCAGCGATCGCCCTTATGCCCTGCGCTTCAATATTGATGTCGCGCCTTTCGGCTCGTCGCACTTTTTGCCGCGTCCAGGCCTGGCCGAAGCGGGGCTTGTGTATGCTCAGGTCCATTACCCATTTGCCATCAGCATTGCGACCAACGTAGGGGCCCTGCTGATCGTCGTTGTCCAGGCGCCAGTGCTCCTTGGTTTTCTTCACCGGATACACCTTGCCTGCCAGCGGCACGTAACTCTTGGCGCTCGCCTTATCCTTGTAGACATGGGTGGAGGTGTCCAGCTCAAGGTCCTCCAGGGCGATGTCGTAGCCCTCCAAGCGCTGCAACCGCGTGCGGGAAGTGGCGGTGACGTCCCGCAGGCCCGGGGCAGTGGCGGTGGGCAGGCCGCCTTCCGGCAGGTCGACCAGGTCAGCGTCATCAGGCGGTGGGGTTTCGCTGCCATCAAGCTCGCTGTACAGGGCGGCCATTTGCACCACGGCCAGGCTGAAGTCCTTCATCGCGGCTTTCCACTGGTGCAGTTGCAGCGCTTCAGCCGAGCGCTTGACTAACTGGTAGCTGCGCCAGACCACAAGTGGATAGGCGAGTTTGCCCGCCATGAAGTGCACTGCCGTGGGTATGCCCTTGCCGAACACGCCCACCACTTTATCCCAAAGCAGCTTGGAGCCTTTTTCGAACTGGCAGGCGAGCATTTTTAGCAGGATCAGCGTGTTCTCACTGAATAAATAGTGCAGCAGGTTGCCGGTCACGGCAGATGAGGCCAGGCTCATATCCGAAGAGCGATGAAGGTTGTTTTGCAGCAAGCTGCGGTAAACGGCCTGGTGCGGATCTTCCAAGTGCTGGATGACCCAGTCCTGCAGTTCCCCTGGTCGCTCCACTTCATCCAGCAGCGCTTGCTCGTTGTCATATTGCTTGAGCACGTGGTTTTCACTGTAGGGCGCATAGAGCACTACCGGACCGGCCTCTTTGCTTCCAGGGCTGATCAGGTACATGCCCAATACCTTGGCGGCAGTAGCGCCTGCAGTCGCCACCAGCTCAACGGGCCGGATCAGCGTCGATACGTCCTTCAACGCCGCACGTGCCAGGCCGTCAGGCATGTCGAACACCTGCTGGACCAAGCCCAAGGCCTTGTTTGACAGGCGTTCTTGCAGATGTTGCTCGTGGGCGTATTGCAACACCTGCCATGGCAGTTGCCGACAGAACAGGCGCCGCCGTTTGCGTGCAGCTTCCGTGCGGGTGTCCATCTCGGTTTGCAATCGCTTTTGGTACACCGATTTCAAGTCCAGTTGCCGCACCAGTTGAACCAGCGCATTGGCATCCAGGGTGTCCGGCAGCGGTGTGGCGGTGCGCGATCGCGGGCCGATAGTCTGGTTGTTCAGGTCCGGCAAATGGCGCAAGGCAAAATCGGTCAGGCTGTAGTCATGGATGTCGAGGGCCTGGTGCACGGGAATCAGCACGTCATCGGGGCTGATTGTGTGTTCGGGGAAGCGTGCCTGGAGCAGCTTGCTCAGGGCGCCAAAGGTGTGCTCGCGCAGGGACAGGACGCCCTGCAGGTAGTCTTCCTCTTCCGGGGCGCTGTTGTGGTATTGCTCAAGCAGTTCTGCATGGTAGATCTGCTCCTTGGCGGGCGCCATTGCCAGCCACACGGGCAGGGCCTGCTGGGTGACCATGGCATCGGCCAGCGCCTTGGCTCGTGCAAGGTTGGTGGGCGCCGGGATCTGCAGGATCTCATCCAGGCGGTCCTGCACGGCGCGCGCCGGCAAGTCCATGGCCAGCAGTCGGTCTACCGAGTCCATGACGTAATCGCCGTAGGTTTTCAGGCGATTGTCCAGCAGGTTATCGTCAATACGTTGCAGCGCAGCCAGGCGATACGCCTGATGAGGCACGCGCTGGGACAATGACAGATTCTCCAGTAGCGACAGTCGTTTGATCGGATGCGCCAGGCGCTGGGTGAGCGCCTCGCGCAGGGCCGAGACCGACGCAAAAACCTCATGACCACGCCGAGGCGTCCATAGGATCGCCTGGCCCGAATTCTTGGGGTCAAGGCCGCCACGTTCGGTCAGTACAAACAGATTGGCCAGCGGCAGCAGCGCGTCGGACGTACCCTTGTGCAATGCCAGCGCATAAGCATCCGGCAGAAACCCGTTGATCCCATGTCGGGTCAGGCGCGCCAGGCTGTCAGTTCGCAGGACCGCATCAAGAATGGCGTTGCTGCGGTGCGTCAGCGTTTTACCCAGCAGTCGCAGTTCAGCCTCGCTGCGCAAGCCCAACAGCATCGAGTGCGCGTGTTTATCGCGGATATTGTTCAGGAACAGGCGCGGGAGTTCACGCATCTCGTGGCCGGCAAACACGTTCAAGACCCGTTCGATCATGTTGTTGAAGGTTTTGAGGGGCATGTTATTGAGCTTCAGGGCGACACCCTGGTTGCGTTCTGCGTAAAACCCAGTTCTGGAAGACACTGGGAGCGGCTTGCTCTTCTGGCCGAGGCGCTCGATGAAATGTTCAACCATGCTCAGCGAAGACACAGGCGCGCGCTCCTCACGCTGCTCGGCGCGGGACGCGTAAGTGTTGACATAAATCTCGTCGGCCTTGAGGTCCAGTCGTTGGGTTTGCAGTTCTGTGTTCAGGGCCAGGGTGGCCATGCTGCGTAGTGTCGGGTGCTTAAGGCGCTCGATCTGCAATCCTTCTTGGGCAGCGCGCAGGCGTTGCAGGTGCAGCTTGGCGCGCTCGGCTTGCACCGTGGAGGGGCGGCCATTGCCGCTGCTGACGGGATGTATCGTCCAGCGCCCATCGGTGTCCAGGTCGGCCAGGCGACTGTCGAGCATGGTGCGGATGTCCAGGGCGTAATCGAGCAATGCTTCCAGGGCCACCTGGCCGGCGCTGCTGCGATAGAGGCTCAGGGCATGGTTCATATTACTGGTCTGCTTGGCGGCGATGTCTTCGATCATGTCGGTGAACACGTGCCCGGTGACGGGGTGTGCGGCAACGTTGATCTGGTCCAGGCCGATAAAGGTGTTGCGCTCGTCCAGAGACAGGAAATTGAGCAGTTCATCTTCGTGCCCGGCGGCGGTGAGCATGGTCAATAGCGTGTCTTTGAGATCATCCAGATCCTTAAGTACCTGCAAGCCACGGGATTGGGTGTAAAGGTAGGCATGGCTGTCATGCAGCATCAGGGTACTGGCCAGTTCCACGTAGTGCTGGTAGGGCGCGTAGATGCGCACTTTTTCCACGCTCAGTTTGGCGGCGTAGGTGCTGCGAGCGCCCTGGTCGCTGAGGAACAGGGCCTGGAGCATATGGCTTTCGTCAGTACTGAGGATGCCGTTCTGGCGCTTGAGCAGCACATCGAGGCGGAACTTGTCAGCCAGGATTTGCGCGAACAGGTCAAGGCGCGAGGTGCCGCTGTCGATGTCTTCGTTCCAGTAGGTCTGTAGCAGGCTCTCGAGCAATTTGGACAGCGTACCGGAGGTTTGTTCGATGAGCGTGTCCCAATACTCGCGGTCTTGTTGCAACTGGGGCTGGGTGAAGTGGCTGGTGACGTGCTTGGGGTTGATGAATTCGCGAGTTTGCCCCAAGGGCCAGGCATGTTTGACATAGAACTGCAATAACGCATCACGTAACGACAGGGAGTCGATCCAGCGTCGATCGGCATCCGTCGGGCTTTGGAGAAAGCAGTTCACTTGCGTTTGCCGCTGATCCAGGCCGGGGAAATGAGGGTGCGCCATGATGCCGAGCAATGTGTCGAGCATGGCGGACAAGGTCGGGGTCTTCTGCAAGTGCTCAAGCATTGCTTGCACGTTGGCCTGTTGGCAGGCCTGCAGGGTTTGTTCCTGGTCTTGCATGACCGCACCCAGGACCGGCGAAGTGGTCAGTGTCAGAGCGCTATCCGCCGGCAGACTGTTGCGCTGTGCAATCGACAGAAAACTCAGCAACTCCACGCGCTGTACCGAATCAGCCAACGCCTGACTGACCTCGGCAAGCAGCGAGGCATGGCTGTCAAACACCTGGATACCGCCATAAGGCGTGTACAGCAGAGCCTTGGCACCGTCGGGCGTGGAACTCATCACAAACGCGCCGGCCAGTGGGATCGCAACCTGCCCCGACACATTGATCATTAGCTTTTCTACACGCATGGGCGGGCTTTGCAGGCGGGTATCCTGACGGCTGGCGTCGCTGGCGTAATACACGCCGTGCAGCCATTCCAGATCCTTGACGGTGAACCCCAGGGCGCGTTCGCGCTCGCTCAATGTCGAGCGATTGACGGGTAGCAGGAACTCGTCGAAAAAATAGGGCGGGGTGACACGGGTCATCGCCTGTCTCCAGCGTGAATAGGAAGACACAGGGTAGGCAGGCACCGATGACTGGCGGGGGTAACTATTGAGTCTCGTTGTAAGTTGACAGTGAGCGCTGCAGGTGGTGTTTAATCGACGGCCTGGATGTCCATTCGTTGCCCCTTCCAATCATAAAAATGGAGCTTCAAATGTCTGCGCAGTCTCCGACAGTTGTCACGGCCTTCATCAGCTTCACTGAGTTGGTGGGGGTGCTCCAACAGATTTTCGTCAGGCACGGCACCTCGCCAGAAGTGGCGGCGATCCTTGCGCACAATTGCGCCAGCGCTGAACGTGATGGCGCTCATAGCCACGGTATTTTTCGTATCCCGGGTTACCTCTCGACCCTGGCCAGCGGTTGGGTCAATGGCGCCGCCGTGCCGATCGTGACCGACGTTGCGTCAGGCTTCGTACGGGTCGACGCCGCCAATGGGTTCGCCCAACCCGCTCTGGCGGCCGCGCGTGCGTTACTGGTGAGCAAGGCCCGCAGCGCCGGCATTGCGTTACTGGCTATCCACAATTCCCATCACTTTGCGGCCTTGTGGCCGGACGTCGAACCTTTCGCCGAAGAAGGGCTGGTTGCACTCAGTGTGGTCAACAGCATGACCTGCGTGGTGCCCCATGGCGCTGATCGCCCGTTGTTCGGCACCAACCCCATCGCGTTTGCTGCGCCGCGGGCCGATGGCGCGCCGATTGTGTTCGACCTGGCCACCAGCGCCATCGCCCATGGCGACGTGCAGATCGCCGCGCGCAAAGGCGAACGGCTCCCACCAGGCATGGGCGTCGATAGCCTGGGCCAGCCGACCCAGGACCCGAAAGCCATTCTGGAGGGGGGCGCGCTGTTGCCATTTGGTGGGCATAAGGGGTCGGCGTTGTCGATGATGGTCGAGTTGCTGGCGGCGGCACTGACAGGCGGCAATTTTTCGTTCGAATTCAATTGGGCCGATCATCCGGGAGCGCGTACGCCCTGGACCGGCCAATTACTGATAGTGATCGATCCGCGCAAAACCGCCGGGCAAAGCTTTGCCGAGCGTAGCCAGGAACTGGTGCGGCAGATGCATGCGGCGGGGTTACGGCGATTACCGGGGGATCGGCGCCATCGCACACGGGCGGAGTCGCAGGAAGCAGGCATAGAGCTTGACGCGCAGGACCTTCGGCAACTGCGAGAACTGGCGGCGGGGTGAAACAGGCTGCGCCATGGGCGCAGCCCGTGCTGATCAGTTACGGCGACCCAGCAGCAGACCCACCACCAGGCCAAAGCCTGCGGAAATGGCCACGGTCTGCCATGGATGACCGCCGATGTAGGTCTCGGTGGCGTCCACGACTGGCTTGCTGCGCTCACGGACGCTGGACACCGAATCCAGGGCTTGCTTGAGTTTGATGGCAACCTGCTCGCGCAGGGTTTCACCTTCCTCGCCTACCAGGGATGCGCTGCTTTTGAGCAGTTTGTCCGATTCTTCGATCAGCGCGGTCAGTTCGCTGAAGGCTTGATCCTTGATTTGTTCTTCGACGGCTTGGGCGGCGGTTTTGCGGGCCATGTGTGACTCCTTGCAAGTGAATGTGACAGTGAACAATGGAGTATCGGGCAGCGGCAAAAGTTGCAGTTATTTTGCGAGCCGTCCATTTGCGGCACAATGGTGATCAGGCCCTTTGGGCCTACAGTGTAAGATGTCAGTCATTTGTGCAGCAGGTAATTCAACATGAGCTTCAATCTCGCCAACAAGACCCTCGCCGAACGCGCCGAGCTGGAAGACGAAAAGTCGCGCCTCTACGACCTTTGGCAAACCAACCTGGGCAAAGCCAAGGGCGAAGCGGCCCGTTTGTTCGGCGAGCGCGCCAAGCGCAAGGGAAAATGGGCCGAGTGGGTGCGCGCCGAACTTGACGGCATGTCGCCGCCGGAGTTTTCCAACATGGTGCGCAGTGAAGTCAACAAGCTGATGGCAGCGGCGAAATAAAGCACGCCACGATCGCCTCGCGAACCTTGAGCAACAGCGGATCAAGCTGGGCCTGGGTACGCCAGCCCAACTCCACCGGGTAGTGCGGCAGCGCCAGCGGGCAGGGCAGCACACGCAAGCCGGTCATCTGCGCAATCGCTTGGGCCGCATGACCGGGGATCGTCGCCACCGCCGCGCTGCCTTTGAGCAGGTACGGCAGCGCCGCAAAGTGGCTGGTGGACGCACATACCTGGCGGCTCAAGCCCTGCGCCGCCAACCCATCATCGGTAATACCGATAAACCCGCCTGACGACACCAGCACATGGTCGCGTGCGATGAATTCTGCAAGCTCGATACCTTGCTGATCGGGCGCCAGGCTACCTGGGTCAACCAGGCAACGGTAGTCACCTTCGCCCAGCACTTGCCGACTCAGCCTGCGCTCGGCAAACCCGCCGGCGGTAATGGCCAGGTCCAGGTTGCGGTCGAGCAGGGCAGCCGCAACGATCTGGCTGTGGGTCTGGCGAAAGATCACCCGCAGTTTCGGCAGGCGCTGTGCAATGGCGTCCATCAGCTGCCGGCCGTAGGCGATTTCGAAATCGTCTGACAGACCTAACACCACCGATCGCCCCTGATAATGCGGGTTATCCGGGTGGATCATCGCCAGGCTTTGTCGGCAGCGGTCCAATGCCTCGCTGATCACCGGTTTCAACTGATTGGCCCGCAGGGTGGGCGCCAGGCCGCGACCGGTGCGTACGAAAAGTGGGTCGCCATATAGTTCGCGTAAACGCCGCAAACCGGCGCTGATTGCCGATTGCGTAACGCCCAGGCGCAAGGCAGCACGGCTGGCGCTGGACTCGTCGTGCAGGGCTTCGAAGGTTTTCAGCAGGTTCAGGTCAACCTGGGCGATATTCATTTGGCTCATATCATTTAGCACTGAGGTGGGCTTTATTCATGATCGAGTCTGGCCGGAGAATGGGCAACCCTTATTACCGGAGTGAGCACATGCCCGTATCGATCGTCGCAGCCCTGCAAATCGGCTCCTTGCCTGGCGGCAAAGCGCAAACCCTGGCGCAGATCCTGGCCTATGAAGATGAAATACAGCGCAGTGGCGCGCAGTTGGTGGTGATGCCTGAGGCGTTGCTGGGGGGGTATCCCAAGGGCGAAAGCTTCGGCACGCAATTGGGCTATCGCCTGCCCGAAGGCCGTGAAGCCTTTGCGCGGTACTTTGCCAATGCCATCGACGTGCCGGGCGTGGAGACCAAGGCGCTGGCCGGGTTATCGGCGCGTACCGGTGCGAGCCTGGTGCTCGGCGTGATCGAGCGCAGTGGCAGCACGCTGTATTGCACCGTGCTGTATTTCGAACCGTCGAGCGGTTTGGTCGCCAAGCACCGCAAACTCATGCCGACCGGCACTGAGCGGCTGATCTGGGGCAAGGGCGACGGCTCAACCTTGCCGGTGATTGACGCGGCTGTCGGGCGTATCGGCGGGGCGGTGTGCTGGGAGAACATGATGCCGCTGTTGCGCACGACGATGTATGCCAAGGGCGTGCAGGTGTGGTGTGCGCCCACAGTGGACGAGCGCGAGATGTGGCAGGTGAGCATGCGCCATATTGCCCATGAAGGCCGTTGCTTTGTGGTCAGCGCCTGCCAGGTGCAGGCATCACCGCAGGCCTTGGGTGTGGAGGTTGCCAACTGGCCGGCGGAGCGCCCGTTGATTGCCGGTGGCAGCGTGATCGTCGGTCCCATGGGCGATATTTTGGCGGGGCCGTTGCTGGGGGAGGCGGGTTTGTTGACGGCGCAGATCGATACAGATGATCTGGTGCGGGCACGCTACGACTACGACGTAGTGGGGCATTACGCTCGGCCGGATATTTTTGAATTGGTGGTGGACGAGCGCGCCAAGTCAGGCGTGCGCTACATCACTGATTGAACCGGGTCAACCCAAGGCTTTTGTAGGCGCGAGCTTGCATTTCGCAGATTTGGATCAGATCACTCGCGCATCACCAGGTGGCGGTATTGGGCAAATCCAGAGTGCCACGCTCTACAAAGCGCATGGTGCCGAACAATCCGCCCGCCAGTTTGCCGCGCAGCACATAGGGCAGGTTATTCAGGCTTTGGGTCTGGCTCAGGCCCAGGGTTTGGCGCAACACCGAGAACGCCGAAACACTCACAGGGACCATCAGCACCGTCTCGGAAAAACGTGGGATGCTGCCGGCCTGGTCACTTACCCCGGACGCCAACGGCCGGCCATTGACTTCCAGATCCAGCGCCACGCCGTTGTAGTCGATTGCCGTTTCATTGGGGTTCTGCACCCGCAGCTTCACGGCAAAGCGCACTTCCAGATCCTGGCTTTGCAGGGGCTCGATGCCCACCACGTTGATATTCACCGGGTCGCGATTGGGGAACAGCGCGCAGGCGCTCAAGCTCAGCAACAACAACGAAAGAACCATGAGCTTGCGCATATAAAAGTGCTCCTACTGTTTCGTGACGTCCGGGTCCTGCATGACCTTGAGGGTAGAGGACTCCGGATCGAATTCATCTTCTTCCAGCTCTATGAACTCTTCGGGCAGGAAAATGTTCAGCAGGATTGCACAGAACGCGCCCACAGTGATCGGCGATTCGAAGATGTTGTGCAGCGCCTTGGGCAAATCGCGCAGCACTTCCGGCACTGCGGCGACGCCCAGGCCCATCCCCAGGGAAATCGCCACGATCAGCACATTGCGCCGGTGCAGGCCGGCTTCGGCGAGGATCTTGATCCCGGCCACGGCCACGGTGCCGAACATGATCAGGGTCGCGCCGCCAAGTACTGGTTTGGGCATCAGTTGCAGCACCGCGCCGATCATCGGGAACAACCCCAGCAGCACCAGCAGCCCGGCGATAAAGTACGCCACGTAGCGGCTGGCCACGCCGGTCAGCTGGATCACCCCGTTGTTCTGGGCGAAGGTCACCATCGGCAGGCTGTTGAAGGTGGCGGCCATCGCCGAGTTGAGGCCGTCGGCCAGCAGGCCGGACTTGATGCGCTTGATATAGAGCGGGCCCTTGACCGGTTGTTGGGAAATCATCGAGTTGGCAGTCAGGTCACCAGCGGCTTCCAGAGGCGAAATCAGGAAGATCACCGCCACCGGGATAAACGCCACCCAGTCGAACGAGAAACCGTACTTGAACGGTACCGGCACGCTGATCAACGGCACCTGGGGCAGGGCGGCCATATCCACACGGCCCAGCAACCACGCCACCACGAAGCCCAACGTCAGGCCGATCACGATCGAACCCAGGCGCAGGAACGGGTTGTTGAAACGGTTGAGCACCACGATGGTCAGCAGCACCAGCGCCGCCAGGCCCATATTGCTGGCGGCGCCCAGGTCGCCAGCGCCATAGCCGCCGGCCATGTCGGTGACCGCCACCTTGATCAGTGACAGGCCCATCAAGGTAATGATGGTGCCAGTCACAACCGGGGTGATCAGCTTGCGCAGTTTGCCGATGAACTGGCTCAGCACTACCTCGATAAACGCGGCGAAAAAGCAGATGCCAAAGATCGTTGAGAGGATCTCATCGGTGCCGCCGCCCCGGGCCTTGACCATAAAGCCCGCACTGAGAATCACGCTGATAAACGAAAAGCTGGTGCCTTGCAGGCACAACAGGCCCGAACCCACTGGCCCGAAGGTGCGTGCCTGCACAAAGGTGCCGAGCCCCGAGACGAATAGCGCCATGCTCACCAGGTACGGCACTTCGCTTTCCAGGCCAAGTACGCCGCCGACGATCAGGGTCGGGGTAATGATGCCGACAAAGCTCGCCAGCACATGCTGCAAGGCGGCAAAAATCGCAGCGGTGAAGTGCGGGCGGTCTTCCAGGCCGTAGATCAGGTCGGATTTATAGCGCGGGCGGGGGGCTTGAGCGTCAGACAAAATGAAGGCTCGGGTCGGAAAATGGAGGCGCAGGATGCCAGAAAGTGTCGGTCGTCAGAAGTGTAAAAGAATATTCATGAAGTCGCTGTATAGGCCGACCACATCAAAATGTGGGAGGGGGCTTGCTCCCGATAGCAGTCTGTCAGTCAACTCATCTGTGGCTGATGTACTGCCATTGGGGGCAAGCCCCCTCCCACATCGGACAGTGTTGTTCCAGGGGTTATTGCTTCCAGGCCCCAGGGTTCACCAGGTTTTGCGGTCGCTCGCCCGACAACGCCTGCAGCAGATTATCCACCGCACACTTGGCCATCGCCTCGCGCGTTTCATGGGTGGCTGAGCCGATATGCGGCGTCGCCACCACGTTGTTCAAGCGCAGCAGCGGTGATGCGTGATCCAGCGGTTCTTTCTCGAATACATCCAACCCCGCCGCGCGGATAGTGCGCTGCTGCAGAGCCTCGACCAGTGCCGCTTCGTCCACTACTTTGCCCCGTGAGATATTGATGAAGATCGTCTCCGCCCCCATCAACGCGAACTCTTGCGCGCCAATCAACTTCTCGGTTTCAGCCGTCAGCGGCAACGTCAGGCAAACAAAATCCGCTTCTTTGAGCAAGTCCTGCAAGCTTCGATACTGCGCGCCAAAACGCGTCTCCACTGCTGGCTTGGGCGAATGGCTGTGGTAGATCACCGGCATGCCAAAACCAAAATGCCCACGCTGGGCCAGCGCTTCACCAATGCGGCCCATGCCGATAATACCCAGGGTCTTGCCATGCACATCGCTACCGAAATGCGCCGGGCCGATGTTCTTGTTCCACTGGCCGGCACGCACCATGTCAGCCAGCTCGACCACACGCCGGGCGGTGGCCAGGACCAGCGCAAAGCCGGTGTCGGCGGTGGTTTCGGTGAGTACGTCCGGGGTGTTACTGAGCAGGATGCCACGTTGGGTCAGGTAGTCGATGTCGTAGTTGTCGACGCCCACCGAAACGCTGGCAATGGCTTGCAGTTCGGGAGCCAGGTCGAGCAGCCTGGCATCCAGGCGCAAGCTCGCGCCCAGCAGGCCATGGGCAGTGGGCAGGGCATCGCGCAGCTTGGCCAGGCCGGTTTCATCCAGTGCGTCAATCAGCGTGACGTCGACCTGCTCATGCAGGCGAGCCATGAGCGGGGCGGAGAGTTTTTTGTACAGCACGACAGACTTTTTCATGAGGTTTTTACCTTCAATTCCAGGGTTGGCGCCGGCGAGCGGTCACTGGCGCCGGGCTTGAGGAAAATCGTCAGCACCACGGAAAGCAGCAGCGCGCCGCTCATCAGCAGGTACGAAGCGCCGGGCGAGCCGGTGCTGCTGTTGAGGTAACCCACCAGGTACGAGCCACCGAACGAGCCCAGGGCGCCCATGCTGTTAATCAGTGCCATGGCGCCACCGGCGACGTTGGCCGGCAGGATTTCCGGGACAATGGCGAAAAACGGACCATAGGGTGCATACATGCACGCCCCGGCGATCACCAGCAGGGTGTAGGACCACCAGAAGTGTTCGGCGCCCAACACGTAGGACGCGTAGAAGGCAATCGACGCAATCAGCAGGGGCGGCCAGACAAAACGCTTACGTTTTTGCAGCTTGTCTGAACCCCAGGACACCACGAGCATGCCAATCACCGCTGCCAGGTAGGGCAGGGCCGAGAGCCAGCCGGCTTCGACCATGTCCATCTGCAAGCCGGCCTTGAGGATCGATGGCAACCACAGCACGAAGCCGTACACGCCAATGCTCCAGCAAAAAAACTGCAGGGCGAGAATGATCACCTTGGGCGAACGGAACGCCTCGGCGTAGTTCTTCACGGCCTTGATTCCCACCTGCTCGGCGGCGAGGGCGGTTTCCAGGCTGTGCTTTTCGGCGTCGCTCAGCCACTTGGCATCCTTGGGGCGCTCATCGGCCAGCTTCCACCAGATAAACGCCCACAACACCGCCGGCAGGCCCTCGATGATGAACATCCAGCGCCAGCTGAAATGCTGCACCAGGTAGCCCGACACCACCGACATCCACAGCATGGTCACCGGGTTGCCGAGGATCAGGAAGGTATTGGCCCGCGAGCGTTCGGCACGGGTGAACCAATGGCACAGGTACACCAGCATGGCCGGCATCACGGCAGCCTCGACCACCCCGAGCATGAAGCGGATGGCGATCAGCATATAGGCGTTGGACACCACGCCGGTCAGCGTCGCCAGGCCGCCCCAGAGGATCAGGCTGACGAAGATCAGTTTCTTGACGCTGCGCTTTTGCGCGTAGATCGCCCCCGGCACCTGGAAGAAAAAGTAGCCAAGGAAAAACAGCGCACCGAGCAGCGAAGACATGCCCGGCGTGATCATCAGGTCTTCGGCCATGCCGGACGCGGCGGCGAAGCCGTAGTTGGCGCGGTCCAGGTAGGCCAGGCTGTAGGTGATAAACACGATAGGCATGATGTACCACCAGCGACGGGTGGCGAGTTTCACGGGTTCCATGGGGTTGCTCCTGAGCTTGTTGTAGTTGTGGCAACAGGTAATGGGTTACGCAACGGATCGAGTGGGCAGTTCGGCGCGGGTCGGCAAACCCTCCATATCGCCACGGCTCTGCACGGCGCGGCTGCCGATCCAGTTAGCGCGCTGCACCGCCTCGGGGAAGCTTGAGTTTTCCAGCAGGGCACTGATCATGCCCACGGCAAAGCCGTCGCCGGCGCCGACGGTGTCCACGACTTTTTCCACCTTGACGGCGGCGACAAAGCCCTGATCCATGTGGGTGCGGTAATAGGCGCCTTCGGGGCCGAGCTTGATCGCCACGGCTTCGGCGCCCTGGTCGAGGTAGAACGCAGCGATATCCGCAGGATCCTCGAAACCGGTGAGCAGGCGGCCTTCACCCAGGCCCGGCAACACCCAGTCCGCCAGAGTGGCCAGGGCATTGATTTCGCGGATCATCTGCGCCTGGCTGGCCCAGAGCGAGGGGCGCAGGTTCGGGTCGAACGACACGCTGCGCCCGGCGTTGCGCATCTGCGTCATCAGTTCGAAGGAGAGTTCACGGGTGGCATCGGACAATGCCGGTGGAATCCCGGTAGCGTGCAGATGGCGGGCTTGCAACAACGCAGGGCTGATATCGGCGATGGACAAATGGCTGGCCGCCGAGCCTTTGCGAAAGTACTCGACCTGGGGATCAGCGCCGGCCTCTTCGCGCGACTTGAGCTGAAACCCGGTGGGATGCAACGGGTCGACGGCCACATGGCGGCAATCAATGCCTTCCTTGCCCAGCGTGTCGACCACAAAGCGCCCGAGGGAGTCGTCACCTACTCGGCTCAGCCATGCCACGTTGAACCCCAGGCGCGACAAGCCGATGGCGACATTGCTGTCGGCGCCGGCAATGCGTTTGTGAAACTGCGCGACCTGGCCCAGATCGCCGGTCTGCTCGGCGACAAACATCGCCATGGTTTCACCAAACGACAGGATATCGATCTCAGACATGGGCGTTCTCCACGCGGGGTTGGCCAAGGCAGGCGAGGGTGGCGACCTGTTGCGCAGTGACCTCGACCAGGTCATCGCCCTGCAACGGAAATTCCACCGCCCGCGTAATACCTTGAGTCATGTGTTTGAGCAGTTGTTCCCACAGATGCAGGTCGGTGGCGCCCGGCGGCAAGGCCACGAGCTTGCCGTCGGCGCGACGGGCCACGGCCTTGCAGTGCAGGTAATCCACATGCCGGCCCAGCAACCGCGCAGCAGTGAGCGCGGACTGGTCTTGCCACTGCCAGTTACCGATATCGAAGGTCATTTTCACCGGAAGGCCCAGGCGTTCGACTTCGGTGAAAAACCTTTGCATCGGTTCAATGCGTCCACCGTGCAGGGTCTGGTCGTTTTCCACCAGCAGCTTGACCGGGTGGCGATTGAGCAGGGCGTGCAGGCTTTCCAGATCGTTGGTATCGGTGAAGTAACCGAGCGAGACCTTCAGCCATCCCGAGCCAAAGGCCTGGGCACGGTCCAGGGTGGCGGCCAGCTCGGCATTGGGCTGGGCACGGCCGGCGACCCACAGCTCCAAGGGCGAAGAAAATACTGATTCCAGGCCTTGTTCTGCAGCGGCCAGGGCCAGCTCGGCCGGTTGCTCGGTGGTGAGCAGTTCTTCACGCCATTCAATGCGCTGGGCACCGGTGGCGCTGAGCAGCGCGACAAAACTCAATTGACCCTGCTGGCGAACCAGGTCGGCGCCGTAGCTGGAAAGGCTGATGGAGACGGGGTATTTATGCATTGTTGTTTACCTCTGAAACCGGTTTCATTTTCATGCGCAGAACAAAAAATGTGGGAGCGGGCTTTCCCGCGAAAGCGGTGTGTCAGTCAGCTTGGAAGTGGCTGACCTATCGCTTTCGCGGGCAAGCCCGCTCCCACAGGGGATTGGGTAGAGCCGCGGATAATCAGCTCCGGTAAAAAATCCAGGGTGCGCGTGGGGGCGGTATCGCCGCGCAGGCGCTTGAGCAAACAGTCAAAAGCGCTGGCGCCAATCGCTTGCGTCGGTTGGGCGAGGGCGGTAATCCCATTACCCACCAGCGGGTACCAGTCCAGGTCATCCAGGGCGATCAAGCCCACCTCGCCGAACAGGTCGCAGCCCAGGGCCTTGAGTACACGGGTGCAGGCCAGTGCTGCCACGCCGTTGGCGCAGAACAGTGCCTTGGGGCCGGATTTGGCGAGAAAGGCTTGCAGACGCTTTTCCAGTTCGCCATCCAGTTCAACCACGGCACCTGTCAAAGCCGGGCGTTTGGCAATCTCGGTGTTGAAACTCTCCAAACGCTCCAAACGTGAACTGGTGCCATCGGTGGCCTCGCTCACCAGCAGCACGTCGCGATAACCCTGTTGCTCAAGATGCTCTACCGCAATACGCACCGCCGCCGGGTTGTCCAGGCCCACCAAGTCACTGTGCAACGGCTCGACCTTGCGGTCCACTAACACCAGGGGCATTTCCCGTTGCAGTTCCAGCAATTGGTCGAGGTGATGGCCCAGGGTGTTCACGATCAGCCCTTCGATGTTGTACGAGCGCAGCGCCGCCAAGTGCTGGCGCTCCTGCTCGTCATCGCGGTCGGTGTTGCACACCACCAGGCTGTAGCCGTGCTGGCGGCAGGCGGTTTCGACGCCGTGCATCACCGCGATGGAGTAGGGGTTGCGGATATCAGCCACCAGCATGCCGATCAGGCGCGTGCGCCCACGCTTGAGGCCACGGGCCATCTGGTTGGGGCGGTAGCCGAGTTCTGCGATGGCGTGTTCGATACGCAGGGCGATGGCATCGGAGAGCAGGGCGCGGTCATCGCCGATAAAGCGCGACACGCTGGCCTTGGACACGCGTGCTCGCTCGGCGACGTCGAGCATGGTCACGCGGCTGCGCTGGGCGGCGGAAAATGGAGTCACGGCAAAGCCTTTCTTATTGGAATGAGTAACGGGATGAAACCGGTTTCAGAAAACACTAGCCCATCGTCTTCGTCAAGAGAATCTTGGTCGTGTGAAGCCACTGGTCAGCGGGGAGATCCGACGAGCGGTGGTCCTACCTGTGAGTTTTGACAGTATCGGCTGGGCCAGAGGAGGTGTTCAATGGCGCCAACAGAACCTCTGGTATTGGCATGCTGAGAGCAGGGGGCGGTTTAGAAAATGCTTGAATGACGGGAGGTTTAAATGACTACTTCCACTACTGGCCAGAGTGCCAATGGGCCTACGGGCTCAGGAGGCATCCTTGTGCTTGAGGCGCCAACAGTCTTCGACGTATTGCCAGATGGATTATTACCCGCTCGATTCAATTTCACTGATCTACGCATCTTGCTTGAGATACCTTGGGCGGTTTTGCCCGGCCCCGGAAGGTTTCAGTACGTGATTTTCGAATGGCATGTCCGAGGTGCCAGGTCCGTTGATACCCCGCCCGTTGAGCTGCGTGGCCCACTGACGGATGCCGACTTCCCTCTGCCCATGACGATTCCTCAGGCGTTCCTGCTGAGCAGTGCCATCGTTGACCTGCGCTACCGGATTCATAACACCCGGCCAGATAGCCCGAGTGTCGATACCTCGTCGCCCGTGACGATCAGAATCGACCGCGACGCTCCAGGCGTCGGCTCGTTACTGGCGCCTGCCATTTTCCCGATCGATCCGATCACCCAACCCTATCTGGATGCAAATCCCATGGTGCGCATGGAGATCCCCGAGGGCTATCTCGGACGTGAAGTCGGGGACAAGGTGCTGATGTACTTTTCGGATATGAATATGCTGCCAACCGGCCTACCCACTTGGGTTTCGCCACCGCTGACCAGTGATAGCGGCCGCATTTTTGTGGACGTGCCCAATGACGTGTTCCGCGCCTACCCTGGCGCGCTATGGCTTTTCTGTTTTTATCGTTTGGAGGATCGCGCCGGTAATGTGAACCCGACCTTTTCATTGTTGGCGCGGGTCGGGTTGGCAACCGATCTTCCACCCATCCAGTTCACTCGGCCTGAATTTCCTCAGGCTTTGCTTCACCCAAACCGGTATTTGACCTGCAGCACCCAACCGCCAATCTGGTACGGAGTCGAGGTGGCAATCCCGGCAGACCCGAACATCCAGCACGGGGATTTGATCACGCTGAGGTTCCAGGGGTATGGCCAATATCCGGACGACGACCCAGATCCGAATGTTGTGGAAACCCTTGAGCATTACTGGGATGCAGTGGCGGATGCATCCGGCTACAACTTCTGGATTCGTGACGTCGAGCGCGTAATCCGGCCATTGAAAATAAATGCCGGTGGAGAGGCTCTTTACCTTGTGTCCAGGAATCGAACGCCCATTGGCCGTTCAGCTTCCAGGTTTGTGCAGTTCGATCGTTTGGTGCCTACATCGCCACCACCGCCCAACCCGGTTTACTGCTGGGAAGGCGGCAATGGTCCCGAGCCCTGAGCCAGGGTGCGGGTTTAGTAGAACATTTTGAACTGAATGTAGTTGGTCGAAGAATCATTCGGCTGAAGAGAGTGTGTCCCGGTTTCAGTCTCCTGGCCGTAACTCAAGTGACTGAACGAGCGTTTGCGGCCCGCCAGTGCGCGCGGTGCCTATTCTAAAGCAGCAAGGAGAGACTGAAATGAGTAGAAAACGTGGTTCGACTACGACGCCAGCGCCTTTGGTTCTCAATGCACCCACGATTGACGAGGCGTTGGATGATGCGACTGGCCTTATCCCGGCGGTCGTCGCCCGTGTTGGCATTAACGTTCAGTTACGGACCGGGACAGCATCAAGGGGCACGGACTGGATGGGCGTTGAAATCCGGGATATCACTGTGAGCCCGCCTACCTGGACCACCTTGGTGGCGCCTTATCAAATCAACCAGACGCCCGTTCCTCCGATAATCAGCAGGTTTATTCCCGCGCGGGTACCTGAATTTCCACATGGCTACTACGAGCTCAGGAATACTCAATACCGTAATCAGGCCGGCATACCAGGCCCCTCCCTTGACTCCTCCAACCCGGGTGCTTTTCGGGTTGATACCATTGCACCCTATGCCGTAGCGACTTCACGCGAGCAGCCGCTTGTTCCAGTCTTCGCAAATGTGCCGCCGGGCACGGTCATTAACGATGCCTTCCTGATCGATCAAGGCGGCGTGGAGATTCAGATCCCCCCGAATGACTTTGGTCCACAGACTGGGCGATTCGAAGCGGGGGATATGATTAACGTGTACTTCAGCCCGGTGATGGACCCGCGCCCCGAGTATCTGGTGAGTGGCTCAGGTGTGCCTATGTTGCCATCCCCTGATGTAAGCACTTTTTTCCTGGCCAGGAACCTGATTATCCTGAGCGGGCTATATTATATTTTCTACACCATCACTGACCGGGCAGGTAACGTCAGCCGTCCCTCGTTCAATGATTTTCGAACAGTCTCGTTGTTGGACGATCCGCAGCCTTTGGAGCCGTTCCTGCCCTTGGCGCCGGCACCACGTGCCGGCAGCACGGATGATCTTCTCGATATTCAGGATTATCGTCAGGGGATTGAAGCCCACGTTGAAGATTATCCTGACCACGCCACTGGCCTGGACAAGTTCGAGATGCAATGGGAAGCACAGCCCTTTGGGCCGCAAACCGCTGAGCTGGTTGAATTTCCGGTGGTCTTCAGCAACATGAATGATGCGATTAAAGACGCATATACCGCAACGCTGGGGCCGCAGACGGTGACCCTGCGCTACCGTATCGAACGAAATGGCGTGTTTTTCCCTTCTCCTGATAAAACGGTGCGGCTTGACCTGTCGGTGGAGGGGCCTGTTCTTCCCGGCACTCTTGAACCCGGCGATGTAAACCCAGCGCTGAACCTGGCGCAGGTGTTCGGCGGGGGGCCCACTCCGGAGCTGAACACCCTGCGCATTGGCGATGCGAATCAACCCGTCACCATTGTGATCCCGCTCTGGACCATTGCAGCGCTGCCCCATGCGAATAACGAGTTTGTCCTGTTGTGGGGGGCTACGAAAGAGCGAGTAGGGCCTTTCCCCCTCAGCACGACAGTGCCCGGAGATGACGCGACGTTCACCATTCCTTGGGAGGTCGTTGCCCGCCACGGCAATGAGCTGCAGCCCGTCAGCTATGTGGTCATTGGCCCCGGCACCACGAATGAAAACCCGTCGGGCGTTACCATGGTCGACGTGATCGATGCAGTGAGGGTCGTACTGCCGCCTGCTGAGTTCTTACACCTTGACGCCAACGACGAGTGGAGTTGCCAATCGCTGCGAACCCGCGCGCCCGGAGCACCACCGACGCTTTACGCCGAGCTCTTCATTCCAGGCGATCCGAGGTTGGAGGTAGGTAATAGCGTGACGGTAACCGTTACGATCTTCAGTGAAGCCTTTGGCTTTCCACCGGGTCCATTCACGCAGACCTTTACCCACCCATCGTTGAGCCAAGGGGATAAGGACAATGGATTTGTCGTTGAAATCCCTTATCGTCCATTCCTGACCCAGTCCGTGCTTGGCCCTTGCGAGGTGACCTACTCAACGATCGTCAACACTGGGGCTACCGGTAACAGTGAATTGGCTGAGGTGTACACGGTATTTTCCAACCCTGAGACATACTGTGATGGGGTAACTATCGTAAGACCTTGAACTCAATGAAAAACGTTAAATACAAAAGGGAAGCACGGCTTCCCTTTTGTGTGTCTGACAGTTATGTATTGCTCCTTGTCGGAAAGACCTTCAGCTTCTTTGTTAAGTATGTTTTTCCAACACTCTAAAATATCAATCGCTACATCCATCTAAGATAAATCCTACAGCCATGGGTATGTTCGCTGCGTAACCTCTGCGCCGCACCGGTAAGGCTTCATTCCCAGGGAACGAGCCAAACCGTTTCGAAGGCTCCCCCCAGAGGATGAACTCACATGCGACTGTTAACTGAATTCGAGCTCAAGCCTTTGAGCAAGATGATGAAAGTTCCAACTATTACTTTTTTGATGTTTGCGGCTGTGCATTCCACCGCCCAGGCAGGCCACCTGATTGGTGAGTCAAAAACCATTGAAAGCAACGAACTCAATAATGACTGGCAGTTGGATTTCAGATCTGAACTGACCGTCAATGGTGCTCGTGCCCAACATATCCTGGTCAACGATTCGGCACTGATTGTCAATGCGAGCAGCCGCATCAATGACATCCGAGCCACCCAAGGCTCTTTAGTGAGCCTCGACGGCGCCACCGTTGATTCAAGCCACGCAGTGTTTGGTGCGGTGCGTCTGGATGACAGCGATGCGCTTATTAACGGCAGCAACATCACCAGCCATACCACCATGGGTCTGCAAGCGTTCCAGAGTCACGACTCTGACAAGGGCGGGGTAGCCGAAGTATTCAATAGCACCATCCGTGGTCACATCGGTGGCGCAGTGGCGACTGGCAACAGCGAGCTGCACTTTAACGACCACACGTTGGTCGAAGGTACCGGCGTCGATAGTTTTGGCGTGTCGCTCGATGGTGCAACGGCAACTGCCAGCCAAAAAAGCAGGATTATCGGTGGCAAGAACGGCGTGGTGTTCACCAATGACCTCAACAGCGCGAATACGGGCAAGTTGGTATTGGATAACTCCAGCGTCGAAGGCCGCAGCGGTGCCGCCATTGCCGTCAATGGTTTTCCCGGCGAGGCCATGGCCGTTGAGATCGATATACGCAACGGCTCGACCTTGATCGGCGGTAACGGCTCATTGCTGGAGGTCAACGGCGGCGCCGTAGCGAGCATGAATGTCGATAACAGCGACCTACGTGGCAACGTTATCGTCGAGGACGGCAGCACGGCGCATTTGAGCTTGCAAAACCGTGCCGGGCTGACGGGCCAACTGCAGAATGTCACCAGTCTAGCTGTCGGTGATCAGTCTTATTGGGCGTTGACAGGCGACAGCCAAGTGGGCGCCTTGAGCCTCGCCGGCGGTACGGTGAAGTTCGGTGATACCGATGCGTTCTACCAGTTGGACGTAGACAGCCTTGAGGGTAATGGCACCTTCGTCATGGGGACCGATTTCGCCCGTGGCATTACGGACTTCTTGAACGTCGAGGGCGAGGCCAAAGGCGACCACAAGCTGTTGCTCGCAGCCAGCGGTGCGGAACCGACCAACCCGCAAGATATCCGCGTCGTTCACACCGGCGGCGGTGATGCACAGTTTTCCCTGGTGGGCGATGTAGTTGATGTCGGCGCTTATTCCTATGGCCTGAAAAAGGAAGGTACCGACTGGTTCCTCGACCCGAACAACCGTGTGATCAGCCCCGGTACCCGCTCGGTATTGGCGCTGTTCAACACCGCACCGACCGTGTGGTACGGCGAGGCGACATCCCTGCGTTCGCGTATGGGCGAGCTGCGTTTCGAGCCTGGACAGGCGGGCGTGTGGATACGCGGTTATGGCAACAAGTACGAAGTGTCCGACAGCACCGGGATTGGCTACAGCCAGAATCAGCGGGGCTTTACCCTCGGTGCAGACACACCCTTGGCCGACAGCCAGTGGCTGGTGGGCGTAATGGCCGGTCACAGCACCTCTGACCTGAACCTCAAGCGCGGTACCTCGGGGAACGTGAAGAGTTACTACCTGGGTGCGTATGCGACCTGGCTGGACGAGGAGAGCGGCCTGTATTTCGATGCGGTGGCCAAGGTTAACCGCTTCCAGAATGAGTCCAAGGTGGGCCTGAGTGACGGCACCTCATCCAAGGGCAAGTACAACAATACCGGTGGCGGCCTGTCGGCTGAGTTCGGTCGTAACATCAAGCTGGACGACGGGTTCTTTATCGAACCTTACGCGCAAATGTCTACGGTGGTGATCCAGGGTGCCAATTACAGCCTGGATAATGGCTTGGAAGCCAAGGGTGAGCGTACGCGGTCGATCATGGCCAAGGCCGGCGCGACCGTCGGGCGGGATATACAACTCGACTCCGGCAGTGTCGTGCAGCCTTATCTGCGCGCAGCGATGGTGCATGAGTTTGCCAACAACAATAAGGTCTCGGTGAACAACAATGTGTTCAACAACGACCTCTCTGGTTCTCGCGCCGAATTCGGGGCGGGTATGGCGGTGAAGCTCTCGCAGAACCTGCAGCTGCATGCCGACCTTGAGCACAGCAGCGGCGGCCGGGTTGAACAGCCTTGGGGCGCTAACGTAGGGGTGCGTTACACCTGGTAAAGACGTAACACACAACAACGCCCGTATCGAAAGATGCGGGCGCTTTTTTTTGCGAATAACATCAACTGGTCAGGTCGAAGTCGACGTCCAGGACGTGCGCATGCCCGTTAACATCATGATCGGTTGTAGCATGCAGCGTACCTCTGATTTTAATGACGCCGGCCGCGAGTCCCCGAATGATCAAAGTACCCTCAATGGCGCTCACTGTATAATGATCCTGGGGTAACTTTACTGAATACCAGACCTTAACATTCGTGAACTCTTGTTTTGCGAGGTCGATCTCCTGGCCTACCCGAACGTTATCGGGTATCTGAATGAATATTTCTTTTATGGTCACTGAGTTATCGGCGTGTCGGCCATTGATTCTATAGACAGCTTGTTCGAAGTCGTGCACCACGGTGGTGGTTTGAAATTCGATGGGGGATAAATCGACCTTCGCCTCGAAGAGGCCAGTCGCAGTAATTCGTTTGGGACGTAATGCCTTTTGTTGCGCCAAGGTTAACGGTTGCGCTAGTACGGTCATGATCGCTTCTCCATCGCTGATGATTGTGCGAGTAACAGAGGTCGGTGGGGCTCTGCCTTGTTCATGTAACAGCAGTGCATCGACGCCGTAAACTGTCAAAACTAACAGTATACAAATCTTGCTGCGTGTGGCTCTCTGGCGCCCGGCTTGCTTGGGCGTACGATGTATTAGATGCTTATTGACGGGCGTGTCTACTGTTAAGAATGACAGTCTGGAAATTTAACTCTGTTTAGATCCCCTACCGAAGAATCTCACATGATCGTACTTATCCAGGTTGAACTCATGAGCAACAACGCCATGCATTGATTGAAACGTCGCTGCGCATGGGGGGACGCCAGCCATCGATTAGAGCCTGCCCCCAAGACTGCCCAGGCGCTGAGGCAAGGCAGCGATATCAAAAAAAATATCAGCGACAAAGACATTACCCGTTTTTGCTGCTCTGCACCGTTGCCGGCAAATACGCTGACCACAGCGAGTGCCATCATCCAGGTCTTGGGGTTTATCAGCTGCAAGCACGCTGAGCCGAACAGGCCGAGTCGCCTGTGCGCAGATTGCTCCCCTATGACATGCGGCGGTGCGCTGAAGATCTGCCAGGCCAGGTAACTTAGCCAGGCCATGCCGACCCACTGCATCGCCGTTTGCACTCTGGGCATCTGCGCCAGCGACTGGCCCACACCGGAACCCACCAGCAGCACAATCCCCGACGCCCCCACACCAGCCCCCAGAATAATGGGCAATGCAGCCTTGAAGCCGTAACGGGCGCTGTTGCTCAGCACCAGGATATTGGTCGGGCCGGGGGTGATGGAGGCGACAAAGGCGAACAGCATGAAAGGCACGAACGTGGACAGCATGACGGGGGACTCCGGCGAGCTCATTTAGAGCGCCCATCTTCACAAGCCCGGGCGTTACCGGTCTGGAAGATTTGTGCAGCGTTTGCGGTACGCGGCCGGTGTCAGCCCATAAGCCCGCATGAACCAGCGGCCCAAATGACTTTGATCGGCGAAACCCAGGGCCATCGCCACGTCTGCCGGTTGATCGCCCTTGGCCAATAGATACCGGGCACGGGCCAGGCGCAGTTGCACCAGATACGCGTGGGGCGGCAGGCCGAAGGCGCTCTTGAACGCGCGGCTCAGGCGAAAGCGGTCGACGCCGCAGGCCAGCCCGAGTTCATCCATGCCGACGTCCTGATGCAGATGGGCGTGCAGGTATTCCCGGGCCTTGTGCGCCACCTGCGGCAAACGTGGGTCATCGCGGTAGCGCATGCGCCAATAGAGCTGGCCGGTGAGGCGTTCCAGCAAGTAGTCCAGCGCGCTCTGCCGCACGATCCGCAGTTCGCCGTGGTGCAAACTCTCAAACGCCTGACTGGTGGCCAGGGCCAGGCGTGGATCGCTGGCCAAGGTGCGGGCGAAACTCAACTGATGATGGGCGGGTGCTTCCTCGAAGACACTGGCGATTTCCCGTTCCAGCCACTGCGGGTCAAGGTAGAGCATGCGGTAAGTGAAGCCGTCGACCGTCGGGGCATTGCCGTCGTGGAGTTCTCCAGGCTCCAGCAGGAATACCTGCCCCGGCACGCTGTCATGGCGCATGCGCCGGCAGTTGAATTGCTGCACGCCTTGTTCGGTGACGCCCACCAGGTAGCTGTCGTGCCAATGGGGGTCATACGCATGGCCTTCGAAATGCGCGCGCAGGGTCTCGATACCGGTGTCGGCGTCCTGGGACAAGTCGATCCAATTGTGCGCAGGCATACAACACCGAGGCGGAAAGTGAAGGGCTATTAGCGGCAACACCGGGGTGGGCGTCTAGAAGGTTTGTGCAGTCTAGCCAAACAACCCGGCGGCGATGTTGATCGAAAAGCCCAGAATAGCAGTGTTGAACAAAAAACCGATCAACGACTGCCCCAGCACCACCTTGCGCAGGCCACGGGTGGCGACGCCCACATCCGAGGTTTGTACCGCTACGCCGATGGTGAAGGAAAAGTACAGGAAGTCCCAATAGTTGGGCGTGAGCAAGCCTTCGGCAAAACGTAGGGCGGGCTCCTTGCCTGGCCAAGTGTAATAGAGCCTGGCGTAGTGCACGCTGAAAATCACCCCGATCAATAGCCACGAGCCGATCACCGTCAGCCCGGTAAAACCGTAGTGCAGCAGGCGCTCGGAAGCAGCCAGGTCCTTGCTGCCCACCAGTTCGAAGGTGATGGTCGCCAGGCTGGCGATGGCGGCAATGCACACCATGAACAGCACCAGGCCGGCGTTCTCGTCTTCGATTTCGGCGATGCGCTTGACGTCTTCGGCCTTGGCGCGAATGGTCAACCACAGCATCAGTATCAGGTAGGTCCAGACCCCGGCGTTCCAGCCGATCAGGGTTTTGCTGGCAAGGGTGTCAGCCGGTACCAGAATGCCCACGGCAAGGCCCAGTACGGCGGCGGACGAGAGGCGAGGGTGGGTGCGGGCGAGGAAGGGCATGGTTGGTCACAGCTGGCGATAGTTGAGCAGACTGTACCTGATCCTGTGGGAGGGGGCTTGCTCCCGATTGCGGTGTATCAGTGCCAAATAGGCTGGCTGACACATTGCAATCGGGAGCAAGCTCCCTCCCACATTTTTTATCGCGTGCGGCTGGATTATTGCGCTTTGTGGCGCTTGCGCACCAGCTTCATCACCACCACAAAGAACACCGGCACAAACACCACCGCCAAGGTCGCCGTGATCATCCCGCCAATCACACCGGTACCAATCGCCTGCTGGCTGGCCGAACTGGCCCCGGTGGCAATTGCCAGCGGCACCACGCCGAGGATAAACGCCAGCGAGGTCATGATGATCGGTCGCAGTCGCAACCGCGCAGCCTTCAAGGTGGCGTCGATCAAGTCCTCGCCCTGGTCATACAGGTCCTTGGCGAACTCGATGATCAGGATCGCGTTTTTCGCCGACAGACCGATGATGGTGATCAGGCCGACCTTGAAGAACACGTCGTTGGGCATCCCGCGCAAGGACACCGCCAGCACCGCTCCCAGTACGCCCAGCGGCACCACCAGCAACACCGAGGTCGGGATCGACCAGCTTTCATACAGCGCGGCCAGGCACAGGAACACGATCAGCAAGGACAGGCCCAACAGCAACGGTGCCTGGGAGCCGGACAAGCGCTCCTGCAAGGACAACCCGGTCCATTCCTGGCCCAGCCCGGCGGGCAACTGGCTGACCAGGCGCTGGATTTCTTCCATGGCCTCGCCGGTGCTGTGCCCCGGCGCCGCTTCACCGCTGATGGCGATGGCTGGGTAGCCGTTGTAGCGGGTCAACTGCGTCGGGCCCTGGGTCCACTTGGCTTCGACAAAGGCCGACAGCGGCACCATCTTGCCCGCGTTGTTGCGCACGTTGATCTTCATCAGGTCGGCCACCTGGCTGCGCTGGTCGCCTTCGGCCTGTACCACCACCCGCTGCATACGGCCCTGATTGGGGAAGTCATTGACATACGCAGAACCGATCGCCGAGGAGAGCACATTGCCGACGTCGGCAAACGACACGCCCAGGGCGTTGGCCTGCTTGCGGTCGACTTCCAGCTGCACTTGCGGTGCTTCGGCCAGGGCGCTTTCACGCACGTTGGCAAGAATCGGGCTTTTCGCCGCAGCGTCCAGGAGTTCGGTACGCGCGGCCATCAACCCGGCATGGCCGACGCCGCCACGGTCCTGCAAGCGGAACTCGAACCCGCTGGAGGTGCCGAGGCCGTCCACCGGCGGTGGCAGAATCGCGTAGGCAATCGCATCCTTGAGGTCGCCAAAGGCCATGTTGGCGCGGTCGGCAATCGACGCTGCCGAATCATCACTGCCGCGCTCCGACCAGTCCTTGAGCGTGGTAAATGCCAGCGCCGCGTTCTGTCCGGAGCCGGAGAAACTGAAGCCCATGATCATGGTGGTGTCACCCACCCCCGGCTCCTCGGCGTTATGCGCCTCGATCTGCTCGGCCACCTGCACCGTACGGTTCTTGCTGGCACCTGGCGGCAGCTGGATATCGGTGATGGTGTAGCCCTGATCTTCCACCGGCAGGAACGAGGAGGGCAGGCGGCTGAACAACAGCCCCATGCCGACCAGCAATACCAGGTAGATCAGCAGGTAGCGGCCGCTGCGCTTGAGGGCATAGGCCACCCAACCTTCATAGCGATTGGTGAGTTGGTCAAAGCGCTTGTTGAACCAGCCGAAGAAACCACCCTTGGCATGGTGCTCGCCCTTGGCAATCGGCTTGAGCAAGGTGGCGCACAGGGCCGGCGTCAAGGTCAGGGCCAGGAATGCCGAGAACAGGATCGAGGTGGCCATCGACAGCGAGAACTGCTGGTAGATCACGCCCACCGAGCCCGGCATGAATGCCATCGGCAAGAACACCGCCACCAGCACCAGGGTAATACCGATGATGGCGCCGGTGATCTGGCCCATGGCTTTCTTGGTCGCGTCCTTGGGCGAGAGGCCCTCGGTGGCCATGATGCGCTCGACGTTTTCCACCACCACAATGGCATCGTCCACCAGGATGCCGATGGCCAATACCATGCCGAACATGGTCAGCACGTTGATCGAGAAACCCAGCAGCAACATGGTGGCAAAGGTGCCCATCAGCGCAATCGGCACCACCAGCGTGGGAATCAGGGTGTAGCGCACGTTCTGCAGGAACAGGAACATCACCGCAAACACCAGCGCCATGGCCTCAAGCAAGGTGTAGACCACCTTGGTGATCGAGACCTTGACGAACGGCGAGGTGTCGTAGGGGATCTTGTATTCCACATTGGCCGGGAAGTAGCGCGACAGTTCGTCCATCTTCGCCCGCACCAGGGTCGCGGTGCTCAGCGCGTTGGCGCCCGGCGACAGCTGCACGCTGACGGCGGTGGAGGGCTTGCCGTTCAGACGGGTTGAGAACTGGTATTCCTGGCTGCCGACTTCCACCCGTGCCACGTCGCCGATGCGCACGGTGGAGCCGTCGGGGTTGGCCTTGAGCACGATGTCGGCGAACTCCGCCGGGGTCGACAATTGCCCCTTGACCAGGATCGCCGCGGTGATTTCCTGGGTGTTGGTGCCCGGCAAGTCACCAATGCTGCCTGCCGAGACCTGGGCGTTCTGCGCACTGATTGCAGCGTTGACGTCCGCCGGCGTGAGGTTGAAACCGATCAGCTTCTGGGGGTCGATCCAGATACGCATCGCCCGCTCGGCGCCATACAACTGGGCCTTGCCGACGCCGTCCAGGCGCTTGAGCTCGTTCATCACGTTGCGCGCCAGGTAGTCGCTGAGCGCAACGTCGTCGAGCTTGCCGTCGTTGGAGGTCAGGGTCACCAGCAGCAGGAAGCCGGCGGAGACCTTTTCCACCTGCAAGCCTTGCTGGGTCACGGCCTGGGGCAGGCGCGGCTCGACGACCTTGAGGCGGTTCTGCACATCCACCTGGGCCATTTCCGGGTCGGTGCCCGGCTGGAAGGTCGCGGTGATCGTCGCCGAGCCCAGGCTGCTCTGGGATTCGAAATACAGCAGGTGATCAGCGCCGTTGAGCTCCTGCTCAATCAGGCTGACCACGCTTTCGTCCAGGGTCTGGGCAGAGGCACCCGGGTACACCGCGTAGATTTCCACCTTCGGTGGCGCGACGTTGGGGTACTGGGCCACCGGCAACTGCGGGATGGCCAGGAAGCCGGCCAGCAGGATAAACAGGGCCACCACCCAGGCGAAAATCGGGCGGTCAATAAAGAACTGCGGCATGACGGGTTATTCCTTTACGAGCGGGCTGTCGTCCACTTCAACTTTTTCGCCGGGGCGTGCATGTTGCAGGCCCTCGACGATAATGCGATCGCCTGGCTTGAGGCCGCTGCTGACAATCCAGCGATCTTCGATCACCGCGCCCAATTCCACCGGCTGCTGGCTGACGGTCTGCTCGGCGTCCAGCAGCAACACCATCGGGATGCCGGCGCTGTCACGGGTGATGGCACGTTGCGGCACGCTGATGCCTTGCTTGTCGACCGCCTGCTCCAGGCGTACCCGTACAAAGCTGCCGGGCAACAGGTCCAGATCCGGGTTGGGGAACTCGCTGCGCAAAATGATCTGCCCGGTGCCCGGGTCAACGCTGATCTCGGCGAACAGCAGTTTGCCCGGCAACGGGTACAGGCTGCCATCGTCCTGGATCAGTGTGGCTTTGGCCTGGTCCTGGCCGACCTGCTTCAGGCTGCCGGCACGAAAAGCGCGGCGCAGGTCGTTCAACTCGCGGGTGGACTGGGTGAGGTCGGCGTGGATCGGGTCCAGTTGCTGGATGATCGCCAGCGGCGTGGCTTCGTTCTGGCCGACCAGCGCGCCTTCGGTCACCAGGGCACGGCCGATGCGCCCGGAAATCGGCGCGGTCACGGTGGCATAACCCAGGTTCAACTTGGCACGCTCGACGGCGGCCTTGTTGGCGGCGATTTCGGCGTTGGCCTGGCGTAGCGCGGCACGGGCGTTGTCGTATTCCTGGCCGCTGATGGCGTTGCCTTCAACCAACTGGCTGTAGCGCTGCTCTTGCAGGCGGGCCTGGAACGCATTGGCTTCGGCCTTGCTCAGGTTGGCCTGGGCGCTGTCCAGGTCAGCCTTGAAGGGCGCCGGGTCGATGCGCAACAGCACGTCGCCCTGTTTCACATCGTGACCTTCCTTGAACACACGCTGCATGACCACACCGGCCACTCGGGCACGCACTTCGGCAATGCGCGGCGCGGCGATACGCCCGCTCAGTTCGCTGGTAATGGACAGGGGCTTGGCCTGCAGGGTTTCGATGCGCACTTTGGCCAGGGGCATTTCCGGCGCCTCGTCTGCAGACTGACCACACGCGCTCAGCGCCAGTGTGAGGGCCAACAGGCAAAACGGCGCAAATAGATTCTTCGACATGCTCTTATCCCAATATTGACTGGCGCATCCTAAAGTCACCTGCGCCGTGGTGCTGTGAAGCTGTGTAGGTCGTGTGTGAAGAAGTGTAAGGTACGGCGCGCGTGGCGTCGGGGGCGTATATCCTTGCACAACCTTGCTTACAATGAAGATCAAATGTGGGAGGGAGCAAGCCCCTTCCCACATGGGATTTGTGTACGACTTATCAGTGTATTTTCTGGAAACACCCTATGCCCAACATCCTTCTGGTCGAAGACGACGCCGCACTCTCCGAGCTGATCGCCAGCTACCTGGAACGCAATGGCTATCACGTCAGTGTGCTCAGCCGCGGCGACCACGTACGCGAACGTGCGCGTCTCAACCCGCCGGACCTGGTGATCCTCGACCTGATGTTGCCGGGCCTCGACGGCCTGCAAGTCTGCCGCCTGCTGCGCGCCGACTCGGCGGGCCTGCCGATCCTGATGCTGACCGCCCGCGACGACAGCCACGACCAGGTGCTGGGCCTGGAAATGGGGGCCGACGATTATGTGACCAAACCCTGCGAGCCGCGCGTGCTGCTGGCCCGGGTGCGCACGCTGTTGCGCCGTAGCAGTCTGTCCGAGCCCCAGGTGGCCAACGACCGGATCATCATGGGCAACCTGTGTATCGACCTGTCGGAACGCACCGTTACCTGGCGCGAGCAGGCGGTGGAGCTGTCCAGCGGCGAATACAACCTGCTGGTGGTACTGGCGCGCCACGCCGGTGAAGTGCTCAGCCGCGACCAGATCCTGCAACGCCTTCGCGGCATCGAGTTCAACGGTACCGATCGCTCGGTGGACGTGGCCATTTCCAAGTTGCGGCGCAAGTTCGACGACCACGCCGGCGAGGCGCGCAAGATCAAGACCGTGTGGGGCAAGGGTTATCTGTTCAGCCGCTCCGAGTGGGAATGCTGAACCATGTTCCGTGTGCTGCTACGCCTCTACCTGATCACTATCGTCACCTACAGTGCAGCCATCTTTCTGATTCCCAAGCTGGTGATCCAACTGTTCGAACACCGCTACATGGACTACAACATCGAACAGTCCCGTGGCCTGCAAAAGCTGATGGTCAAGCAATACCAGCGCGCACCGGTGGAGCACTGGTCCCAGGTGACCGACCAGTTGAGTCGCGATTTTGCGCCATTGAAGGTTGAACTGTTGCTGCGCCAGGACGCTCGCTATACGCCGCAGGAAGAACAACTGCTGGAGCAAGGCAAGTCGGTGATCCGCCTGGGCGAGTGGGGCTGGATGGAAGAAATCAGCTCGCCGATCAATCAGCAGTTCGCGGTCAAGCTGACCATTCCGCCGGACCCGCTGGACATGAACCTGCTGTACTGGTCGATGAACGTGCTGATCGGCGCGGCGCTGCTGGCGTGCCTGCTGGTGTGGCTGCGCCCGCACTGGCGTGACCTGGAGCGCCTCAAAAGCACCGCCGCGCTGTTGGGCAAGGGCCACCTTGGAGAGCGCACGCGCCTTCCGCCCAGCTCCAGCATCGGCAGCCTGGCGACGGTGTTCGACACCATGGCCGACGATATCGAGCACCTGCTGAACCAGCAGCGCGACTTGCTCAATGCGGTCTCCCACGAACTGCGCACACCGCTCACCCGCCTGGATTTCGGCCTGGCGCTGGCGCTCTCCGAAGACTTGCCCCAGGCCAGTCGCGAGCGTCTGCAAAGCCTGGTGGCGCATATTCGCGAGCTGGATGAACTGGTGCTGGAATTGCTGTCCTACAGCCGCCTGCAAAATCCTGCGCAATTGCCCGAACGGGTCGAGGTGGCGCTCGATGAGTTTATCGACAGCGTGCTGGGCAGCGTCGACGACGAGCTGGAAAACCCCGAGATTGTCATCGACGTGGCGCTCGACTGCACCGTGGAGCGCTTCAGCCTCGACCCGCGCCTTACCGCCCGCGCCTTGCAGAACCTGCTGCGCAACGCGACGCGCTATTGCGACAAACGCATTCAGGTGGGGGTCAAGGTGTGTCCCAACGGCTGCGAAATCTGGGTGGACGACGACGGCATCGGCATACCGATGGACCAGCGCGAGCGCATCTTCGAACCGTTCTACCGCCTGGACCGCAGCCGCGACCGTGCCACCGGCGGCTTCGGCCTGGGCCTGGCGATCAGCCGACGTGCCCTGGAGGCCCAGGGCGGCACCTTGACAGCCCTGGCCTCGCCTCTGGGCGGAGCGCGGTTTCGGGTGTGGTTGCCCAGCGCAAGCTGATCAGAGCACTTTGACCGCGCGGCCGATGGCCTGGATCGGCCCGGTCGGTTTACCGGTCGGCGAGCCACGCGGGTCTTCCAGGGTCAGCTCGAACAGCTGGTTGGGCGCAAGCGGCGGCAGCTTGTCCAGCGGTACCGAGAGCGTTTGCCCTGGCTTGACCAGCCCCAACGACACCGGAGCCTGCCAGCCATCGCCTTTGGTCCAGAACTGCAGGGCTTTGTCGTTCGGTACTTCCATTACGCCTAGCGGAATCAGTTGGATCTGTTGGTCATGGCTGGCCTGGATCACCCAACCGGGTGTCTGGCTCTGTGGCGCAACCAACACCACCACAAACGTCGAGTCGGCTACGGGCGGGCGGGTCAGCAACAGTGCGGCCAACACCAGTGTGGTCACCAAACCTGCGCCAGCCAATCCACGCCAGAGCGACAGCAGGTTCCACCAAGGCACGCCGGCATCCTGGTTTGCCGTGCTGTGTTCAATGCGCCGCCACAGCTGTGCGGACGGCGGCACGGGCTCGGCCAAGGCGGTCAGTGGGAGCAGACGCTGTTCCCAGGCATCCACCGCCGCACGCAGCTCGCTGTCATGTTTCAAGCGTTGCTCGACCTCGGCGCGTTGGTTGGCGGGCAGGGTGCCCAGCACGTATTCGCTGGCGAGTTCATCCAGTGGGTTGCTCATGCCATGCACTCGCGCAGCGCGACGAGGCTCCGTTTGATCCAGGCTTTGACGGTGCCCAGGGGCGTGTCCAGTTTCCGGGCGATTTCGCTGTGGGAATAACCGTCGACATAGGCGTGAAGAATGCACGTGCGACGGGTCGGGTCGAGTTGTTCCAGGCAGTTGTACACCTGGCCTTCTCGGGCGCTGAATTCAAAGCTGTCATTGGCGGCGGCGAGCTGCTCGTGTTCATCGCTCAATGCCACTTCCCGGTAGTGATTGCGCACGGCATTGAGCGCCAGGTGCCGGGTGATGCTGAACACCCAGCCCCGTGCCGAACCGCGGCTTGGGTCGAAACTGCCAGCGCCGCGCCAGACCTTGATAAACGCGTCATGCACGACATCTTCGGCCAGGGCTTTGTCACGCACAATGCGCAACGCCACGCCGAGCAAGCGGCTGCTGTCCTCGGCATAGAGTTGGCGCAAGGCGCGTTGGTCGCCACGGGCACATGCCGCCAGGCAGGCTTGATAATCAAACAAACACGGCATCCTTAAAATGGCTGAGTCCTGTGGCGAGCGCACTCGCCACAGACAGCGTAGCCGAGTTTGCTCAGTTGGCCGCCCAGAAGATGTAGTCGGCCTGATACTTCACCACAGCCTGCTGGCCTTTGTTCGCCACCGTGCATTCGCTGCTAGGCGCCACACCGCCTTTGAGGGCGACCCGCTGGATGTAACTCACCCCGCTCATGGCACCTTTACCTTCAGCCGGGTTGGCCTTGACCAGTTGATAGGGCAGGTTGCCTGCACTTGAAGGTGCTACCGCCAGTTGGGTACCGGTGATTTTCGAGCCGTCCTGGGCTTGCCAGGTGGCGGGCGGGCCGAAGTAGCTGCCCACCGGCTTGCCGCTGCGGTCATTCAACACGGCTTTGGGGCCGACAAAGAACCACTCGGTCTGGCCGACGGCGTTGGCTTTGTCACGGCATTCGTAGGTGATTTCGCCGACCCCGGTGGTTTCCATCGTAATCTTGTGCCCGTCGGGCACCTTGATACTTTCAGGCAAGCCGGTCTGGGCGAAAACCGCAGGCGCGGCGGTGAGTGCAGCCGCGAAGCAGAACAGTGTTTTAGCGTTCATGGGTAGTGCTCCATTTGAGTAAAACAGCGGGGTGACTGCAAGGACTACACGCGACACGCCCGATTGGATGCACCGGTTAGAAAATAAACTTCAGAGGGCGCACACTGTGCGCCCGCACCCGCCCTATGAGGCGACACGCCGCGTTTTCATACAGGGCGTTGGCGCGAAGCCTTCACGGGTGAGTACTTTTCCGCAACTGAAATGAGCTGTTTTGCGTATCAGCATGTGGCAACCCCAGGAAGTGATCATGGATCGCTTCCTGTCGGTAAGCTTCATCGCGGCGCTACCAGCCGCGCAAAATGCCACGGCGACCGAGCCATTGTGCGAGTTGATCGACACACACACAGCGCTGCGTGGGCGTGACACTGTAGCGTTCCGGTATCAGATTCAGCCCTATGTCTGCCATCGCCTGGCAGAAAAGGCATAAAGTCAGATCATATTGATATAAGTGGTTATAAGAAAAATCGCTATCCTGCGCCCAGAAATTTATAAGGCCGCAGGTAGCTGTAATGGATGTGGGTAATATTGGTTTCGTGGTTGCCGGCCTGATCGTTGGTTTTATCGTCGGCATGACCGGTGTCGGTGGAGGCTCCCTGATGACGCCGATCCTGTTGTGGTTCGGCATCAACCCGGCCACCGCGGTGGGGACTGACTTGCTGTATGCCGCCATCACCAAGTCCGGTGGTGTGCTGGTGCACAGCAAGAACCGCAACATCGACTGGACCATCACTGGCTGGCTGACCTTGGGCAGTGTGCCGGCGGTGCTTTTGACGTTATGGTTCCTGGCCAGCCTGCACACCGACCCCAGCGCGATGAATGCGGTGATCAAGCAGGCGCTGGGCTTTGTGCTGTTGCTGACCGCATTGGCGATCCTGTTCAAGAAAAGCCTGTTGGCCTTTGCTCAGCGACATGCCGGTGATGACTACCACATGCGCCCGCGCAACCTGAACGCCCTGACCGTGTTGACCGGCGCGGTCCTCGGCACCATGGTAGCCCTGACGTCCATTGGCGCCGGGGCCCTCGGCACGGTGGCGCTGTTTATCCTGTATCCGTTCCTGGCCACGCGCCGTCTGGTGGGCACCGAAATTGCCCATGCCGTGCCCCTGACCCTGGTGGCGGGCCTGGGCCACGCGAGCATGGGCAATATGGACTGGCATCTGCTGGGCTTCTTGCTGATGGGCTCGTTGCCGGGGATCTACTTCGGCAGCCATATGACCGGCAAGATCTCCGACAGCGTCTTACGCCCGTGCCTGGCGGTCATGTTGATGGCGGTGGGGTACAAGCTGGCGTTCTGAGCCGCATGTGCTCCACATGTGGGAGGGGGCTTGCTCCCGATGGCTGCCTCAGGGCCGACCAGGATGTTGGATCAGACCGAGTACATATCCGTTATTTGGGTAACGGCTGATATTGGTTC
>NZ_SPKQ01000004.1:0-12453 GCF_023127895.1 Pseudomonas sp. NCIMB 10586
ACCTTGGCCCGCGTCTGAGCTTTGCAGTACTCGATCTTGCGTTTGGCCTTGTACAGCAGACTGCGTTTATTCAACTTGGAATAGGTGCTGCGGCGAGCCGCGATTTGCCAGATCACTTTACGATTTTCATGCTCTTTACGTTGCTCGACACCGGTGTATCCAGCATCCGCATACACCGCGTTTTCTTCGCCATGCAGCAGCTCGGCGACCTGCGTGACATCGGCCACGGTGCCATGGACGTGATGAACCAATCCGATTCTGCATCGGCGCCAATATGGTTCGATCAGCTTTAAAAAAGCGCTCCAGGGCACGACCTGATCCATCTCGGCGAGGAAGCGTTCACGACGTGTCTGCTTGCGCTTGCCTGCGTATTCAAAGTCGGAAAAGCTCATCTGGCTCATGGGTAGCTTGGATCAGGGGACGGGCATATTTCAGCACATCTACGGACGTGTTCGGAGAATTTTTAGGTACTTACTAAGTATCAAATTGGTGCTGAATAATAGCTCGGAAATTTCCGATACGTATGGATTGAAAAGTATGTCAGGCATTGTATGAGTCAGCATGAAGTCGATAGGGAGCGTTGGCGTAAGTATCCGCTAATGGCACTGAATGAAATAGCAGAGTGGTCAGCGAGCACTCGCGTGTTCACCACGTCAAATACCCAAAAAAAAGCTCGGAGAAGGTGGGATTATCCTCTGGGAAATTTCCTACATAAGGGGTTACGGTTTTAACGTGTAATTACCTCGCAAGCCTAATTGTGCTTGTTGTCATTACCTCGGTGTCTTCGAATTTCCAGTCTTGGGGATAAGGCTGTGGATGTATTTCGACTCACGTTTGTTGGGCTGATGGCAGGTCTTTGCTGAAAAATCATTTAAGGAAAAATAAATTGAAAATTAAAAACGCTTCGGTATTTGGTGCTTTGATAATTGCTGCAAGTTCTGTGTTTGTAGCGTCCACTGCAAGCGCGGCAGACGGCCTTATTAGCTTCGAAGGTGAAATCACCGATCAAACATGCAGAATCAATGGTGGTACTGGCCAGAACTTCACTGTCACTTTGCCAAAGGTTTCCAGCTCTGCTCTGGTAAACCCAGGTACTTGGGCTGGACGCACGGCGTTCAATATTCAACTGACAGATTGCAACCCACTAGTCGGCCCAGTGGCTGTCTATTTTGAGCCCGGTGCTGAAACCGATATCGCTACTGGTCGGTTGAATGTGGACCGTGGCACTGGTTTGGCGACCAATGTTCAGGTGGCTTTGTTGAACTCGGATACTACCGATATCCGTGTGGGTTCTGCTCAGCACAACTCGAAGTCGTCGAACCTGGTCGCCGGTGCGGCGACGTTGAGCTACTACGCCCAATACTATTCATTGGGTAACGCCACTGCGGGTAATGTTAGATCCCGCGTGAACTACACAATCGTTTATCAGTAATGCAATTAAGGTGCGATAGCTGCCGGCTATCGTGCCTTTCTTTTGTTTTTATTTAACCCCTTTTATTTTTGAGCGTTGTCGATGAACAAATACTTCTCTGCATGTGCCTGGAGCCTTTCATTACTCTTGTGTTTGGACGGCCCGGCTAAGGCTGATGTCGTCATTACGGGCACGCGTGTTGTTTATCCAGCGAACGCGCGCGATGTGTCTATTAAAATGACGAATGGAGGAACCAAACCGGCACTTGTCCAGGCCTGGGTTGACCGTGGTGACCCGAGCCAGTTACCGGAAGATAGCGATGCGCCATTTGTGCTGACGCCCCCGGTTTCACGGGTGGACGCAAACAGAGGGCAGACGCTGCGTTTGATGTTTACAGGTGCCGAGTTACCGCAGGACAAAGAGTCGTTGTTTTGGCTGAACGTTCTGGAAGTGCCGCCAGCGACAACGGTAGATGCGGCTGAAAATGAGCTTCAGTTGGCATTTCGATCGCGGATTAAGATTTTTTATCGTCCAGCAAACTTACCCGGCCTGTCGATTGAGGCTGCGGAGCAATTGCACTGGCGTGTCGTGCCGGCGGCTGGCGGTTGGGCTTTGGAATGCAGCAATCCTACGCCTTATTACATTTCTCTTGTCAGTGTCGGTATGACCGTGGCTGGCCGCACACATAATTCCAAAGAAGGCGGAATGGTCAGTCCTGGAGGTAAAGCGAGCTTTCCTCTTACGGACCTGAGCGGTAAACCAGGCGCAGATGTCCAAGTGGACTTTACGGCCATCAATGATTACGGCGGGGTTGAGGCCCATAAGAAAAAACTTGAGCAATAAACCAGCTGGTGGCTCGTAAGTGAAGGATTCACGATGTTATGAATATGATAAAGGTTGTGGGTCAGACATATAGTTGTTTGCGGTTAGTGAGTGGTGTTTTAAGGTCAGCCAGTTTTCGGTTGTCAAAGGTGACGGTAGTGACCTGCACCCTATGTTCATGGGGAGGGAGCGCCATGGCTGAGCTGTCGAGTGAGCCAGTGTCGGATGTAAACTTCAATAGTAAGTTTTTTTTCGGCAAGGAACCCGTGGATGTCTCTCGCTTTGCCAACGGTAACCCTGTAACGGCAGGAACCTACAGTGTTGATATGTATGTAAATGGTCTCTGGATCGGACGCGAAAGTGTGCTGTTTAAAACATTATCGAGTAAGAGAAATGCTGAGCCCTGTTTCAGCGCTGAGCAGCTTGATCGCATGACGATAGACACAAGCAAGTTGCAGTTTGGCGATCGTGCCAGTGGCGAATGTCAGGTTATTGATCAGTGGGTGCCCAGCGCATTAGCCGACTTCGACTCGTCCGAATTGCGCCTGGATTTGAGCGTGCCGCAAGTTGCGATGCGGCGTTCCGCGCGGGGTTATGTCGACCCCAAGTATTGGGATCGAGGGATTACCGCTGGGATTTTAGGTTACGACTTCAATACCTATGAGATGCGCAGTGACGACTTGGACACGACCTCATCCTATCTGGGACTCAATGCGGGTTTAAATATCGGAGATTGGCAATTGCGTCATGTCTCGTCAGTGACGTGGCAGACAGGTCTAAGTCGTCAATGGCAAAGAGTCGCAACGTATGCACAGCGTAATATCGCCCCGTGGACCAGTAGGTTAACGGTGGGAGAAGCTAACACCAGTGGCGAACTGTTTGACAGCGTGGGGTTTCGTGGCATTCAACTGGCCACTGATGATCGTATGCTACCAGACTCACTGCGCGGTTATGCCCCAGTGGTGCGAGGTGTAGCCAGCACTAACGCATTGGTGGAGATCCGCCAGAACGGTAATTTGATTTATCACGCGCCAGTGGCCCCCGGGCCATTCGAGTTCAATGACCTTTATTCGACAGGTTATGGTGGCGACCTGAATGTCTCGATCATTGAGGCCGACGGGCGTGTGCACGGCTTTAGTGTGCCTTATGCGTCAGTCGCGCAATCACTGCGTGCGGGACACTCTCGTTATAGTGTCACGCTTGGTCATGTTCATGAGCGTTTTTTAGACGATGAGCCTTACTTGTTCCAGGCTACGTTACAGCGAGGGCTCACTAATCTGTTTACTGGCTACACAGGTGTGGTTGCCAGCGATGGCTATGGTGCCGCGCAACTGGGCGGGGCATTCAATACCGGTTTTGGCGCATTTTCGCTGGACCTGACCCATGCAAGTACAGATATACCGGGTGAAAGTACCGAGAGTGGGCAAAGCTTAAAGCTCGGTTACAGTAAGTTGCTCAGTGAATCCGGCACCAATTTATCGGTAGCGGCGTATCGTTATTCAACGTCCGGTTATCTGAGTTTGCGTGACGCCTTGAGCCAACGTGAGTTCGCTAAAAATCGTCGACTCGACTTCGATGACATTGTACCTGCACGCGATTCACTCGACGGCCCTCTTGATCTGCGTCTTACTCAGCAAGCGCGGGATTTTGCCCAAAACCAAGCCTTGCGTCGTCAACGCAACAGTTTTCAGTTGACCATTACGCAGCCCTTGGGCGATTCATTTGGGTCGGTGTCTGCCACAGGTTTCAAGCGTAATTATTGGGCCGGTGGTGGCGACGACACGCAGTATCAAATTGCCTACAACAACCACTGGGGCAGTATGGGTTATTCGTTGTCCGTCATGCGGACACGGGATGTGGTCGGCCGCTCGAACAAGGAATATTACTTGAGTATTTCCTTGCCACTGGGTTCTGGGCGACATTCGCCTTCGTTCAGAAGCATGGTCACGCGTAATGACGAAGGCTATACCAACACTCAAGTGGGATTGAGCGGGACCGCAGGCCGCGATAGCAATTTTGACTATGGGGTGACGGCCGCTCGCGATACGCGTGATGAGATGGGCACCAGCGGTTCGGCTAACGTGCAATATCGTAGTCCGGTCACAACGCTGAAGGGGTCTTACGGGCACAGCAGCAGCTATAAGCAAGCATCCGTTGGGATGAGTGGAGCGCTGGTGGCACACAGTGAAGGGGTCACGTTTTCGCCTCAGATGGGCGAGACAATGGCACTTGTCGAAGCCGATGCTGCCAAGGGGGCGCGGGTCGTCAACTCTTCAGGTGTCCGAGTGGATGGGCAGGGGTACGCCGCGATTCCATACCTGACGCCTTATAGCTCGAACATTGTTGAACTGGACCCACAAGGCTTGCCGAGCAGTGTTGAGCTGCAAAGCAGCAGCCAACAGGTCGCACCGTTCGCAGGGGCGGTGGTAAAGGTCAAGTTCGCGACTGTCAAAGGCCGAGCTGTATTGATCCATGCACTTGGCCCTCAAGGGGACACATTGCCATTCGCGGCCGATGTCCTCGATGCCCAGGGGCAAAGTGTCGGCATGGTGAGCCAGGCCAGCCGCCTTTACGTACGAGGTATTCCCGATAGTGGGGCGCTGACCGTGAGGTGGGGTGAAAAGCCTGAGCAGCGTTGCTTAGTGAATTATCAATTGCCGCCCGTGACGCAAGAGCAAAAGACCAGTGCGCAACTACAAACGGTAAACGCGCAATGTGTGGCTATTCAGGGCGCTGTCAATTAACGAGTTAATACTCAGGCCGTGACCGCTGTTACCGCGTGATGGCATGTTATTGAACTGACGAGTGTCTACGAATCAAGAGCAGGGACCGCTGAAAAGAGTTGCAATGGCAAATTTTATTTGCCTGTAACACGTATGCGACAGATGTCGTTATTTTGAAAAACTGGAGGAGTAATTCCATGCAAGAGCTAAATGTCCAAGAAGTTGAAGCCGTTTCGGGTGCCGGTATTTTTGGTGCTCTTCAGGGGCTGATCTACGGCATGGAGTCGGGGACTATTGAAGGCGCACAAATTGGCCGCGGTGAAATCGGCTCTGCTGTCGCTTCGGTTACCGTTGGTATTGGCGCCGGTGTAAAAGGTTTTTTTGACGGCCTGTTTGGTGGTTGGTGGTAATACCCGGAAGGTTTCAGGGTTATTGGGTTGATATGAATTTTAACGGAGTGAATGTAATGCAAGATCTTAACTGCAAAGAAATCGACGCCGTTTCGGGAGCCGGGCTTGTTGACGCGTTGACCGGTTTTGGTAATGGCCTTTATGAGGGAACTAAAACCGGCGCTCAAATTGGTACGGGTAGTCTGGGGCTTGGGTCTGCCGTGGCTTCGGTCACTGTGGGTGTGACCTCTGCTCTGAGAGGTCTGTGGGACGGCCTTTGGAAACCTTGGTTCTAATGCCTAGGTGCGCAGGCGCTCAGGCGCCTGCGCATTTGAAACGGTGGAACACAAAAGGTTGTTCTCTCATTTTTTTACGCAGCAGATGACCATTGAAATGAACAAAAAAAACAGTTCGGGAAAAAAAACGGAGGGCGGCAGACCCAAAGATGAATTCAGGTCTGTTTTTTTGAGGCTGGCTCTATTTGTCATGTGTTCGGCAGGTTTGATACCGAAAGCCTTTAGTGCCTGTGCAACGACGCCTGTTATCCCTGCTGCGCAAACATTTTCGTTGGACGGCGGTATTCCTGTCTCGCCCAATGCCAGTGTTGGGTCTGTGGTTTATACGAAAACAGTGGTGTTTGCGTCGAATACGTCGACGCCTTATCTTACATGTTCCGACAATGAGGCGAGATCAAGGTATTGGTTTTTCAATAACGCTGCTTACGGCACCTATACCCCTGAAATACTAATGACTGCCGTCCCGGGATTGGGCTTGCGGATAAAAGGGCCGGACGGGCGTTATATTAGAGAGCCTCGCGAGAGCCAATCGTTGCCATCAGGTCCGCTGTCGCTGACTTATGCCGGTGAAAACACGCTGACCATTGAACTTGTGAAGATGAGTCCGACGTTAGGTGCCTTTAGTTTAAGAGCCATATTGGTTTCAAACATTGGCTACTATGTTGTAGCAGGGGGGCGCGAGCACCAAATCTGGAATGTTTACTGGAGTGGTGAGCTGCAGTCCTCAGCCGCGACCTGTAGTACCAGTGATATCAATGTGAGTTTGGGAAGGCATGCCTCTTCAATATTCACCAATGTGGGCGACAAATCCCCCGCAGTTCCCTTTGTTGTTAATGTCAAGTGTATAAACCGTACCCCTAATGTAGGCATACGACTTGATCCCGTGTTCACAGCATTGAATGCCGATAACGGCATTATTTCTCTTGATCCCAGTTCGGGTGCAAAAGGGCTCGGCATGCAGATCATGACGCAAACCGGCACGCCCGTGAATTTGAACCTGCCGATTAAAAACAGCGTCGCACCGGCGAATGACTTTGCCTTTGCACTTCAAGCCGCTTTTATCAAAACAGCCTCCATCGTGAGTGCTGGCATCGGTAAATCCTCCGTCATGGTCACTATCACTTACCAGTGATTTGTGGCTAACCGTTGCGTAAACGATTGAAGAAAAAATGACTCTCGAAAAGCCGTTATTCCGCCCCAAAGCGGTCGAGGCGCAAAAACTGCAGTGGCTGGGTGAGATCGTGATGATCCGCCCGACTTCCTTCACTGTGCTCACCTGGATGGCCGTGGCCATCGCGCTGGTGGTGATCGGCTTCCTTTTTCTGGGCAGTTACACCAAGCGCAGCACAGTGCCCGGCCAACTGGTTCCGGCCAGCGGGCAGGTGAAAGTGTATGTCCCTCAACCTGGCATCGTGCTTGAAAAGTTCGTGCATGAAGGCCAGATGGTTCAACGTGGTCAGCGGCTGCTGAGCCTCAGCAGTGAACGCTACGGAAGTGATGCCGGGCCTGTGCAGGCGGGTATCAGCCAGCAATTGCGTCAGCGCAGAGACTCGCTGGGCGATCAACTGGGCAAGCTGCGTGACTTGCAGGCTGGCGAGCGTGACAGCCTGACCAGCAAAGTTGCCAGCCTGCAGCGTGAGCTGGCGACGCTGGTAGAGCAGGCAGACAGCCAGCGTCGTTTAGTCGCGTTGGCCAGTGATGCTGCCGGGCGTTACCAAGGCTTGATGGACAAAGGCTACATCTCCATGGACCAACTCCAACAACGCCAAGGCGATCTTTTAGGTCAGCGCCAGAGTCTGCAAGGGTTGGAGCGCGAGCGTACGTCATTGCAACAACGGTTGTCTGAAAGTCGAACCGAGTTGGCCGGCTTGCAGAACCGCCAGGCCAATCAGCTTGCTGAGGTGCAACGCCAGCATTCGATGGTGGAGCAAGAACTGGCGGAAAGTGAAGCCAAACGTAATCTGTTGGTGACTGCACCGGAGGCCGGAGTTGCCACCGCGGTGCTGGCTGAAGTAGGGCAAACCGTTGATAGCTCACGCCCACTGTTGAGCATCGTACCGGCTGATACGCCGTTGCAGGCGGAGCTTTACGCACCGAGTAAATCCATCGGTTTCATTAAACCGGGGGACTCGGTGCTGATTCGTTATCAGGCCTATCCCTATCAGAAATTTGGTCAGTACCGCGGTCGCGTCCAGTCCATCTCCCGTACCAGTATTGCCTCCACGGAACTGGCGAGCATGGCGGGGAGCGTGCCTGGCCTGGCTCGGGATGGCGAGCAGTTCTACCGCTTGCGCATTCAGCTGGACGTGCAGACAGCACTGGCCTACGGCGAACCGCGGCCATTGCAGAGCGGCATGCTGCTGGAAGCCGATGTCCTCCAAGACACTCGGTTTTTATACGAGTGGGTGCTTGAACCGTTGTACAGCTTGACCGGCAAACTCTAGGAATACACTTCATGGCTTTTCTTGACACACTCGCGTTGCGCTTTGGGCGCCGCTTGCCGTTGGTATTGCAAACCGAAGCCACCGAATGTGGCCTGGCCTGTTTGGCGATGGTCGCAGGGTTTCATGGCTATCACAGCGATCTGATTGACCTGCGTCGGCGCTTCAATGTTTCGCTCAAGGGTATGTCATTGCGTCAGTTGATCCAGGCGGCTCATCAACTGCAATTGGGTACGCGTGCATTGAAGCTGGAGCTGGATAATCTGAGCGAGCTGAAACTGCCGTGTGTCCTGCACTGGAATTTCAGCCATTTTGTGGTGTTGCAGGCTGTCGATGCGCGGGGTGTGACACTGCACGACCCGGCCATGGGCATACGCCGGTTGAGCCTGGATGAAGTCTCAAAGTGCTTTACCGGTGTCGCCCTCGAGTTGTGGCCCGACAGCGGCTTCGAGAAGCAGGAAAACCCGCCGCGAATCCATCTATGGCGGATGATGGGCAAGGTTTCCGGGCTATATCGCTCGCTGGCTCAGGTGCTGCTGCTGGCGGTGGTGCTGGAGGTGTTTTCGCTGATCAGCCCGTTCTTCCTGCAATGGACGTTGGACCATGTCATTGTCAGTGACGATCGTGACTTGCTGAGTACCCTGGCTCTGGGCTTCGGTCTGTTGTTGCTGATGCAGCAAGCCGTCAGCGGGGTGCGTGCCTGGGTCATGATCCATATGGGGACGTTACTCAGTGTGCAATGGCAGGCGAACGTGTTCACGCACCTGCTGCGCCTGCCTACCCAGTATTTTGAGAAGCGTCATCTGGGTGATGTGGTCTCGCGCTTTGGTGCGGTGAACAACATCCAGCAAACGCTGACGACCGCCTTTCTCTCGGCGGTGCTGGACGGTTTGATGGCCATCGCCACCCTGGGGATGATGCTGCTTTACAGCCCGCGCCTTGCGGCGATCGCCATTGTGGTCATGAGTTTATACGCGCTGGGTCGCTGGATCTGGTATCGGCCGTTGCGCAATGCTACGGAAGAAGAAATTGTCCACGCTGCACGTCAACAGAGCCACTTTCTTGAGACCGCACGCGGCATCCGCTCGTTGAAGCTGTTCCAGCGTCAGGATGAACGGCGTTCGGTGTGGCTTGGCTTGCTGGTGTCGCAAATAAACGCCGGGCTGCGTACGCAAAAGTTGCAGCTTTTTTACCAGCAACTCAATGGTTTGCTATTCGGCGTCGAGAATCTGCTGGTGATCTGGCTTGGCGCAACCATGGTGATGGATGGCGAGTTCTCCGTCGGTGTGTTGATCGCCTTTACGGCCTACAAGACGCAATTCGATACCCGTGTGGCCAACCTGATCGACAAGTTTTTCGAATTGCGCATGCTGCAACTGCAGGGCGAGCGCCTGGCCGATATTGTGCTCCACCCGCCGGAAGACAGCCTGAGCAATATCGATGCGCAAAGCCTTCGTGATCGTGAGGCAAGTATTGAGGTCGCAGGGCTGCGCTATCGCTATTCGGATCAGGACCCATGGGTACTCGACGGCCTGGATTTGCGGGTGAACGCCGGAGAATCGGTCGCTATCATCGGCCCTTCGGGATGCGGCAAGAGCACGCTGTTTAACGTTCTGTTGGGCATTCTCCCGCCGCAGGAGGGGCATATCCGCGTCGCGGGCCTGGACCTGTCGCAGTTAGGCCTGGAGGGCTTGCGCGAACTGGTGGGCACGGTCCTGCAGGATGACGTGTTGTTTGCCGGTTCACTGGCGGAAAATATCAGTTTTTTTGACTCGCATATGGACCTGTCCTGGGTGCAGGAGTGTGCACAGATGGCAGCCATACACGATGACATCATCAGTATGCCCATGGGCTATAGCACCTTGGTCGGTGACATGGGCACGGTGCTTTCCGGCGGGCAGAAACAACGGGTGATGCTGGCACGAGCATTTTATAAAAGGCCGCGTATTCTGCTGCTCGATGAGGCTACCAGCCACCTTGACGTACAGTGTGAGCAGCGGGTTAACGCCGCTATTCAAACGCTGCGCATCACTCGCATTATGATTGCCCACCGTCCGGAAACCATCGCTTCGGCGGACCGGGTAATCGTCATGGGGCAGGGGAGGGTAGTTCAGGACGCAGGGCATGAGCGCCGACATCCAGTCATTGATGCAGCTCCTGGAGCGCCACTCTGATGCGCAGGTTCTCGGGGCTGTTATTGGGGGTCATTGGCGTTCTGCCCTGTGCCAATGCCTATGAGCCGGATGTGTTTGGTACGACACGTGAGATGCCGACTCAGGCGGCCTATGACAACAGTCGGGGTAACCTTGCGTGCAGTTTTGGGACCGTCCTCGGGGAGTTGACGTTGGAGGAGGTGATTGAACGCATCCTTTGTGGTGACCCACAGACCCGTCTTGCCTGGGCGAACGCTAAGGCCCAGGCCGCCCAGGTCGGGGTTAGCCGTTCGGCATACTTACCACGCCTTGATGGGCGGATCGAGAAAAGCCGCGGCTATATGGACAGGGATAATCAGGATTTCCCACAGCAATCGGCTGACGGCTCCCGTCGAGGACACAGCGGGGCTTTGGAACTGAGTTGGGTGCTGTTCGACTTCGGTCGCCGCAGTGCGGCGTTGCGTAATGCACAGGAACTCCTGCTGGCCGCCAATACCAGTCAGGATGCGACGTTGCAGAACACCTTCACCCTGGCTGCTCAAGCCTATTACAGCGCGTTAGCCGCACGACGCAGCTTGGTTGCTGCGCGCCAGGTCGCGGAACTGGCGGCACAAAACCTGGAAGCGGCCGACGCTAAATATAAGGCGGGCGCGGCTGCGCTTTCCGATCGTTTACAGGCACAGACGGCATTTTCCCAGGCGAGTTTGAACCAGGTTCGTAGGGAAGGCGCCTTGCGCAACGCACTGGGGGGTATTTCCGTGCGCATGGGCTTGCCTCCAGACACGCCCTTGCGCTTGGCCAGTGAGCTTGAAGTCAGACCCGATACAGGGTTTGTAAAAGCCATTGACGAGTTGCTGGCTCAGGCCCGACGCGAACATCCCTCGATGCTCGCTGCCCAGGCGCGCTTGCGGGCGGCGCAGGCATCCGTAGATGAAAGTCGTGCAGCCGGACGCCCCAGCGTGGCGCTGACGGCCAACCTGTCGCGTAGCTATAGCGATCAGGTGCAGGATTTTGGCGGGGATACCCGCGTGTTCGACCGCAGCATTGGATTGCAATTGCGTATTCCTCTATTCGAGGGGTTTGGGCGCAACTATCAGACTCGCGCAGCCCTTGCCCGTCAGGAAGCGAGTGAGGCGGAACTGGCCAGTATCGAACAACGGGTATCACTGGAGACTTGGGACAACTATCAGTCGCTGAGTATCGAGACCCAAAGCTTGGCGCGTACCAGTGAACTGGTAGAGCAAGCGCGTCAGAGCCTGGATGTGGTGCAGGGGCGTTATCGGTCGGGGATCGGTAGCATGATCGAGTTACTTAATGCCCTGACTGCCTATGCTAGTGCCGAAGAGCAACATATTCAGGCGCTTGCCGATTGGCAGACGTCACGCCTAAGACTTGCTGCGAGCCTCGGGCGGCTTGGCTTTTGGGCACTGCAGTAACGTATTCGGGATTTGTTGAGCATTACATCAGTGACAAGATGCTGCGGTCGCCGGCAGCACTGTGACTCGGTCGGGTCGTGCACCGCAGCAAGCTGGTAGATCAACACACCCAAGGCGGAGCAGGCGCTGCAGGTGTTTCAACAAACGGGGGACGCGGTGATTCATGTACGCCTGGGTTTCGTATTGCCGAGGATCATGGACTTACCGGCATGCATTCCACCCACCACTTCCAGCGCCAGGCGCTCGGTGTCCTTGCGGCGCAGATTTTCCATGTGGGAATCCCGCTTTGACCAATTTGTCCGGCGCCTCAACGCCTTCCAGATTAGCCTTGGGCTTTGGCCCCCAGCGGCGGTGTGGGGGGCAGCGCCATGGAGAGCACTACTATGGCCGTCATATTGGCATTGACTGCTGGGTCTATCACTCCCTTGGCCAGAGTGGCGCCAAAGAGAACGAAGGCAAACTCACCACCCTGGGCCATCAGCACCGCGCGGTCCAGGGCATCGGCGTGGGTGCTTTTCATCAGCCAGGCCAGGCTGTAAATGCATAGTGCCTTGACCACCATCAGTGCCATCACGCCGGCCAGGATCTGCGGCAAATTGTGCGCAACCACCGTCAGGCCCAGCGACATCCCCACACCCAGGAAGAAGAGGCCGAGCAGCAACCCACGGAAAGGCTCTAGATCTGCCTCGAGTGGGTGGCGGAAGGTCGACTCCGACAGTAAAACCCCTGCTAGGGATGCTCCGATCAACTTGCCGTATGCCGGCGGCCAGTCGCAATTTTCC
>NZ_SPKQ01000005.1:0-42840 GCF_023127895.1 Pseudomonas sp. NCIMB 10586
GTGAAATCGAAGCGCGTTTGCGCGAGCAGGTCAGCGTCGGTGAAACCGTGGTAGTGGCTCAGGAGGGCCCGACCGGCAAGCAGTTGGTGGCCTATGTCGTACCGCTGGACTCAACACTTCTGGACGACGCAGTCGCTCAATCAAACGGCCGCGAAACCTTACGTCGCGCGTTGAAATCCCGCTTGCCGGACTACATGGTGCCGACGCACTTGATGTTCCTCGAACGTATGCCGCTGACCCCTAACGGCAAGCTCGATCGTAAGGGCTTGCCGCTGCCGGATGTGAGCCAGATGCAGCAGGTGTATGTGGCACCTCAGAGCGAGTTGGAGCACAAGATCGCCACCATCTGGGCCGACGTGCTGCGCCTGCCGCAAGTCGGCTTGCATGACAACTTCTTCGAATTGGGTGGCGACTCGATCATTTCGATCCAGGTGGTCAGCCGGGCTCGCCAGGCCGGGGTGCGCTTCACGCCCAAGGATCTGTTCCAGCATCAGACTGTGCAAAGCCTGGCAACCGTCGCCCGGGAAGGCGAGGGCACGGTGCAACTGGACCAGTCGGCCCTGACCGGCGAGTTGCTGCTGCTGCCAGTGCAACAAGGCTTCTTTGCCGATGACATTCCCCAGCGTCACCACTGGAACCAGTCTGTGGTGCTGCAACCGCACCAGCCGTTGCAGGCGCCGCTGCTGGTGGCGGCACTGCAGGCGTTGATCGTGCATCACGATGCTTTGCGCAGCACTTTCGTCGAGGGGCTGCAAGGCTGGAGCGCAGCTTACCGCGGCCCCGATCAGCACCAGGCTGAACAGGTGTTGTGGCAAACCACCTTGAACAGCGTCGAGGAGCTGGACGCCCTGGGTGAAGAAGCCCAACGCAGCCTCGACCTGGCTGTCGGACCGTTAGTGCGTGCTGTGTTGGCGCAGTTGGCCGATGGCTCCCAGCGTTTGTTGCTGGTGATCCATCACTTGGTGGTGGACGGTGTGTCGTGGCGCATCCTGCTTGAAGACCTGCAAAGCGCTTACCAGCAACTGGCGCAGGGCGCTCCTGTGGCGTTGCCGGCCAAGACCAGCGCCACCCGCGCCTGGGCCGCACGCTTGCAGATCTATGCCCGTAGCGCTGCGCTGCAACACCAACTGGCCTGGTGGCAGACGCAATTGCAAGGCAGCCCGGTCGGCTTGCCCGGCGCTGATCCACTGGCAAGCTTGAGCAATCAGCTGGCGCTGAGCGTGAGCACGCAGTTGGACGCCACTTATACGCGACGCTTGCTGCAAGACGCGCCGAGTGCCTACCGTACCCAGATCAACGACCTGCTGCTCACCGCCCTGGCGCGGGTGATTACACGCTGGAGCGGCGAGGCTTCGATGTTGATACGGCTGGAAGGCCACGGTCGTGAAGACCTGTTCGATGAGATCGACCTGACCCGCACGGTCGGCTGGTTTACCAGCCTTTACCCATTGCAATTGGTTCCGGCTGACTCCCTGGGTACATCCCTGAAACACATCAAGGAGCAATTGCGCGCCGTGCCCGACAAGGGCCTGGGGTTTGGCGCATTGCGATACCTGGGCGATACCGAGGCGCAACTGGCGCTGGCGGCCTTGCCACGCCCACGTATTACCTTCAACTACCTGGGGCAGTTTGACGCCAGTTTTGACAATGGCGAACAGCCAGGGCTGTTCACACCGACCGGTGATGCCAGCGGTGCCGAGCAAAGCCAGCAGGCGCCTTTGGGCAACTGGCTGGAGATCAATGGCCAAGTCTTTGGCGGCGAGCTGAAATTGAACTGGAGCTTCAGCCAGGCGATGTTCGATGAAGCGACGGTGCAATGCCTGGCTGATGAATATGCAACTGAACTCAAGGCGCTGATCGACCACTGCTGTGAGTCGACGCACCAGGGCGTGACGCCGTCGGACTTCCCCCTGGCGCGGTTGTCCCAGGCACAGTTGGATGGCCTGGCGCTGAACGTGGCCGAGGTCGAAGACCTGTACCCGTTGTCACCGATGCAGCAAGGCATGTTGTTCCAATCGCTGTACGGCGAAGGCTCGGGTGACTACATCAACCAGATGCGCATTGATGTGCAGGGCCTGGACGCAGCGCGCTTCCACCAGGCATGGCAGGTGGCGGTGGAGCGTCATGAGATCCTGCGCAGCGGTGTTGTCTGGCAGGCGGAGCTTGAGCAGCCTTTGCAGGTGGTCTACAAGCAGGCGCACCTGCCGTTTGTGCAGTTGGATTGGCAAACGCGTGCAGACTGCAACCAGGCTCTTGATGACTTGGCCGAGTCGGCACGGGCCCAGGGCTTTGTGCTGGAGCAGGCGCCGTTGCTGAGCTTGACGGTGGTGCGCACGGGGGTATCGAGCTACCACCTGATCTACACCAATCACCATATCCTGATGGATGGCTGGAGTGGTTCGCAGCTGTTCGGTGAGGTGCTGCAACAGTATGCGGGCGAGGCGCTGCCCGCGCCGACCGGGCGTTATCGTGACTATATCGCCTGGCTGCAGGCGCAGGATAAAGCTGCCAGTCAAGCGTTCTGGAAAGACCAACTGGTCAACCTGCAAGAGCCTACGCGTCTGTCCCGTTCCGCACAGTCTGAGGCGGACGCGGTCCTGGCGGTCAATGGCGAACATCGCTTGAGCCTGGATGCCGCGCAAACCGAACAGCTTAGAACCTTTGCCCAGCGCCACAAGGTGACCCTCAATACCCTGGTGCAAGGCGCCTGGTTGTTGCTGTTGCATCACCACACCGGGCAAGCCACCGTAGCCTTCGGCGCCACGGTGGCAGGGCGTCCGGCGCAACTTCGCGGGATTGAACAGCAGGTCGGATTGTTCATCAACACGCTGCCCGTAGTGGCGACGCCGGATGCCCAGATGTCGGTCAGCCACTGGTTGCAGCAGCTCCAGCAGCAGAACGTTGGCTTGCGTGAGCAAGAACACACGCCGCTGTTCGAGATCCAGCGTTGGGCCGGGCTGGGCGGTGAAGCCCTGTTCGACAGTATCCTGGTGTTTGAAAATTATCCGGTGTCCGAGGCGCTGGAGCAGGGTGCACCGTCGGGGTTGCGGTTTGGTGCAGTGCACAGCCTGGAGCAGACCCACTATCCATTGACCGTGTTGTTGGCCCTCGGCGAGACACTGGGCCTGGAATTCAATTACGCCCGCCAGGCCTTCAGCACAACGCATATCCAGCGCTTGGCCGAGCACTTCCAGCAGTTGCTGCTGGCCCTGGCCACCGATGGCAGTCAACGTCTTGGCGCGTTGCCGTCACTGGCGCAGGCCGAGCGTCAGTTGGTGGTGCAGGATTGGAATGCCACGGCGGTGGACTACCCGCTCGATCAAGCAGTACACCGCTTGATCGAGGCTCAGGTATTGCGCACGCCGGATGCGCAGGCGTTGGTGTTTGACGGGCAAACCCTGAGTTACAGCGCGTTGAACGCCCGGGCCAACCGGCTGGCGCACCGCTTGATGGCGGCCGGAGTCGGCCCGGATGTGCTGGTGGGCCTGGCGCTGGAGCGCTCGGTGGAAATGGTGGTCGGCCTGTTGGCGGTGCTCAAGGCCGGTGGCGCCTATGTGCCGCTGGACCCGGAATACCCCGGTGACCGCCTGGCCTACATGCTGCAAGACAGTGGCGTACAACTGCTGTTGACCCAGACCCACCTGCTGGCGCAGCTGCCGGTTCCAGCGGGTGTGAACACTCTGGTGCTGGAGCAGGGCGATGCCTGGTTGGAGGCGTTCGGCAGCCACAACCCGGATATTACCGTGCATGGCGAAAACCTCGCCTACGTGATCTACACCTCCGGTTCCACCGGCCAACCCAAGGGCGCCGGCAACCGCCATAACGCACTGACCAACCGCCTGTGCTGGATGCAGCAGGCCTATGGTCTGGACGCCCGCGACAGCGTATTGCAGAAAACCCCGTTCAGCTTTGACGTGTCGGTGTGGGAGTTCTTCTGGCCGTTGATGACCGGCGCCCGCCTGGTGGTGGCGGCGCCGGGGGATCATCGTGACCCTGCCAGGCTGGTGAGCCTGATCAACTCGCAGCAGATCACCACGCTGCATTTCGTGCCGTCCATGCTGCAAGCGTTCTTGCAAGACGCGGCAGTTGCTTCGTGCCAGAGCCTGCAACGCATCGTCTGCAGCGGTGAGGCATTGCCCGCGGACGCCCAGCAACAGGTGTTCGCCAAGTTACCCCACGCCGGGTTGTACAACCTGTACGGTCCCACCGAAGCGGCTATCGATGTGACCCACTGGACTTGTGTCGAGGAAGGCCGCGATGCCGTGCCGATTGGCCGACCGATTGCCAACCTGGGTTGCTACGTGTTGGATGACAATCTGGAGCCTGCACCGGTGGGCGTGTTGGGCGAATTGTACTTGGGCGGTATTGGCTTGGCGCGGGGTTACCATCGCCGCGCGGCACTCACCGCTGAGCGTTTTGTGACTGACCCGTTCGGTAGCGGCACACGTCTGTATCGCACCGGCGACCTGGCGCGTTATCGCGACGATGGCGTGATCGAATATGCCGGGCGCATGGACCATCAGGTCAAAATGCGTGGCCTGCGTATCGAGTTGGGAGAAATCGAAGCGCGCCTGCTGGAGCTCGACAGTGTCCGCGAAGCCGCAGTGCTGGCGGTGGACGGCACGCACCTGGTGGGTTACCTGGTGCTGCAGCAGCCGCTTGAGGATTGGAAAGCGGCGGTGGTTGCGTACCTGGCCGCGCAGTTGCCGGACTACATGGTCCCGGCGCAGTGGGTGGTGCTGACGCAGATGCCGCTGAGCCCGAACGGCAAGTTGGACCGTAAGGCACTGCCCAAGCCTGAGGCTCAGAGCGCTGGGCAACACCAGGCGCCTGTCACCGAGATCGAGCAGCAGATCGCGGCGATCTGGCGCGAGGTCCTGGAGGTGGAGCGTGTAGGGCTTCGCGACAATTTCTTCGAACTCGGCGGCCATTCGTTGCGGGTGCTGATGCTCAAGGAGCGGATTCGCAAGGTCAGCGGCGTGAACCTGTCCGTCAGCCAATTGATGCTTAACCCCACCGTGGCGGGGCAGGTCAAGTGCTTGCAGGGCGATAGCCGAGCGTCGTTGATCGTCAAGCTTAACCAGCAGACGCAAGGCACGCCGTTGTTCATGTTCCACCCAAGCTTCGGCTCGGTGCATTGCTACACCGCGATTGCTCTGGCCCTGCGTGAGCAGCGCCCGGTGTACGGGGTAATGTGTCGCGCATTGGCTGAAGACGGCGCCGCGGTGCCGCATTGGCAGGTGATGGTCGAGGATTACACCGCGCAATTGTTGGCGGCCCAACCCCATGGCGCGTTCCGCCTGGCCGGCTGGTCGTTGGGCGGTAATCTGGCCATGGAAGTGGCCTACGGCCTGGAGCAAGCGGGCCGCGAGGTTGAGTTTGTAGGCTGGATCGACGCTGCGCCGCCGCAGTGGGTCAAACCCTACTGGGATGCTGTGGAGGTCGAGGACGACCTCGAAGTCTCAGCCAATGAGCGCCGTGCCGCCTTGCTGGGGGTGATGTTCCCCGAATTTGCCGAGTCCATCCAGGGTGCCTGGCAGCAATGCCGGCGGGATACCGAGGATGAAGCGCAGCAATGGCTGGGATTCGTGAGCTGGGCTGAACAGACCTTGGGCGAAGCATTTACTGCCGTCAAAGAGGAACTGCTGCGTGGCAATGAGGCGCAGATATCCTGGGACGTTGACCGGGCACTGAGTGAGCGCTTGCTGCAGGCTGACTTCAAGCCGATCAAGGCTCCCATCAGTTGCTGGTGGGCAGCCAAGAGCCGGGCAGGGCGATTCAAGGACGTGATTGAGCAGCAAATGGCGACGGTGATCAGCCAGGGGCGTATCGAGCGCTCGGTGATGATTGAGACTGATCATGACGGCATTATCGACAGCGCAGTGTTCATCAGCAGTTTGGCGGATGCGATGAGGTAAGCCGCCGCTTTACGAGAAGCCCGGATCCTGTATCCGGGTTTTTTGTGGGTGAGCGGCATAGTCTTTTTGGCCGATGCCGATCAATGAAGCAGCCACAGACTATTTTCGTACAAAAAAAACGCCCGGTGAGCGTTCAACTCTCACCGGGCGTGCGGTCGATCAAGGGGTGCGATCAGAAGTCCCAGCGGGTGCTGACCATCACGTTGCGTGGTTCGCCGTAGGCGGCTGAGTCATAGAAGCCCACGTTGCTGTAGTAGGACTTGTCGAAAATGTTATTGAAGTTAACGGTGGCCGAGAGGTTCTTGGTGACTTGGTAGCGAGTCATCAAGTCCACCAGCCAGTAGGATTCCTGAGTGATGTCCTGGTTGGTTTTGGTCACGCCGTTCCAGATTGAATTCCAGCCCTTGGTCTGCCAGCGCAGGCCACCACCGATGGTGAACTGGTCCAGGCTGCCCTTGAGTTTGTAGGTGGTGTTCAGGTTGACCTGGTGCTCGGGTTCGAAAGTGGAGATTTTCTTGTCTTTGTTATCGCGCACGATCTTATGGGTGTAGCCGCCCTGGACTTGCCAGCCTGGGCTCAACTCACCGGAGATCTCCGCTTCGTAGCCTTTGGTGACTGCCTTGGACCCCTTGAATGCATACTGAAATCCGTCTGGGGCTGGGGTCTGGTTGTTGTAGGCATCGTCCGGGATAGCCCGATTGGTCTCGTGAACTTCAAAATACGCAATGCTGGTGTTCAGGCGACCCTCAAAGAATTCGCCCTTCAGCCCCAGCTCGTAGTTTTGCCCTTCATCCGGTTCCAGCAGCGTTTTGTTCCGATCTTTATAGGTGCTTTCCTGAGGTTGGAAAATATCGGTGTAGCTGGCGTACACCGAGAAGTTGTCGTTGAGGTCGTAGATTACACCGGCATAAGGAATGAATCGGCCGGTTTCCTTGTAGGACGGGTTGTTGCCGGTGACGTGATAATTGGCCACGCGCCCACCCAGGATCACGTTCAGGTCGTCTATCACGTTAAAGCGTGCGGTCAGGTAGTAGCCGGTCTGGCGAATGGTGTCATCGATGTGCTGTTGGGCCGGGCCGTAGATCGGTTTGGCGATATGGCCGTTCCAGTTATAGAAATCGACCTTGTTGCCTCCTGGCCATTCCGGCGACCAGTAGCCCTTGCCTTGCCAGCGCGAGGTGCCGATGGACCCCCCCACCACCAGTTCATGTTCGCGACCAAACAGGCTGAACGGCCCGGTGGCGTAGAGATCGGCCGACGTGCTCTTGGTTTCGCCGGTGTATTTCTGCCCGTTGATCTCGGCGGTGCCATCGGCTTTCGGCTGGATGAACTGAATCGAAGCCAGGTCCGCATGGTAGCCGTTGATCTTGTGGTCGAGCTGGAACTTGGTCACCCAGCCGTCACCCAGGTCATGCTCGAGCATGGCGAACGCGGTACGGGTGTTCTGCTCCCAGGAACTCCAGGTGGTGCCGTTGTTGTACGAGCGCGGCATCTTGTTGATGCTGCCGTTGGAGTTGACCAGTGGGAAGGACCCGGACCAGCTCGACCCCTGCGGAATGTTGTCCTGGTAATCGAAGCCCACCGTCAGCATGGTGTCCGGGGAGAGGTCGAATTCGGTGATGCCGTAGTAGGTTTCGGTCTTGCGCGAGTAGTGGTCCATGAAGGACTTTTTGTCTTGATACGCCGCCACGGCACGCCCACGGACATTGCCGCTGTCGGTCAACGGGCCGCTCACATCCACTTCGCTGCGGTAGTTGTCCCAGGAACCCGCGCCCAGTTGGACGTGGCCCTTGAATTCCGAGGTTGGCTTCTTGCGGACCAGGTTGATGGTCGCGCCCAGGGAGCCGGCACCGTTGAGCAGGCCTGTTGAGCCCTTGAGGACCTCGACACGGTCGTAGATCGCCATGTCGCTCAGGGTGTTGCCTGCGGAGTAACCGACGTTACGCACGGTGGACGGAATACCGTCGTACTGGAAGCTGTTGACCGAGAAGCCACGGGAATAGTAGTTGGTACGGTCGGAGTCATAGGCTGAAACCGTGATACCCGGCGTGTGGCGCATCACATCATCAACGTTGTTGAGGCCAAAGTCTTCGATGTGCTGGCGCGTGATCACCGTGATCGACTGTGGGGTTTGCCGTGGCGTCAGGGTCAGGCGGGTAGCCGTGGCAACGGTGCCCGGCGTGTAGGAACCGGAGTCTTCGGTGATATTGCCCAGGTAGTTGGCTGTCACCTGGGTCGGGCTCAGTTCCATTGAACCGCCGCTGCTGGCGGCGGCAACGGTCAAGGTATTGCCATTGAGGCTATAGGTGGTCTGGCTGCCAGCCAGCAACGCGTCAATGGCCTGCTGCGGCTGCATCTTGCCCTTGACGGCGCGGCTGTTCTTGCCCTGTACATCGCCTGGGCTGTACAGCACTTGCACATTGGTCTGGCGGCCAAATTCCTGCAGTGCGCTCCCCAGCGACTGTGCAGGAATATTCAGCTCGATCTCCTGGGCTTGCACATAACCTGCAATTGGCATCGACACAGCCAGCGCCAGGGTACTCGGCAAGAGGTTGATGTTCAGGGCCCGGCGCATGGATAGCGCTTTGCTCAGGGGGCTGAGACCGAGTCGTGCTGGCATGGATGCTTTCTCTTCTGTGTTTTAAGTGGGCAATTATAAGTGTTTATTGAGGCTGGTTCTCATTACCACTAGTGAGACGTTCCTACTTCGCAAAACCGGAAAAAATATTCCGATGCATCATGCAGGCTCCATTTCATGCAACACCTGGCCGGCGCGCAGGCGCACCAATTGGTCGGCAATGTCGAAATAACGGTCGTCATGGCTGATCACGATGATGGTCTTGCCCAGGCGTTTGAGGTCCGGCAGTAGCTCGGTGTAGAAGATGCGGCGAAAGGCCGGGTCCTGGTCGGCAGCCCATTCGTCGAACACCAGTACCGGGCGCTCCTCCAGCCAGGCATTGACCAGGGCCAGACGTTTGCGCTGGCCGGTGGACAGGTCGGTGGTGCTGAACACGCCATCCTTGACGCTGACCTTGTGCGCGATTTCCAGGCGTTCCAGGTATTTGGTCGCGCTGTCCAGGGACTGGGCGGCGCTGCCTTGTACCAAATCGTCGAACAGGTAGTAGTCAGAAAACACCGTAGTGAACAACTGCCGATAATCGTCGCGTTCAGGGTCGGTCACCGCTGTGCCGTTGAGCACAATCTCGCCGGCCTGAGGCGGATACAGGCCCAGCAGCAGCTTGATCAAGGTGGTCTTGCCGCTACCGTTTTCGCCGACGATAAATACGATATCGCCTTGCTTGATGCTGAGGTTGATCGGCCCCAGATGGAACGGCTGGCTGCCTTCTACCGCTGGTGGGCTGTAGCTGACGCCACGCAGTTCCAGGCTGTTGACCAGCGGCTTTGGCGCTTCACTGTCGTCCATCAACAAGTGGGGCTCTGGCGAAGAAAAACGCTCCGACAGTTCGCTGATGCGCCCAAAGGCAATCTTGGCCTTGCCCACGACCGGCAAGTAACCCAGCAGGTGCTCCAGCGGCCCCTTCATGTACAACAGCACCAGCACGAAGCCAGTAATCACCGTAGGGTCGGGGTTGGGGTTGTACGCCTGCATCGCCAAAGCCAGGCCGATGACCACGAAGAACAACATTGAGCCAAAGGTCTTGGCCAGAATATAAATATTGACCGAGCGCACCTGGATGTCGCTGATGCGGTCAGCGGTTTCCTGGATGCGATGGGTGTTCATGCGAAACCGCCGCGGGCGGTGCATGCGCAATTCCTTCGCGCCGGAGGCAATCGCATTGTAATAGCGCTGCAATTCATCCTCGTGGCTGCGGGCCAGGTCGAAGCCCTGGATGCCTTTGCCGCCGGCAATGAACTGCACGGCGCTACCGACAATGATCGCGACCACCATCATCAGAAACATCGGCACCGACAGGTAAGCCAGGTAACCGAGGCAACCCAGGGTGACGGTGGCGGCGATGGCCAGGGGTGTGAAGGCAAAGGAAAAATCGCTGATGGTGTCCACGTCGTGGGTCAGCACTGGGATCAGGCGGTGGGAGCGATACTGCTCGATCTGTCCGATCGGAGCTGACAGCACCTTTTCACCCAGATCCTTGCGCAGGGCGGCAATGATCCGTTGCCCGACATAGTTGGTGCCGATGTCGGAAATGATCGAACTGATAAGCGCCACCACGCACAAGGCGGCAAAGGTCAGGACCACGCCCTGTGTCATGCCGCCCTCGGAATGCAGAGCATTGTTGATGGTTGCCAGCAGCAGGGTGATGGCCAGGCCGCCGACCATGCCGAGGGCAACGGAGACCGTCACAATGGTGCGAAAGGGCCGGAGCAATGCGAGCAAACCTTTGAAGGCGCCGCGCTTGGGGTCGGTCATAAATACTTCCCGGGAAATGAAAAAGAGGGGGCTGGGCACACAGACCCTTACCCATGACAAACGAAGCATCGGCGTGACTATTTAGCTCGCTGTGCCGGGCGGTGGCAGTGAGCGATAAATTGCCTGGGGCCTGGTTCGTTCTTGTTGTGTAGGCGCACGCGTATCGACGCTGTGCGTGGCCCTTTCAGCGAGAGCGAAACAAATGACGAAAAAGAACCTGGTGTATGTCTGGTCCCTGAGAAATGCCGCTGCCGACAAGGCCGGGCAGCCGGTGGCCTATAAGGACCACGAGCGCTACATGAAGTCGGTGCTGGAGTTTCTGGTGGGCTCGCTCAACGACACGCCGCTGGGCGAGGTCTACAACCTGGTGGGCGTGGTGTATGACGACGATGAGCAAAACCCGCGCGACCAGCAGTTGGTAGCGGACTATGGCTTCGCCTACAAGCCGGGCCGCCAGTGGTTGTACCCGGCGGATTTGCGCGTGCAGGGCAAGTTGGTCAATGACCTGCTGCTGAGCGTGCCATCCACCTATCGCCGGCTGCCACGGGGCAGCGCCGAACATATCGCCGGCAAGCAGGATTTCGAGCGGCGCCTGCATGACACCCTGGTGGAGTTGAAGGCCGACATCGTGGTGCTTGACGGTTTGCTGGTTATCCTCGATGAACTGGTGCGTCCGGGCGCGCCGTTTGCCCGTCGCATCATGAACATTCATCCGGGCATCACCCGCATCGAATCGCCTTACGAGCGCCGTGGGGCCTATGCCACCTGGAATGCGTTGTACGGTGCGCGTGGGCAAGCGGTTGTAGATTGGGCGACCAGGCAGACCCAGCCGTGCGAGCCGCTGTACCTGACCGGTGCATCGTTCCATTACGTGGATAACGGTATCGACTCCGGCGAAGTGTTCCACGACGTGCTCAAGACAGAGATTTCGCCCGAGGACACCATCCTCGAACTGCGCTGGAACAACTTCAATAACAGCCTGTTCCCGGCGCTGCACGAAGGCTTGGAGCTGTTGGCCAAGCAAGGCTGAGCACAATCTTGCTGATGCATGGGGTCTAAATGTGAGAGGGGGCTTGCTCCCGATGAGGGCATGTCAGTCAATGCATGGGTGGCTGACACACCGCTATCGGGAGCAAGCCCCCTCTCACAATTTAGAGCTCGCGCACTACCCGAAAGCCAATCCAATCCCCGCGTGTCTGCGGATAGATGTTGTTGCGATTGCCCGAACGCGAAAACACCGGCGCCTCACCCCAGTCATTGCCGCGAATCTGGTAAGCCTCACAGTTCGGCTCCACCCACGCACTGCCATCAGTCGGTGCGCCGATGTAGTTCGGGTGTTCGCAATCGGCTACCCGCTCATACACATTGCCGTGCATGTCATACATCCCGAACGCATTCGGCGGGTAGCTGCCTACCGGCGACGAATAGCTATAGCCGTCCGCCGGGCCGTAGGTGTTGGCGTGCCTGGCGATGCTGTAGCCCTTGCCCTCGTCGAACGGGAAGGGGAACGGTCCGGTGGTACCGGCGCGCGCGGCGTATTCACGCTGGGCCTCGCTGACCATGTGGTACGTGTGCCCAGTCTTCTTCGACAACCAACTCACGTATTGCTTGATGTCGTCCATGTCCATGCACACTGCCGGCTGGCGTGGGCCCTGGGGGTAGCGTGGCTTGCTGGCGATACATTCGCGGCCGGGGCGGTCGTCGCCGTTGGCGATCTTCACGCCGGTCTGGCGCACGTAACTGTCCCATTCGCCGGCGGTGATGTGGAAACGGCTCATGGCGAACGGTTTGGCGAAGGTCACTTCATGCATCGGGCCTTCATCGGGCTCGCGCCCCACTTCATCGTCCGGGGTGCCCATGGTGAAGGTGCCGGCGGGCAGCACCACCATCTCGGGGCAGTCCTTGCAGTCCTTGAAGACCTTGCCCGGCTGCGGGGCGGCAGCATGGGCCAGGTTGGGCAGCAGGGCGCCACACAGGGCGGTGAGCGCCAGGGCGGTCAGGGGTTTGAGTCGGGATGGAGTCATGTGGGCATCTCGTTCAAAGGGAAAAAGGTCATAACCGCTGGCTCAGCAAGGTCATGAAGCGCTGGATCTCGGCCGAGTTGTTGAGCAGGCCGGGCGAGGTGCGAATCACCGGGCCGACGTCACGGTCTACCGCGTCCACCACCACGCGGTTTTTCATCAGGTGGGCCGCGACTGCATCGCTGTCCTGGCCCTTGACCCGAAAGAAGGTGAAGCCCGCCGACAGCTCGGGGCTGCGTGGTGTGACCAGTTCGATCTGCGAGTGAGCCAGCAACTGGTCTTTCAGTTCGGTATTGAGCGCATGGATGCGTGCCTGTACCGGCGCCTTGCCCAACTGCAGGTGCAACTTGAAGGCTTCGTCGGCGGCCCAGCGATGTTCGAAGGCGTGGTAGCCGCCGGGTGTCATGGTCGTGGCGAAGTCCTTGTCTTCCGAGAAGGTCGGTATCATCGGTGTGACGTATTTGTTTTCGGTCTCGCGGGCGCACACCAGGCCGGTGCCGCGCGGGCCGAACATCCACTTGTGGGTGCCTGATATAAAGAAGTCGCAGTGCATGTCCGGGAAGTCGAGGTTCTCGACGCCGAAGCCGTGCACGCCGTCGACCACATAGAGAATGCGGTCCGGCTCGTCGCGGTTGCGGTTGTGTTCGTCCACCAGCTTGCCGATCTCGCCGATGGGCAATTTCACGCCGCTGCCCGACTGCACCCACGTCATGCCCAATACGCGAGTGTTGGGGCGGATATTGCGCTGGATATTGCTCAGCACCTCATCGACCGATACCTGATTGGCGTTTTCGAACAGGCGTATTTTACGAACCTGGGTCTGCTCCTTGCGCACTCTGAAATCCAGGCTGAACTCGGTGGCATAGTGCTCGTGCACGGTGGTGAGTATTTCCTGGTCGGCGCGCACCTTGATCCCGCCGTAAATCATCGCCAGCCCTTCGGACGTGCTACCGGTGAGGGCGATCTGTGCAGGTTTGGCCTTCAAATAGCGGCCGGCCCACTCGCGTACCTGGCCTTCGCGCTTCCAGGTCTCCTGCAGGTCCCAGTCCATGGCCAACCCGGGGTTGCGATCGATCTGCTGGCGGTAGCGTTCAATGGCTTCGCGCACCGGCTTGGGGTGCGAAGCCACCAGAAAGTTGGAAAAGTGCAGGTAGTCCGGGTCCTGGTTGAACAGCTGTTTGAGTCCCGTCCATGGGTTGTTTGCAGTGGCTGCCAGTGCCTCGGGGAGCAGTGCGGCGCCCAGTGGCAGGCTCGCGGCAAAGACGCCGGCCTGCTTGAGAAATGTACGGCGGTCGGTCATGGACTTACTTCGTGCTGGTTAGCGATTGGCCAATGGTTTGGCGGCTTTTTGTACCTGGTCCCACACCCGCAGGAAGTTGCCGCCCCACAGTTTGGCAATATCGTCTTCGGAGTAGCCGCGCTGGATCAATTCGGCGGTGACGTTGCGTACTTCGCCAACGTTCTCCCAGCCCTGCAAACCGCCGCCGTCGTTGAAGTCCGAGGCGATGCCGACGTGATCGATGCCGATCTTGCGCACGGTGTAGTCGATGGCGTCTCCCAGGTCCTTGAGGGTGGCCTTGGGTTCTTCTTCAAGGATGGCGTACAGCGCGCCGGCATACTCGCCGAAGCGTTGCTCGGGCCAGGCGGCAATGATTGCATCGCCGGGCATCAAGGCCATGGCCAGGTTGGGCAGTGGTGGCAGGTCGAAGCGTGCGCGCAGGGTGTTGAGCTTGTCCTGGGTCGGCTGGCTCAAGGGGCGCAGGTACGCGGGGAAGCCCACCACCTGCACCACGCCGCCGCTGTTCTTGATCAGTTGCAGTTCTTTGTCGCTGAGGTTGCGCGGGATATCCACCGACGCCCGAGGCGCCGAGTGGGATGCCACTATCGGCGTGCGGCTCAACTGCGCGACTTGTTCCAAGGCCTTGGTCGACATCTGCGACACATCGATGATCACGCCCAGGTCATTCAGGCGATGCACCGCCTGCCGGCCGATCGGCGACAGGCCTTCAAGGGCGTCGGGCGAGTCATTGAAAAACGGCAGCGGGCGCGAAGAGTCGGACCAGGCGTTGTTGCCGATGTAGCTGAACCCGAACATGCGCATGCCGCGTGCAGCCCACAGGTCCAGCTGGTTGAGGTCGTTGCCCAGCGGGTAGGCGTTGAGCATGCTGATAAAGATCGCGAACTTGCCTTCGCCGTGCAGGCGCCGCATATCGTCCGGGGTGTAGGCGATGCCCACCTGGTTGGGAAAGTCGCGCACCATGCCGGAGATGATCTTGTAGCGCACCTCCTGCTCGTGGCGGGCCTCTTCGACAAAACCGTCGGTGGGCTTGTGCGGGGCGTTGTCGCCGTTCCAGATCTCCGGCCAGCCGAAGATCGTCAGTGCGGCACCCGACAATCGGCCCCGCGCCGCCTTGGCCAGGTCGAACTGGCCGCTGCCATCCTTGTCGGCTTCATTGCCTGCCGTACCGAAATCCAGGGGCAGGGTGATGTGGCTGTCGAACGACAACAGGCGATCCTGCATTTCATTGGCCTGCTTGATCACCTCCAGCGGGTATCCGGCGTTGCCCTTGAACCATTGGTCCCAGACCAGAAAGCCGGCCCCGGCGCCGATAGCCAGGGCCAACGGCAGGCCGATATACAACGCCTTTTTCGAACGTGATTTTGTCATTGCCATCTCAGTCAGTTGCGGCCTTTGCTATCAGGGAAGAACGAGCGCTGACGGGGGAAATTTAGGCGGCGCTGGCGCGACGGTAAATTTCAGCGGGCTGCAAACGTTCTAGCTCTGATCAAGCCGTTTCCTAAGGTAGCCAATGACAATCTCTCGACGTGGGTTCATCGCAGGCCTGGCGCTGACCGGCGCGGCCGTGCCGGCGGCCTTTTATGCCCATCGTGAGCTGACGCGGGAAGAAGAATTCCCCATCACCCCCGGCGAAGCCACGGTGGACCTGGCCGACACCCAGGGCCAGCACCTGGCGAACACCCTGCGTGGCGTCTGGAGCCTGCGCCTGGCAGGGCGCGATGCCGGCCTTGCGGGTTTGCCGTTGCACGGCCTGGAGCTGCTGCTCGACATCGCCCCTCGTGGCCGTGGGCTGCGGGGTTACCTGGATACCGCCGAGAACCTGCGTGCCGACGGCGAGCCACGCTATCGAGTCTTGGGCGACCTGCTGACGGGCGAGAGCGCCGTGCTCTATTGGCGGTTGATCGACCGCGACTCAGTCGGCGGTGTGCCGGCCTATGAGTTCAAGATGACCCTGGATGAAGTCTGGGCTGCCTTCGGCAATGCCGGCAGCGCCACGCTCAGCGGGCAAATCCTCGACCTCGATCGCCCCCTGGCGTTGATCGAGCGCGACAATCGTTTCATCGCGCACAAACAGCTGTTCCCCGAGGCTCGACAACGCATCGGTCTGAATCCCACGTTGCTGGCCTGGCTGGTTTCTCCCGAACATCGCCTGTTTCACCAACTGTGGCACGCCACGCGTGACCAGTGGCACAAGCTCTCCGAAGAAAAACGCGAGGCCCTGCGTGGCATCGGCTGGCAACCGGGGCCCCGTGGCCAGGAGCGCGATGCCCGCGGCAAACGCAAGGATCGCAATGGCTCGGGCATCGACTTCTTCTTCATGCACCGGCATATGCTCGGTACTGCGCGCTCCATGCAAGACCTGCCGTCGTGGCCGCAATTCCCCACGCCGCAACCGGCGCTGGAGCGTGATCGCCTGGGCTTTGTGCGCTACTTCGACAACCACGACGGCTTCGCGCTGCCGCCCTGTTGGTCGGCGCCGGACGACGCCGACTACACCCAGTGGGTCAGTGATATCAAGGCGGCCGAGACCTACCACAGCAACTTCCAGGTCTGGGAATCCCAATACCGCGACCCGCGCTACCTGGCCAAGTTGACACTGGGCCAGTTGGGCTCGGAGATGGAGCTGGGCCTGCACGACTGGCTGCACATGCGCTGGGCCTCGGTGCCCCGCGACCCGTCCAACGGCGCACCTGTGCCGTTCGCCCGTGACCCAGCAGACTTCTCGGCACGCTGGTATGCGCCGGAGAATGACTTTCTTGGCGATCCGTTTTCATCCCACGTCAATCCGGTGTTCTGGCACTTCCACGGCTGGATCGATGACCGTATCGAAGACTGGTTCCGCGCCCACGAGCGTTTCAACCCGGGCGAAGTGCGTCGCCTTGAAGTCAACGGTGTGGCCTGGTTTGCGCCGGGGCGTTGGGTTGAAGTGGGCGACCCCTGGCTGGGCCCGGACACCCACGGTTGCAGCACCACGCCGGGCTTGCAGCAGGGTCGCTCGATGGAAATGGACCCGGAAATCATGAAACTGGCCCTGCGTATTACCTTCGGCGCCGATGAGGACCTGCTCAAGGGGTTGTTCAAACGCGTACCGCGGCGGCCTTGGTATGCGCGGCATTTGAAGGTCAAGCGCGAGACATGACTGCGCGGTAGACCTTGACACCTTCAGGTCCGTACGCAACGATCAACTCAATTTTAATAAATTGAGTTTCGGCCATGGCTAAGATCCAGAAACCGGTTGATTTCGAGGTGTTATTAAAACGCCACGGCCTGGAAATTTTCGAGCTGGCTCGCACTTTCAAGGCGATCGACGACAAAGGTAGGTATTTGCACTGGGATGAGTTTCGCCGTTATCCCGCACCGGGCCTCAACAAAGAGGCAGCGTGGGCCGCTATCAAAATGTCCCGTGCGTGTGCGAGCAAAACCTTGGAGCTGCGCAGTGAATGCGGCAGGCCTTTTTTCCTGTACACCACTGATTTTTGCGACGCGGTGATTCATGCCGTGGAGTCAGTCACGTCCAGGCTAGGAGGGGCGACTGCTTCCTCTCCTCAATACCGCGACAACACTCAGTATCTGGTCGATTCATTGATGATGGAGGAGGCAATCTCCAGTGCCCAGTTGGAAGGCGCTGCTACCACTCGCAAGATCGCCAAGGACATGTTGGCCAAGGAGCGCACGCCGCAGAATGACGATGAGCGGATGATCCTGAACAACTATCATCTGATGAAGCGGGCCAAATACAGCAAGGATGCAAACCTCTCTATCGCGCTGATCTGCGAGTTTCACGGCATCGCTACGGCGGGGATTGAAGAGGGCGACGTTCATCCTGGGCAGCTTAGAATCGCTGACGATATTTTTGTGGGCGGGGCTGCGGGAGAAGTCGTTCACCAACCTCCTCAGGCAGCGCTGCTGCTGGACAGGCTCGAAGCGCTTTGCCGGTTTGCAAATGACCGACATGACGGCCAAGCCGGCAGGCATTTTATCCATCCCGTGGTGAAGGCGATCATCCTGCACTTCATGCTCGGTTATGAGCACCCATTCAGGGACGGCAACGGGCGCACTGCGCGGTGTTTATTTTACTGGTTCATGCTCAAAAGCGGTTACTGGCCCTTTGAGTACATCTCCATCAGCACACTGCTCAAGGAGGCACCCATGCAATATGGGCGCTCATATGTTCATACGGAAACCGACGCTTTTGATTTGACCTATTTCGTCATTTATCAATTAAGGGTTATCGAGCGCGCCATTAACGAATTCATGGCGTACTTTGAAAGCAAACGTAAAGAAGCCGTGGAACTGATGGGCTGGCTGGGTACGCTTGGATTGCAGGCTGAGCTGAATTACCGACAAGGGCATTTCTTGAAAAAAGTGCTCCACCACCCTGGGCGCATCTTTACGCCCAAGGAACTCACGCACGACTATGACATTTCGGAAAACACCGCACGCAAGGACCTGGAGAGGCTGGCCGGCATGAAGGTGCTGTTCAAAGTGCAGGAAGGCAAGAGTTTCTTGTACGTTGCCAGAGAGGATGGTCAAGCCAACTTGAAGAAGCTGAAGCCGAAAAGCTAGGGTTTTTCAATCTTGCTCCTCTGCCCGCAGTTGCGCACTCATCTGATCGCAACTGTGCGCCCAATCGCTGAGCCATTGGGGCATAGGCGGCGAAGTCTCTTCCAGACCCAGTTCGCGCACGAAATCCGACGGCGGCACGTTGCCCTTGGCGCCGCGGAACACTCCACGGATCACCACCACGCCGATCACTCGGCCATGGCTGACGAAGCGGTGCTCCATCAGGCTCCACTTGTGGTCCCAGCCGAGCATTCGGGTGTGCACTTCAAATACCTCAAACAGCTTCAACTCGCGGCGAAACTTGCCCCAGGTATCGCCTACGATCGGCACTGCCTTGTGGCGCAGCGCCACACGAAAGGCACCCGTGCGCAACACAAAATCCATGCGCGCCACATCTGCCAGGGTGAAATAACGACCATTGGTGACATGCCGGTTCAGATCCAGGTCCAACGGCCAAACCCTCATGCGCACCACCGTAGTGGCCAGGCCATGTACCGGTTTGCGCCAGGGGCGACGCAATAGCATGTGCAGTAATCGAAACCAGAGATTCATGAAAAGACGCCAGACAGTTGAACAATGACCGCACTGTAAAGGCGAGGAATCGGATAAGGTAGGTGCGCAAATGACTTATTTCATGCGAAAAGCGCAAACTGGTTTTTAAATGCACATTACCTTGCTTCTGGCTGACCGATGTTCCGCTGCCAATGCCACCCTCGCCATGGAAGTACTCAGTGCGGCCAACCTGTTTGCGGATAGCCCGTGCTTTGAGGTGGTGCTGGCTTCCCTCGATGGGCAGGCGGTGATGACATGGGGCGGCCAGCGCCTGGAGGTGGATTGCAGCGTGGCGCAGGTGGCCCGGACCGACCTGGTATTGATCCCAGGCTTTCTGTTTACCCTCAAGGAAGTCTTGCCGACGTTTGCCGCTTACGGCCCTTGGTTGCGTGAGCAGCACGGTCGTGGCGCAGTGCTGGCCTCGATGTGCACGGCCGCGTTTCTCTTGGCCGAAACAGGCCTGTTGCAGGGCTTGCGCGCCACCACCCATTGGGCGTTTACCGAGTTCTTCCGTCGTCGCTATGCCCAGGTCTGTCTGGATGAGGGGCAGATCCTCTGCGAAGAAAACCGCCTGATTACCTGCGGTGGCGCCACGGCGGCGATGGATTTGATGCTGCACCTGATCCGCCGCTTCGGTTCTGCGGAACTGGCTTATACCTGCGGCAAATATTTGCTGATCGATACCGGGCGCACCGAACAGTCGGTGTATGCCATGTGGTCGTTGCCCAAAAGCCACGGGGATAGCGAGATTCTGCGCGTACAGCACTGGTTGGAGCAGCACTTTACCGAGTCATTGGTGATCGACGAGGTGGCCCGGCGCTTCGGCTTTGGCGTGCGTAATTTCAAGCGCCGCTTCAAGGACGCCACCGGTCATACGCCAATCGGCTACCTGCAAACCCTGCGTCTGGAACGGGCCAAGCAGATGCTTGAGTCAACGCGCATGACGCTCGACAGCATTACCTATGCCGTTGGCTATGAAGACAGCAATTCGTTTCGGCGCCTGTTTCAGCAGCGGGTGGGTATGTTGCCGGCGGCGTATCGCAAGAAATTCCTGATCGTCCAGGGCTGACTCAAATGTGGAAGGGGCGGTGCGACGATTCGACTTCCCCCGGAGGCGACCTGACAGCCGAGCAAATCGCAGACGAAAAAACCGGCTGATCAGGCCGGTTTGGGGTATCCCGCAAACAGCGCGGGGTTATACGTGGGAGCTCAGCAGACGCTCGGCACCACCTTCGGCCAGACCACGTTCCTGCAAGCGGTCAGCACCACCTTCGGCCAGACCACGTTCCTGCAAGCGGTCAGCACCGCCTTCGGCCAGACCGCGTTCCTGCAAGCGGTCAGCACCGCCTTCGGCCAGACCACGTTCCTGCAAGCGATCCGCGCCGCCTTCGGCAACACGGGTTTCTATCAGCCGGTCGGCACCGCCTTCAGCGACTACCGGGTGGGCAAAAGCGTTTGCAGCGAGTACCGAGAAAGCGAGGCTAAGCAGGATTTGGCGTTTCATGATGGTGTGCTCCGAGTGCTTTAGTTGGGTGCCGTTTGGCATGGGTTTGATGTTACGCGCTGCATGTTTTAAGAGAACTTCATTGCGCTGATGGTGACTATCGATGCCAGCGATGGTCCCGCTTACGGGGCCATCACCGTGACCGTCATGGCATCTGCGGCAGTTCGTTGGGGCGCAGGTCAAACACCAGCACTTCGGCGTCCTCGCCATGGCTCAGGCGGATCTGGCGCTCGTCCCGCACTCGCACACCGTCGCCTTCCTGCAAGCGCTGACCATTGAGTTCAACGCTGCCGCGTGCCACATGGACGTAGGCGTAGCGATCCGGTGCCAGCTCCAGGCGGGTACTTTCGTCAGCGTCGAACAGTCCGGCATACACCCGCGCGTCCTGGCGCACTTTCAGCGAACCGTTGGCGCCGTCCGGCGAGATGATCAACTGCAAGCGCCCACGTTTTTGCGCTTCACTGAAGTGCTCCTGCTGATAGCGTGGCTTGGCGCCGGCTTCGTTGGGCACGATCCAGATTTGCAGGAAATGCACACCAAGGCGCTGGCTGTGGTTGAACTCGCTGTGGGCCACGCCGCTGCCGGCGCTCATCAGTTGCACATCGCCGGGGCGAATCACCGAACCAGTGCCCAGGGTGTCCTTGTGCTCCAGTGCGCCTTCAAGCACATAGGAGAAGATCTCCATGTCGCGGTGGGGGTGCTGGCCGAAGCCTTTACCCGCGGCGACACGGTCATCATTGATCACCAGCAGGTCGGAAAACCCCTGTTCCTTAGGGTTCCAGTAGTTGGCGAAAGAGAAGGTGTGGAACGACTTCAACCAACCGTGATTGGCGGCGCCGCGTTCGGAAGCTTTGCGAAGGGTCAGCATGGTTCAGTCCTCAAGTGAGCGCAGGCTGCGAGATGCAGGGCGCTTGCGTTGAGAAGAAGGTTAATGGTTAACAAAAGATTGATTAAGAAGGTGGAGATAGAATTACTGTCAACTTCAGGTTGACAGTAAAAGTCGTGCCATAATGCCCGTCGCACTCCTTCTCGATGGACATTTCCCGCTTATGAAAACCGTGGCCATGGCGCTGTTCCCGGACTTCCTGCTGCTCGACATGGCCGGGCCGCTTGAAGTGTTTTCGATTGCCAACCGCTATCTGCCGGCGGCCGATCACTACCAGATCCTGACCATTGGCACGGAGCCTGGTCCGTTGCGGGCATCCAATGGTGTGGTGGTCCAGACCGATCTACTGTTGGAACAGGCCCAGGCGGCTTATGACCTGCTGCTGGTGCCGGGTGGCCCAGGTGCCTATAACGAGTGCCATCCCGCGTTGCTGCCTTGGCTGAAGGCCGCCGCGCCGCGTGCCCGGCGCTTCGGCTCGATCTGCACCGGGGCCTTTGTGCTCGGACATGCAGGTTTGCTCGACGCGCACCGCGTGACCACCCACTGGCACTACACCGAGCGCTTGATCAAGGCTTTTCCCAAGGCCATCGTCGAGACCGACCGCATCTACTTGCAGGACGGGCGCCTGATTACCTCCGGCGGCGTCACTGCGGGTATCGACCTGGCCCTGTCGGTGGTTGCCCAGGACCATGGCAAGCAAGTGGCGGTGGATGTGGCCAAAGTCTTGCTGGTGGTGATGAAGCGCCAGGGTGGCCAGGCCCAGTTCAGCCCCATGACGGCTGCGGTAGCGCCCCAGGAAACCGCGATCACCCGCGTGCAGAACCACGTGCTGGCGCATCTTGATCAGCCGTTTACCATCGAGTCCATGGCCGAACTGGCCGGCATGAGTGCACGCCATTTTGCGCGACTGTTCGCCAAGGACGTGCAGATGACGCCCATGGCGTTCTTGCAGGGCGCGCGCATCGACCGTGCCCGGCAACTGCTGGAAACCACCGACCTGCCGCTCAAGACCGTGGCGTTCCACGCAGGCTTTGGCAGCGTGCGGCATATGCGCTTTCTGTTCAGTGAAAAACTGGGCCTGAACCCGACCCAATACCGACAACAGTTCAGTTAACGACACAATGTCCGTCTGAGGCACTCGATTGTCCGTATCGCTCCCCGTGCCAGCATTGTCCTGTCATCGGTAGCTGGCAAGATAGGGCCGAGCCCATGGAAAAGGATGCGCAGGCACTCAAGCACGGGTGTTTCAGCGCAGTTACGGACATGCAAGATTCTGCGACGCTGAGCTTCGGCCCCTACACCTTTCATCGGCAACAGCGCCTGGTCAGCAAGTCTGGCTGGCCGGTGCCGTTGGGCGGGCGTGCGTTGGATATTCTTACGGTACTGCTGGAAGCGCCGGGGCAGTTCATCAGCAAGGCCACCTTGATCGAACGGGTCTGGCCCAACAGCGTCGTCGAAGACAATAACCTGCGCGTGCATATTGCCGCGTTGCGCCGGGCGCTGGACGGACGACGCCTGATCCTCAATCACCCCCAGCGTGGTTATTGTTTCATTGGCCCCGTGCAAGCCACTGTGCCGACGCTGCCGGCCGCGCATAACCTGGCTGCCCGGCTCAGCCCGGTGTTCGGTCGCGAAGAGCTGGTGAGCCTGCTGGCGCGGCGCTTGTCCGGGCAACGCTTGCTGACCCTCACCGGTGTGGCCGGCGTCGGCAAAAGTACGCTGGCCCTGGTCCTGGCCGAACGCGTGTTGTCGCGCTATCGCGACGGGGTGTGGTGGCTCGACCTGACCCAGATGCAAACCCTTGGCGAACTGCTTGCCAGCGTTGCCACGGTCATGCAGTTCAAGCCCACTGACAGCCTCGATGAGGTGTCTCGCCAGTTGGCCTCACGCCAACTGCTACTGGTGCTCGACGGTGCCGACCTGTTGCTCGGTGCCTGTCGAAAGCTGGTGCGCGCACTGCGCGAAAGAGCGCCCGAGGTGAGTATCCTGATCAGCAGCCGCGAACCCTTGCTGGCGCCCGGCGAGTGGGTGTTGCGTGTACCTGCGCTGGCACTGCCTTCACCGTCTGCGTGCCGCAGTGTCGAGCAGGCCATGGCGTGGCCCGCAGTGCAGCTGTTTGTCGCCCGCGCCCGCGCCAGCCAGCAGGATTTTGTATTGCGGCCGCAGGACCTGGCGCCGTTGCGCGATATTTGTCGACGCCTGGACGGTATCCCATTGGCCCTCGAACTGGCGGCCGCCCAGGTCGATGCGCTGGGCATCGGCGCAGTGCAGCAGCAGTTGCGCAGCGGCCTGCAGGGGCTGACGCGCGGTCGCCGCACAGCGGTAGAGCACCATCGCTCAATGACCGCGGCCCTGGATTGGAGCTACGAGCGTCTGAGCCTGCCGCAGTGCTGGCTGTTCTTGCAGTTGGGCTTGTTCAAGATGGCGGTCACCTTGCCTACATTGAGTGAGATGGTACGCGGTACCGAGCTTGAGCACGCCGACCTGACTTATCTGTTGGCGCGTCTGGTCAATACCTCGCTGCTGGTCATCGAGCCTGGTCTTGGCCCGCGGCGCTACCGGTTGCTCAACTGCGTGCGCAGCTATGCTTTGGCGCAATTGCGTGATCCGGACCAGGTGCAGCGGTTGCAGCAAGGTTATGGAGACTGCCTGGATGTGTGTTCAGGCCGGCCGTTTGTCTTGCAACTGGTCGAGCAGGCCGCGCACGCGCATTAAGTCCTGGGTGGCGAAGCCTTCGGTAAATTGCGCGTGGATCGGGCTCAGCAGGTTCCTGGCAGCCAGGCTGCGCCCTTGCTGTTGCCACAGTTGCGCCAGGGAGTGCGCACATCGCAGCTCCCAGGCGAGCGCGCCTTGCTGGCGCGCCAGGCCAAGGGCCTGGAGCAAGAGGGCTTCAGCGACGCGCATATCACCTTGACGCGCCAACTGTTCGGCGCGCACCCGCAGGATTTCCGCGGCGCACCAGCCGGCAGCGCCACTGTGTGCCCTTTCGATGGCGGCCGCGTCGGCTTCACGGGAGCCGAGTGTGATCAAGGTATCCTCGATCAGTCCCAGACCCTGCAAATGGTTGTCACCCAGGATGCCGGCGTAATGCCCGGCCCAGGTCTGGAACAGTTGCACTGAATGCTTGTGGGATTGCTCCAGCAGCAGCGTTTGCAACGCGTGTGCGTCGTCTTCGGCGCCGTTGTAGCGGGCGATTACCACGCTGGCCAACGCCAGGGTGTAGCAAATCGATGTGCCGTGATTGATCTGCAGCGCCAGCTCCAGCGCCTGGCTGGCGGTGCGCCAGGCGCGCTCGGGAAAGCCTTGCAGCCACAGAATTCTCGCCAGGACGGTCAGGGACGCGACGTTCTGGTCGTACTGCACGCCCACGCCATGGGCGAAGCGGTTCACGTGGCCACTGTGGGTCATGCGCTGCAGCACCTGCTCGGCATGGTGGCGGGCGAGCGGCTGATTGCCCATGTAGTGCTGGCCCAGCGCGCGCAAGCGTTGGACGCTGAGGTCCAGCAGCGGTTCGGTGCGCGGGTCGAGGCGCTCGAACTGTACGCTTTGCTCCAGCGCCTCGGCATAGCGTCCGGCACACAGGTTCACGGCCATATGGCCTGAGACCGCACGCAACTGGCCGGCCAGGTCCTGATTCATTTCGGCCAGGCGTGCGGCACCCACGAAGGCTGCGACGGTCTGGGGCGCGGGGCCCAAGGCATGGTACGAAAGACTGCCCAAAGCCAACTGCAATTGCAGGGTCAATTGGGTGCAAGGGGCCTTGACCTGATCAATCAGCGCCAGCGCCTTGTGCACATAACCGCCGTGCTCGCGCAGTAACGACAGCTCCTGCCACAGCGGCATCGCACTGACTGTCAGGCGAATGGCCAACAGGTGCTCGTTTTCCTCGGTAAAGCTCCAGTCGAGTGCGGCGCGCACGTCCTCGCGCAGCGGTGCGTAACGGTCGAGCCAGGGCTGCGTGGCGATCAGTTCCCAGTCGCCTTGCGCCTGTTCCATCAGCGCCAGGCACCTGGCGGCGTGGCGTTCGCGAGTGGCGTGCAGCTCGCCCGCCTGGCTGAGCTTTTCCAGGGCATAGGTGCGGGTAATATCCAGCAGGCGATAAACCATCTCGTCATCGCTGGCTTCCACGTTCAACAGCGACTTGGCCACCAGTTGCGTGATGGAGCCCAGCACCTGGGCCGGGGCAATGTTTTCCCCGGCGATCACCGCCGCCGCGCTGACCAGGCTGAAACCACCGCGAAACACCGCGAGCCGGCGCAGGCAGATTTTTTCGCATTCGGTGAGCAGGTCAAAACTCCAGTCGAGCGTAGCTCGCAGGGTTTGCTGGCGGGGCAGGGCACTGCGTCGCCCGCGGGTCAGCAGACGGAAGTTGTCCTCCATCTGCACCAGCAGCCCCTGCAAGCCAAAGCGTTCGATCTGCGCGGCGACCAGTTCGATCGCCAGGGGAATGCCGTCCAGGCGCTGACAAATATCGATTGCCAACGGCAGTTCGGCTTCGCTGAGGGCAAAGCTGTCCTGATGAGACATCGCCCGCTCGATCAGCAACTGCATGGCCGGGTAACCCAGGGCCTGGGCACGGTTGCCGGTGGCGGGCGGGCAGGCCAGCGGTTCGAGGCGTTGTACATGTTCACCCTCGGCGCGCAGGGCTTCGCGGCTGGTGCTGAGAATGTGCAGGTGCGGCGCATGGCGCAACAGGGTTTCGCTGATCAGGGCAATGTCGTCGAGCAGGTGCTCGCAATTATCGATCACCAGCAGCATCTGGCGCGCCTGCAGGCTGCGGGCGAAGCTGACCAGTGGCGCATTTTCGCCGGGAGTGAGGCCGAGCAGGGCGGCGAGATTGGGCAGGATCATCGATGCGGCGCTCAGCGGCGCCAGGTCCAGCAGATGAATCCCATCGCGGTAATGCCCGATCAGCAATTCGGCGACACGCAGGGCCACGGTGGTCTTGCCGATGCCACCGGCGCCGGTCAGGGTGATGAAGCGTTGCTGCGGCAGTTGCTGCACCAGCGCGTCGATCAGGGCCTGGCGGCCGATCATTCGCGTGCGTCGCAGCGGCAGGTTATGGCGCGGGCGCTGGGGGGCGCCGTCAGTGGGTAGCGTCATCGGTTCGATGCTCAGTGGCGCAACAAAGCTGTAGCCGCGCTGGGCGACTGTGACGATATAGCGCTGCCCGGCCTGGCCGTCACCCAGCGCCTTGCGCAACGCCGCCATGTGTACCCGCAGGTTGCCGTCTTCCACCACGCTTGTGGGCCAGACCCGCGCGATCAGCTCCTGCTTGCTCACCACATTGCCGGCCTGCTCCAGCAGGATCAGCAGGATATCCACCGCCCGCCGCCCCAGGCGCAACGGGCGACCAGCCTCCAGCACCAGGCGCTGGCGCGGGTGGATGCAGTAGGGGCCGAAGTGCACGGCCTGGTCGCTCAGGTCTGTCATGGTTGCCCAGGTTCTGGAGTAGGGGTTGGGCCAGCATATTCCAGCTGCGTCACGACCACTAGGCGGCGATCACGGCAGGCTTGGAGCGCGAGTGGTGATTTCGCCAGGTCATCGGGTTCACGCCTTCGCTACGCGTGAACATATGGCAGAAGTGCGCCTGGTCGCAGAATCCGCATTCCAGGCTGATTTGCGTGAGGCTCAAGGACGAACCGGTGATCAATTCCTTGGCCCGCAGAATCCGCTGCTGGCGAATCCATTCCTGGGGCGACACCCCGGTGGTGCATTTGAAGGCGCGGGAGAAATGGCTGCGCGACAAGGCGCAGGCCTGGGCCAGGTCGGCGATGGCCAGGCTTTCGCCGAGATTGGCGAGGATCAATTGCTTGGCGATGCGCTCGCGCCGGGGGCACAGGCCACCGGTGGCGGACAAACGAGGGGCATATTGCTCAAGTCGGGCCATGACAAATATCCGCAGTCGATGGGAGCGTTCCCGTGAATGGATGCAGTGTAGACGCGGCTTATCTTGTTGCCGGGCCGCCTGGCTGACGAGTTAATCGTTGTTAATTTCGCCAGGTGCCGTCGCATAAAAGACAGCACGGCTATGCAATCGCAGGCGTGCGGGGCATGCTTTGCTTGCCCTCTGCAAATTGTCTGGATACCGCCATGAACCGCAACGACCTGCGTCGCGTCGATATGAACCTGCTGGTGATTTTCGAGGCCCTGATGTTCGAAAAAAACCTGACCCGGGTCGCCGAGAAGCTCTTCATGGGCCAACCGGCGGTCAGCGCGGCGCTGGGCCGTCTGCGCGATTTGTTCGACGACCCGTTGTTGCTGCGCAACGGTCGCGGCATGGAGCCCACGCCACGTGCGGTGGCAATACTCAAGGAGCTGCAACCGGCCATGGACACCATCTCCGGCGCCGTCAGCCGCGCCAAGGATTTCGACCCTTCCACCAGTTGCGCGGTGTTTCGCATTGGCCTGTCCGATGACGCCGAGTTCGGGCTGTTTCCCGCGTTGCTCAGCCAACTGCGCGAAGAGGCCCCGGGCATCATCGTGGTGGTGCGCCGGGCCAATTACCTGTTGATGTCATCGTTGCTGGCCAGCGGCGAAATTTCGGTCGGGGTGAGCTACACCACCGAACTGCCGGCCAATGCCAAACGTAAGAAACTGCGGGATATTCCCTGCAAGGTGTTGCGCGGGGATGACGGTGAGGCGCCGCTGAGTCTGGATGACTACTGCGCCAGGCCCCATGCAATGGTGTCGTTTTCAGGGGACTTGAGCGGCAATATCGACCTGGACCTGGCGCGTATCGGCCGCTCGCGGCGGGTGGTGCTGGCGGTGCCGCAGTTCAGCGGGTTGCGCGCGTTGCTGGCGGGTACACAGATCATCGCGACCGTGCCGGACTACGCAGCGTGCGCGTTGACCGAAGGCACCCGCTTGCGGGCCGAGGATCCGCCGTTTGCGATTGATGCGGCGGAGCTGTCGATGGTCTGGAGCGGGGTGCATGACAATGACCCGGCGGAGCGCTGGCTACGCGGGCGGATTGCCGAGCATATGGCGGCGAGCTGACTGCCAAGTGACTGTCGGTGATCTCCTCCCACAGAAACCCAGACAGCACATACATCCAATTCCCAGTACCCCCGGCCCGGCAAACTCCTCCCATCGCTCAATCCTGCGGGGGAGTCACCCAATCATGGACCCAACACCTAAAACCAGCTCTGACGAAGTCGTCACGCTGGTCGTCAAGCACCGGGTCAAGCCCGGCCGTGAAACCGAGTACGAAGCCTGGCTACGCCGCATCGTGCGTATCGCTGGCGAACGCCCCGGCCACCTGGGCGTCGATGTGGTACGCAGCCAGCAAAACGGCACGGCCCTGTTCACCTGCGTATTGCGCTATAGCTCCACCGATGCCCTGGAACTGTGGCTCGACTCCCCACAACGCCAGGCCCTGATCGACGAAGCCGCGCCGATGCTGGCTGACGGCGATCAGACTGAAATCGGCGGCGCCAATGAGTTCTGGTTCGCCCCTCAGGCTGACGGCGCCGCCAAGCCGCCGCGCTGGAAGCAGGCGGTGGTCAGCCTGTTTGTGATCCTGCCGCAAACCTTGCTGCTGCCCTTTATCTGGGGGCCGATCCTGCGGCTGCATCCGTTTTTGTCCAACTACGTGGTCTCGACCTTTTTGGTCACCCTCACCATCGTGCTGTTGGTGGTGTACCTGCTGATGCCGGCAGCCACCCGCCTGTTCGCTCCCTGGCTTGAAGCCTCTGTAAAGGAAACCCTATGAACGCCGATCTGATTCTGTTCAATGGCCAGTTCCACACCGTGGACCGGGAAAACCCACGCGCCAGCGCCGTCGCCATTCGCGACGGGCGCTTCGTCGCTGTCGGCACTGACGGCGAGGCCATGGCCCTGCGCGGCAACGGCACCCAGGTGATCGACCTCAAGGGCCGCACCGTCATCCCCGGCCTCAACGACTCGCACCTGCACCTGATCCGCGGCGGGCTGAACTACAACCTTGAACTGCGCTGGGAGGGTGTGCCGTCCCTGGCCGATGCCTTGCGCATGCTCAAGGACCAGGCCGACCGCACGCCCACACCGCAATGGGTACGCGTGGTCGGCGGCTGGAACGAATTCCAGTTCGCCGAAAAACGCATGCCCACCCTGGAAGAACTCAACCAGGCCGCGCCGGATACGCCGGTGTTCGTGCTGCACCTGTACGACCGCGCCTTGCTCAACCGTGCGGCGCTGCGCGTGGCCGGCTACACCAAGGACACGCCGAACCCACCGGGCGGCGAGATCGTACGTGACAGCAACGGCAACCCCACCGGGATGCTGGTGGCGCGGCCCAACGCGATGATTTTGTATTCGACCTTGGCCAAAGGCCCGAAACTGCCGCTGGAATACCAGGTCAACTCCACCCGCCAATTCATGCGCGAACTCAATCGCCTGGGCCTGACCAGCGCTATCGATGCCGGCGGTGGTTTCCAGAACTACCCGGACGATTACGCGGTGATCGAGCAACTGGCCAAGGACCAGCAGTTGACGGTGCGCATCGCCTACAACCTGTTCACCCAAAAGCCCAAGGAAGAACTCAGCGACTTCAAGAACTGGACCGGCAGCGTCACCCTGCATCAGGGTGACGACTACCTGCGCCACAACGGTGCCGGGGAGATGCTGGTGTTCTCCGCTGCGGACTTCGAAGACTTCCTCGAACCACGTCCGGACCTGCCGCTGACCATGGAACAGGAGTTGGAACCGGTGGTGCGCCACCTGGTGGAACAGCGCTGGCCGTTCCGCCTGCACGCCACTTACGACGAATCCATCTCGCGTATGCTCGACGTGTTCGAGAAGGTCAACCGTGACATTCCGTTCAATGGCCTGCCGTGGTTCTTCGACCATGCCGAAACCATCACCCCGAAAAACATCGAACGGGTGCGCGCCCTCGGCGGTGGTATTGCGATCCAGGATCGCATGGCGTTCCAGGGTGAGTACTTTGTCGAGCGCTATGGCGCCAAGGCCGCCGAAGCCACGCCACCGATCAAACGCATGTTGGCCGAAGGCGTGCCGGTAGGGGCGGGCACCGATGCCACGCGGGTCTCCAGCTATAACCCCTGGACCTCGTTGTACTGGATGGTCAGCGGCCGCACGGTCGGCGGTCTGGAGCTGCACGCCGAGGGCTTGCCGCGCCTTACCGCGCTGGAATTGTTTACCCACGGCAGCGCCTGGTTCTCGTCCGAGCAGGGCAAGAAAGGCCAGATCAAGGTCGGCCAGTTGGCGGACGTGGCCGCGTTGTCGGCGGACTTCTTCAGTGTCGATGAAGAAGCCATCAAGTGGATCGAGTCGGTACTCACCGTGGTCGGCGGCAAGGTCGTCTACGGCGCTGGCGACTTCGAAGATTACGCCCCGCCGCGCGTGCCGGTGCTGCCGGACTGGTCGCCGGTGGCCAAGGTGCCAGGGCACTGGCGCCCGACTTCGCCGATGCAGGCGCAGGTACATCAGTGCAGCGGCCCGTGCGGCGTACACGCCCACAGCCATGAAAAAGCCCGTCTTTCCAGCGTGCCGGTCAGCGACTTCCAGGGTTTCTGGGGCGCGTTCGGCTGCTCGTGCTTTGCCTTTTAATCAGCAAATCGAAGGAGTTAACCCATGACTTACAAGCGCTTGAACAAAGATGACGCCGTTGTCCTGCTGGTCGATCACCAGACCGGTCTGATCTCCCTGGTGCAGGATTTTTCCCCCAACGAGTTCAAGAACAACGTGTTGGCCCTGGCCGACGTAGCCAAGTTCTTCAACCTGCCGACCATCCTGACCACCAGCTTTGAAAGCGGCCCCAACGGCCCACTGGTTCCGGAACTCAAGGCACTGTTCCCGGACGCGCCGTACATCGCTCGCCCTGGCCAGATCAACGCCTGGGACAATGAAGAGTTCGTCAAGGCCGTCAAGGCCACCGGCCGTAAGCAGATCATCATTGCTGGTGTGGTGACGGATGTGTGCGTTGCCTTCCCGACCCTGTGCGCCCTGGCCGAAGGCTTCGAGGTGTTTGTGGTCACTGACGCCTCCGGCACCTTCAACGAGACCGTGCAACAAGCTGCCTGGGCACGTATGACCGCCGCGGGTGCGCAACTGGTGAACTGGTTCTCGGTGGCCTGCGAGCTGCAAGTGGACTGGCGCAACGACATGGAAGGCCTGGCCAACCTGCTGTCGCCGCGCATCCCCAACTACCGCAACCTGATGAACAGCTACTCGGCGTTTACTGCCAAATAACCGGTTCTCGAAACTTGTAGGTAATCCCTGTGGGAGGGGCGGTGCGACGATTCGACTTGCTCCCGATAGCGGTGTAACAGTCAGCGCTGTTGTGTCTGACCCACCGCTATCGGGAGCAAGTCGAATCGTCGCACCGCCCCTCCCACATTTGATTGTGTTCATATTTTTGGTTTGTGGCGTGGCCACTGGCAGGTTATAAAACAGCCCATCGTCCACCGAGTAGCGACAATGAACCCCTTCGAAGACATGCGCCTGTTCTGTCAGGTCATGGAGTCCGGCAGTTTCACCGCCGCCGCCGAGCAACTGGGCCTGTCCAAGCAATTTGTCAGCCGCCGCCTGATCCAGCTGGAAGAACGCCTGGGCGTGCGCCTGCTCAATCGCTCCACGCGGCGCCTGGATGTCACGCCACTGGGCCAGAGTTACTACGAATCCGCCTTGCGCCTGCTCAGTGATGTCGAGCAGGTGGAGCAGGGCATTGCCGGGCAGAACAGCGAACCGCGCGGCACGATTCGCCTCAGTGCGCCGCTTTCGTTTGCCATGGCGCACTTGGGTTGCCTGCTGCCGCTGTTCCTGCAGCGCTATCCCGACGTGTCGGTGGAGGTTGATCTCAGCGACCGCCCGGTAGACCTGATCGGCGAAGGCTACGACTTGGTGCTGCGGATCGGCACCCTGGAAGACTCCACCTTGATCGCCCGCCGTATCGCCAGCATCCCGAGGGTGTATTGCGCCAGCCCCGATTACCTGGCGTTGCGCGGCACGCCGCAAAAACCTGACGACCTTGCCGACCACGATTGCCTGCCCTACGGTCACGGCCGCCAGGTGCAATGGCGTTTCAAGGGCAAGCTGCAAGCGCTGAATGTGAGCGGGCGCATGCGGGTCAACAACGGCGATTTGCTGCGTGACACCGCCATTGCCGGGCTGGGGGTTACCTACCTGCCGACGTTCATAGTCGGCGAGGCATTGAAGGACGGTCGCCTGGTCAGCGTATTGGACGAGTTCGCGCCCGAAGCCCTGACGTTGTCGGCGGTGTACCCCCAGCACCGGCAGAGTTCACGGCCGGTACAGGCGTTGGTCGAGTTCCTGCGTGAACGCCTGGCTGGCGGCTGCTGATAAGTGTGGGAGCAGGCAAGCCAGCTCCTGTACTTTGAATAGCGTCAGGCGTTTGCTACGTTGGTTAATTCAAGGCCCGCCACATACCGCTCCAGATTCGCCAGGAACGTATCCGCAATCTCCTCCTTGCTGTTGGTAGAGATCGCCGACGTATGCGGCGACAACCGCACCCTGGGATGGGTATACAGCGGATGCCCGTCCGGCAACGGCTCCGGCTCGGTCACGTCGAGCGATGCCAGCCCGATCTGCCCGTTATCCAGCGCCTCCAGCAGCGCCTCCTGATCCAGCAAGCCACCGCGTGCGATGTTGATCAGGTGCAGCCCCGGCTTGGCGCTGCCCAGTACGTCACGGTTGATAACGTGCCGCGTTGCCTCGGTCAGTGGTGCCGCCACCACCAGGTGGTCGGCGCGGGCGAACAGGTCGTGGATGTCAGTGGCGGCCTCCACGCCGGCGCTGAACGGAGCCTGGCTCTGACGCAGCGCGATCACCTTGAGGCCAAGGCCCAGGGCTTTTTGCGCCAGGCTTTCACCAATCGCCCCAAAGCCCAAGATACCCAGGGTGGTACCTTTGAGCGGGCGCAGGGCGGTGAAATTCCACTGCGAGTCTTTCACCCAGATGTCCGGCAGGTGTTTGGCGGCGGCAAAGATTGCTGCCAGGGCGAATTCGGCCAGGTTGTCGGCCGCGCTGCCCCTGGACGTGCTCACAGGCGGGCCGTTGAACAGCCACTGCGGGTAGAAGTCGATGCCCGATGACACCAGGTGCACCCATTGCGCGCCGTAGGGCCAGCCCGGTGGGGGCGTGTCGGGGGCGATATAGCCGCGCACATTGATCGGGCGCAACAGCAGGATATTGGCCTGGGGTGGCAGGTCGTTCGGCGCACCCACCGGCACACCGATCACCTGAGCTTGGGGGTGCAGCGGCGCCAGTCGTTCGCGAATGACCTGGTTGAAGTCTTCGTCCAACTGGCTGGCAATTATCACGTGGCTCATGGGCGCTCCTTCTGGTGTTGGGTAAACACGGCTCTGCCGACACCTTGCAGCACGGCGTCGTTTTGTGGGGTATGCACGCGGCTGCACAGCACATCGCGGTAATGCCGTTGCAGTGGGCTATGGCGTGACAAGCCTGGGTTGCCCGAGGCTTCGATGGCCAGCTCGACGGCACGGATCGCGTTACCGGTCACCAGGTATTTCAATTGTGCGGCGTTGGCGGCCGGCGTGTGGCCTTCGGCGGCAGCCTCAAGCAGGCTGCGATTGGCGAACAGCAAGGTGTCGATATGGCCGACGGTTTCCTGAAAGCGCGGCAAAGTGGACAGCGCAGCACCCAGGTTGGATGGCTTGCGCTCTTGCAGCCAATTCACCAACCAGTCCCGCGCCGCCTGGGCCACCGCGTCGTAAACCGACGACAGCAGCACTGACATCCACAGCAAGCCTTCGCCATCCAGTTCCGGTTGCGGCGCGCTAAAGGGGCTGACGCTGACGGCGTGGTCCAGTGGCACCAGTACGTTGTCGAGCACCACCTCGTGGCTGCAAGTGGCGCGCATACCCAGGTGATCCCAGGTGTCGATGATGCTCACGCCGGGGCTGTCCTTGGCCACCAGCCAGGCGCCCACCAGCGGGTCTGCGTCGTCGCTGCGCGCCCATACGCTGAACCAGCTCAATCCATGGCTGCCGGTGGAGTAGAGTTTGCGCCCGCTGATACGCCAGCCGTCAACGGTGCGCACGGCGGTGGTGGCGGGTAAACCGCCACGGGCCGGTGTGCCCAGGTCCGGCTCGACGCGCAGGGCATTGATCAGCGCACCGTTGCGCACCGCGTCCTCGGCGATGCGTACGCGCAGGTGCCGGGGCCAGGTTTTGCTGTCTTGCAGGCGGGCGTGTTGCAGGTACTGCATCACCAGGATCAGCGCGGTGGATGGCTCGCCCTTGGCGACGGCGCTGATGGCCTTGCGCGCCTGTGCCAGGCTGGCACCGCCGCCGCCGAGGGCGCTGGGGACGGTGAGGGCGACCAGGCCGTGTTGGTGCAACAGGTTGAAGTTGGCGTGGGGGAAGGCGCCGCTTTCGTCATAGACATGAGCGGTCCCGGCCAGTTCGGCGCTGAGGCGGGTGAGCGTGGTGTCGAAATCGACGACGTCTACAGCGCGTAGAGACGAGTGAGTCATCAGCATGTACTCGGTCAAGTGTGGGAGGGTGTCTAGCCTTGAGCGGGGCTCGCACTGCATCCCTCTTTAGCGCGAGGCCTGGTCGAGGGTGGCACGCTTGGCGTTAAAGCTTGGGTCGAAGCCTTGGGAGACATCGATGCGATTGGGCAGCAGCCCCTCTTTTACATACGTGTCGGCGGTGGCTTGCAGGCCGCTGATCACCGCGTCGTCAATCGCGACCGGCGACAGGTGAGTGTCCTTGGCCACTTCGATATGCACGGCCAGCGGCAAGCCGGTGATCCTGGCCTGGGCGGCGGCATACTCATCGGGGTGGGCGTTGGCCCAAGCGTAGGCGCGGTCAACCCGTGCGACAAAGTCGTCCAGTTGCGCGCGCTTGTCGGCAATGGCCTGGCCGGTCGCAGCGAAGTACAGGTGATTGCTCAGCACGTGTTTACCGCTGACCAGCACGCGAGCGTTGCTCTGTGAGGTGACCACGGTGGTGTACGGGTCCCAGGTGGCCCAGGCGTCTGCAGTGCCGTTGTCCAGCACCAGCCGCGATTCGGCAGGCAGCAGGAATATGAACTGCACATCCTGAGTGCTCAGGCCCGCATCGTTCAGGGCCCTGATCGCCAGGTAATGCCCGATGGAGCCGCGCCCGGTGACGATTTTTTTGCCTTTGAGATCGGCCGCGGTCTTGATCGGCGAGTCCTTGGGCACCAGCAGCGCGGTGGTGTTACGCCCTTGTGCATGGATGATGCTGATCACTTTGAGCGATGCGCCGGCGCCCAGGGCGAACACATAAGGAGCGTCACCGAGGGCGCCGACATCAACGGCGCCGGCATTCAGCGCTTCGCCCAAGGGCGAGGCCGAGGGGAATTCCGACCACTTGATTTCGTAGGGCACGTTGCGGGTTTCGCCAGAGGCTTCCAGCAGCGCCTTGATCGTGGATTTCTGGTTGGCCACGCGCAGCGGTTGCAGGTCGGCAGCCTGTACGCTGGACAGCAGGCCGAGGGCCAGGGCGGCGCCCAGCAGCAGGTGTTTGAAAGGGATGGCGTACAGCATGGGACACACTCCAGGCGTTGGATAAGGGGGATACCTCCACCTGGAGAAGGGGTCGGATAGGCGAAAACGATGCAGCAGCAGGTCAGATCACGTAGAAACCATGGGTGCCGTCGCGGGCCAGTTGCTCGACCAGGCCGAACTCCCAATCCAGGTAAGCCTGCATGGCTTCCCGTGGGTTGTCGGTGCCTTCGTAGGGGCGACGGTAGCGGTCGATACGCGGTGAGGCGAGGTGGGTTTCGCCTTCCTCCAGGGGCAGTTGCGCGGCGATCCAGGCGGCAGTGCCGTCCTGCAACACGAACACCTGCTGGCCGGTCAGCGCTTGCACCTCGGCCACCGCCAGGCGTGCCAATTGGCTGCTGCCGCAGGTCAATACGTAGCGCTGGGCACGCGGCACCTTGGCCAGGGCCTGGGGCAGTTGCGCACGCAGCACCCACCAGGCACCGGGGATATGGCGTTTGACGTAATTGGCGCTCGCGGTGAAGTCCAGCACCACGGTGTCACCATGGCCCAGCCAGTCGGCGAGGGTGTGCGGGCTGATCAGTTCGGCCTGGGGTGGCGCAGGCACTGGCGCGACCCACCCGCCGCGTTCGCTGAAGTGCTCGGCTTGCAGATCATCCAGCACGTGCACTTGCCAACCCAACTGAGCCAGCCAGGAGGCGGACATATTGGCACGCACGCCGTCATCATCGACCAGCACCAGGCGCGCACCGCGGACGCTGGCGACATGATCGGTCTCCTGCACCAGTTGCCCGCCGGGTGTGGCGCGTGCCCCGGGCAGGTGCCCGGCTTCGAATTCTTCCGGGGTGCGCACATCGAACAGGTAGGTGGTGCGCGTCGTGTCCTGCTGCCAGTGGTGTAGATCGTCAAGGGTGGCGCGGCCGACACGGGCCTTGTCGGCAGCGCGGCGTGCAGCCTCGGCGGCGGGTTGGCGATGTTCCTCTGGCGTTGGCGCGAAGCGGCGGGCTTGGCTGTGGGCAAGTGTTTGCCCGGCCAGGGTCCAGCCGATGGTGCCGTTGCGTAGCGCCGCGACCGGGTTGGGAAGGCCGGCATTGATCAACGACTGGGTACCAATAATGCTGCGGGTGCGCCCGGCGCAGTTGACGATAATGCGCGTGGCCGGGTCTGGCGCCAGTTCGCGGGCGCGCAAGACCAGCTCGGCACCCGGCACGCTGATACCGGTTGGAATACTCATGGTCTGGTATTCGTCGAAACGGCGGGCATCGAGCACCACCACATCGGCCTGGCTGTCGAGCAGGGCCTGGACTTCTTCAGCGGCCAGGGATGGCGTGTGGCGCTGGCTTTCCACCAGCTCGCCAAAGGCTTTGCTCGGCACGTTGACGTCGATAAACAGCTCGCCACCCGCGCGGCGCCACCCGTCCAGTCCCCCCTCAAGCAGGCTGACCTGGGTGTAGCCCAGCTCAAGTAGACGTTCGGCAGCGCGGCTGGCCAGCCCTTCACCGTTGTCATACAGGGTGACCTGGGTATCGCGGCGTGGAATGCGTGCGTACACCTCCAGTTCCAGCTTGGACAGCGGGATATTGGCGGCGAACAACGGGTGGGACTCGGCAAACGGCGCTTCTTCACGCACGTCGATCAACGCCAGCTCCTCACGGTCCAACAGGGCCTGACGAATCTGGGCAAAGCTGCGGGTCGATACGGTGGTCATAGGGCAGGGCTCTTTTCTTTGGACAGGTCCCAGATGTTCGGGAGCGTGGCGTTGGAATAACCGGAGATAAACAATTTTTCGCTGCCGTCGGGCTGGTACACCGCACGGCGTACCGCACCGATATTAGCGCCGTATACATGGATGCTGATGGACACCTGATCGCGGTGGGCATTGCTGACCTGATGGATATCGCCGATCTTGGGCGATACCGCCTCGACCTGGCCCGGCAGCAGCTGGACGGGTGAGCCTTGCGCCACCAGGCTGCCGTCGGGCGCACGTGCAAAGCCCTGGGAAAACTCAGCGCCCCGCAACATGCCGATCAGCCCCCACACCCGATGGTCATGAATCGGCGTGCTTTGCCCTGGCCCCCACACAAAACTGACCAGGCTGAAACGCTGGCGCGAATCGGCATGCAGCAAAAATTGCTGATAGCGCTCGGGATCGGGCTGGGCGAACTCGTCGGGGAGCCAGTCATCATGGCTGACCAGTTGCGCCAGCAGCTTGCCGCCGCGGTGCAGCAGGTCGCCTTCACGTGGGTTGGCGTCGATCAATTCCGCCAGGGCGCCTATGAAGGCTCTGAGTCTCTCGGGGTGTCGGGCCTGGGGCATGACCATTCCATCGTGCTGTTGTGATGGGTTTATATAAGCATAATGTTTATAGTTAATATGCTATTTTTTAATGATTAGCTTATAGCCACAGGTAATTTAGAACCGCCGTGAATAGCGTTAGACGTTATCGATCCCAAGGTGGGCTATCCAGAGCGGTGTGCGACAACTATGCTTCACGCACATCTTAATGACTGATCTCTATGTGCGGCCCAAATGAAAATTGACGATATCGATGCCTTTGTCGAAGTGATTCGTTGCCAGTCCATCAGCCATGCCGCCGAGTCGTTGCAACTGACCCAGCCGGCTATTACCCGCCGTGTGCAGAACTTTGAGCAGGCGCTGGGGGTGGAGCTGTTCGACCGCAACACCAAACCCCTCAAGCCGACGCTGATCGGCACCCGCGTCTATGAACAATGCCGGCTGATCTTGCGTGAGATGGATGCCCTGCGCGAACTGGTGGCCACCGATGCACCGCCCACCGGCGTGTTACGCCTGGGCGTCCCGCAAACCATTGGCGATGTGGTGTTGCTGGATGCGCTCAAGCACCTGCGCACTGAATACGCCGACCTGCGCGCCCAGGTTGCCACCGGCTGGGGCAGCCAATTGGTCGGCAAGATCGAACGCGGCGAACTGGATGCGGCGGTGGCGTTGTTCCCGGCGGGCAAGATTTTCCCGGACAACGTTGTCGGCGAGTCCATCGGCAAGATGGAACTGGTGGTGGTCTGTGCCAAGGCGCAGCTGCCGAAGAAGCCTTGCAAGCTGGCGGACGTGTACCAGAACGGCTGGATCCTCAACCCGGATGGTTGCGGCTTCCGTGCCGGGTTGCAGCGCACCTTGTCGGACCAGGGCCTGGCGTTGCGGGTCAACCTGGAAACCTTCGGCACCGAGTTGCAACTGGGTCTGGTGGCGGATGGGCTGGGCCTTGGCCTGGTGCCACGTCCGTTGCTGGAACGCAGCGCTCAGCGCGAGCACCTGGCAGTGATGCCGCTCAAGGATTTCAAACCGGTGATGGATTTGTGGCTGATCTATCCGCACTTTCTCGGCAACCTGCAAGGGCCGGTGGATGCGTTCGGGCAATGGGTGGCGGCTTCTTTGCATAAGGTTCGGGAAGTGGCGTGATATGAAAAAAAATAATAATTAGCTTAGATTAAAATGTGCTTTTTATTATTTTTTTGCTTCCCCTAGGCTGGCCTGACGTCCTTAAGGCCATCCAGGAAGTTTTGTCATGAGCAGCGTCACCTCGCTATCGAGTGTTTCCAATACTGTCCGCCAACGTGTTACGCCAGAGGAATGGGAGGTGCGTGTCAAACTGGCCGCCGCCTATCGCCTGGCGGCCCTGTACAAGTGGACCGACCATATCTATACCCATTTCTCGGCCCGTGTGCCGGGGCCCGATGAGCATTTCCTGATTAACGCCTTTGGGCTGTTGTTCGATGAAATCACTGCGTCCAACCTGGTTAAGGTCGATCTGGACGGCACTCTCGTCGATGATCCTACGGGCCTTGGCATCAACTACGCCGGTTATGTGATCCACAGCGCCATTCACGGCGCGCGTCACGATTTGCAAGCGGTGCTGCACACCCATACCCGCGACGGCATTGCCGTGTCAGCGCAGAAAGGCGGCTTGCTGCCGATCTCCCAGCACGCCATTGCGTTCTCAGGGCGCGTGGCCTACCACGGCTATGAAGGCGTGGCCCTGGACCTGGACGAGCGCGAGCGGCTGGTCGCGGATTTGGGCGACAAGAGCGTGATGATCCTGCGTAACCATGGCTTGTTGACGGCGGGTGTCAGCGTTGAGCACGCCTTTCAGCAACTGCAAGGCCTGGAGCGCGCGTGCAATATCCAGATTGCTGCGCAGGCGGCGGGGAATGCCGAGTTGGTTTTCCCGCCCGCAGAGGTGGTAGCCAAGGTCGAGCAGCAGGCCAAGGTGTTCAGCAATGGGGAAGGGCCGGGCGTGGCACGGCATTGGAATGCGCTGGTACGCCAGTTGGAGCGCACTGATACCGACTACAAGAACTGATCCTGAGTGCGCAGCAAATCAAATGTGGGAGGGAGCAAGCCCCCTCCCACATTGTTCTTAAGCTACTTGTTGGGCCTGTTCCCTCTCTGCGACCAACTGGCGGGTGAGGGGAATCAACTTCTTGCCATAGTCGATCGCATCATTGAGCGGATCGAACCCGCGGATCAGGAAAGTGGTAATCCCCAGATCGTAATAATCCAGCAGCGCCTCGGCCACTTGCTCAGCCGTGCCCACCAACGAGGTGGAATTACCCTGTGCTCCGAGCAACCCGGCAATTCCGGTCCACAAACGCTTATCCAGCCGCGACCCCTGCGCCGCCGCCGCCAGCAAGCGCCGCGAACCCTCATTTGGCGGTTCACGGCGCACAAAACCATGCTGCTCGGCCAGTGTTGTGGCCTGCTGCAAAATCTGCTCGGCGCGCTGCCAGGCCAACTCCTCGGTCTCGGCGAGTATCGGGCGCAATGACAGGCTGAAGCGAATCGTACGCCCATGCCTGGCCGCTTCTGCCCGCACCTGGGTCACCACTTCGCGTACCTGTTCATAGGTCTCCCCCCACAGCGCATACACATCCGCGTGCTTGCCGGCCACTGCGATCGCAGCAGCTGAGGAACCGCCAAAGTACAGTGGAATATGCGGTTGTTGCGGCGACTTCACCGTGGAGTGCGCGCCTTGCACTTGGTAGTACGTGCCGGTGAAGTCGAAGGGATGCTCGCTGGTCCATTCCTGGCGCACCACGCTCAGGTACTCGTCGGTGCGCGCATAGCGTTCATCCTTGCCGATATGGCTGCCATCGGCACGCAGTTCGTTGTCATCGCCACCGGTGATGATGTGCACGGCGGTACGCCCTCCGTTGAACACATCCAGCGTGGCGAACTGGCGGGCAGCCAGGGTGGGCTGGGCAAAGCCCGGGCGGTGGGCGATAAGAAATTGCAGTCGGGTGGTGACGCTGGCCGCATGGGCCGCGATCAACGTGCTGTCCGGGCTGTTGGAGTGGAATGCCACCAGAGCGCGGTCGAACCCCGCCGTTTCGTGGGCACGGGCTACGCTTTCGACATAGTCCGGTTGCAGGGTCGGGCCGCTGCGTGGATGGATTTCCGAGGCGTGATGGCCGCCGATATAGCCGATGAATTCGATGCTCATGGTCAGGTCCTTGTCGAGGTCGGTAAACAAGCCTCCACCGGGCAGGGGGTCGGTCCGTCGCATGAAAGTAGGGCTCACGGGCGAATCTGTAAAATGCCGATTGGTTCTAACCTAATTATAAAATTAAAGAATAATTATGATTGATTATTATAGAAGCTGTCTTTTGGCTTTGATCTCAAATGGAGAGCGTTTATAGATAAGGCCTCTAAAAAACTGTTCTCGGACGTGGCGCATTTCTAATGCCTCGCCTTGGCTCGACAGCGCCTGCAAATGAACTACCTTGAGTGACGAGCCCTCCCAATCGGTACTCAAGTATGCGCAGCTTATGGACGCGGTATCTGGCGTTGCTGGAAAACGATCTGAGCACCCAGATTTTCGACAACGTGAAGAACCTGTTGGTGTGCGCGCTGTTGTTTGCAGCGGGTACCGATACGTTGATGGGGCGGCGTGAGTTATTTATCGGGGTGTTCGCTTCCAACGTCGCTGGTTGGGGGCTGATTATCCTGTCGGCGTTGTTGATGTTGTTGAATGTCAGTGACGGTATCCGCCGACTCGCCAGGTTGCCTTATCACCTGGCGCTGCAAGTGTTATTGATCCTGGTGTATGTGGTGATTGCAGAGCGGGTGGTAGAGATTGTGTGGGGCTTCCGCGCTCATTAACGTATCCTCCGCGCCTCGCTTATCACTGATTTAAACAAAGATGACAGGACAAGACATGCAGGCGCTGCTGGAGTCGATTCTCGACGAAGTGCGCCCCCTGATCGGCCTCGGCAAAGTGGCCGACTACATCCCTGCGCTGGCCGACGTGCCCGCCGACCAACTGGGCATTGCGGTCTACGGCAACGATGGCACGGCCTACAGCGCCGGTGATGCCGACACACTGTTCTCGGTGCAAAGCATCTCCAAGGTCTTCAGCCTGGTGCAGGCTATCGATCACGGCGGCGAGAGCATCTGGGAACGCCTGGGCCACGAACCTTCGGGGCAACCGTTCAACTCCATGGTGCAACTGGAATTCGAACGCGGCCGCCCGCGCAATCCGTTTATCAATGCCGGCGCTCTGGTGATCTGCGACATCAACCAATCGCGCTTTGCGGTGCCGATCTTGTCGATGCGCGACTTTGTACGGCGCCTGTCGGGTAACCCGCAGATCCTGGTCAATAGCGTGGTCGCCGAATCCGAAGCCCAGCACGGTGCGCGCAATGCGGCCATGGCCTACCTGATGAAATCCTTCGGCAACTTCCATAACGATGTGGACGCGGTGCTGCACAGCTACTTCAACTATTGCGCGCTGCAGATGAGCTGCCTGGACTTGGCCCGGGCCTTCAGTTTCTTGGCCAATGAAGGCGTGAGTGCCCACAGTGGCGAGCAGATTTTGACAGCGCGCCAGACCAAGCAGGTCAACTCGATCATGGCTACCAGCGGGCTGTATGACGAGGCGGGCAATTTTGCCTATCGCGTTGGGTTGCCGGGCAAGAGCGGGGTAGGCGGGGGGATCGTCGCGGTGGTACCGGGGCAGTTTACGGTGTGCGTGTGGTCGCCGGAGTTGAACGCGGCAGGGAACTCGCTGGCGGGGATGAAGGCGTTGGAATTGTTGAGTGAGCGGATTGGGTGGTCGGTGTTCTAGGGGCGAGTGGAACGCTGATCAACAGGCGCTATAAAAACACAATGTGAGAGGGGGCTTGCTCCCGATAGCCGTGTGTCAGATATAAATTAATTGACTGACGCACCGCTATCGGGAGCAAGCTGAACTGGTCCAGTGATTTCGGACATTCTTTT
>NZ_SPKQ01000006.1:0-137336 GCF_023127895.1 Pseudomonas sp. NCIMB 10586
AAAGCGTTACGCAATGAGCTTGAAAGGTGTCTAGAAAATCCGGGGCGATTCAACATATAAAAAAATCTACTTAAAACAATAGTTTATTTAAATATTTTAAATCCCCCCGGCTCCACCAATTGAACGAAAAAAGACGCCTGAGAGCGTCTTTTTTTGTGCCTGGAATCCAGGAAATACGAGGACTTCAGCCTTCTTAGGTTTTTGGCATCCACCGAGTCCTGACCATTCGAGTATTCCAGCCCCTCCGGGGCTAATCGCAGGAATACCAAAACCGTGCCTGAGACCTCCCCTAGCTGTCACGAGCAAATACACGAAAGAGCGTGTCGAAGCGCGCGAACTGCTCGCGCAAGGCCTCAGACCCAAGGGCAGCGCAATGTGCTAATGAAGCCATGCGGCCCGAGGAAGCAGCCACCACACGGTAGACCGATAGCTGATAACGCTGGATCGACGACACGCAGTTATACACGCACGCCGCTTCGTCTGGCATTATGCCCTTATAGTGCCACCACTCTCGAAATGGTTGGTGACGAACTCAAGGGATGGAACATGGCCGAGAACAGCAACTTCGCCTTTTTCAAAGAACACGATCCGGTTTTTTTCCAACTTGCCAATGCGGCCGAGCGAGTATTTTCCAGTGATCCCAACACAACGCTGATCAAACTGCGCCAACTGGGCGAAGCGCTCGCCCAGGATCTGGCGGTAAGAGCAGGCATTGAGTTCGACGCCACCACGTCCCAAGCTGATTTGCTATTCCGCCTGAGCCGTGAAATCCAGCTCGACGGCAACATCCGTAACCTACTCCATACGCTGCGTATCGAAGGCAATAAGGCTACCCACGAATTCCGCACCCAGCATCGTGAGGCACTGGACGGGCTGAGGGTCGCACGCGCTTTGGCGATCTGGTATCACCAGTCATTTGGCACGGGCGGCAACACCTTCAAGCCTGGGCCATTCATGGTTCCGCCCGATCCGAGTGAGCCTCTACGTGAGCTGCAGGGGCAGATCGAAAAACTTCGTGCAGAGCTGGGCGACAGTCGCCAGCAATTGGAGAACAACCACCAATTAGCCGAGCTACTGGCGCAAGAAAAGCATGAGCAAGCCAGTCTTGTTGGGCAGATGAACGAGGAAGCTCGCGTCTACGAGCAGATTGCCCTTGAACGCGAGGCAGAACTATCGAAGGCCCGAGTCGATTTCGAGGCGCGGCTGAAAGTGCTGCAACAACAGCTTGAAGATCAGCCGCAAGCTGCCCAGCAGGTCACGCGTAAAACTCAGCAGGCAAGCAGCCAGTTCGACCTCAATGAAGACCTCACCCGTATTCTCATCGATCAACAGTTGAACGATGCCGGCTGGGAAGCCGATTCGCTCGATCTTACTTACAGCAAGGGCGCTCGGCCCGAAAAGGGCAAGAACAAGGCCATCGCCGAATGGCCAACCAGCAAGCCGAAAGAAAACGCTGATTACGTGCTATTCGCCGGCCTAATCCCAGTCGCCATCGTCGAAGCAAAGCGCAAGCGTGTCAACATAGCGGACCGCATTCCCCAAGCTGAGCGCTATTCACGTCAACTGATCGTTACCGACAATCTACAACCGGCCAGCCATAACACGGACTGGGCCGATGGCCAGGGCAGCCACTTCAAAGTCCCGTTTGCCTTTGCCTGCAATGGCCGGCCCTTCATTAAGCAGCTCGCTGAGCTGTCTGGCATCTGGTTTCGTGACTTGCGCAGCCCGGCCAACCTGCGCCGACCGCTGCAGGACTTCCACACGCCGGGCGGCCTACTCGACCTGCTCAAACGCAGCCGTGAGGACGCCGAGACGAAGCTACAGCAGGAAGGCTTCGCCTATCTCAAACTGCGTGACTATCAGGAAAACGCCATCCGCGCCGTTGAGCAGGCCCTAGCCGCCAATCGCCGCAACTGTCTGCTGGCCATGGCGACCGGGACCGGCAAAACGCGCACTATCATTGGCTTGATGTACCGCCTACTGAAGGCCGAGCGCTTTCGCCGTATTCTTTTTCTGGTCGATCGAAGCGCCTTGGGGGAACAGGCCATCGAAGCCTTCAACGAGGCGACGCTGGAACAAAACCATACGCTGGCGCAGATCTACGACGTCAAAGAACTAGGCGACATGGCTGCCGAAGCTGAAACACGGGTTCAGGTCGCCACTGTGCAGGCCATGGTCAAGCGCATCTTCCAGTCGGACACTCCTCCGCCCATCGATGCCTTCGACTGCATCATCGTCGACGAAGCCCACCGCGGTTACACCCTCGACCAGGAAATGACTGAAGGCGAGCTGGCAGTACGCGACTTCAACCAGTACCTGTCGCAGTATCGTCGCGTACTCGACTACTTCGATGCTTGCCGCATCGGGCTCACTGCTACGCCAGCCAAGCACACCAGCGAAGTCTTCGGGGCTCCGATATACACCTACAGCTACCGTGAAGCCGTAGCAGACGACTGGCTGATCGATCACGAACCGCCAATCCGTTATCAGACTCTGCTGAGCCAGAATGGCATCCACTTTGCCAAAGGCGAGAGCGTCAGCGTCATCGATACGAGTACTGGCGAAGTGGATGTCGCCGAGCTTGAGGACGAACTCGACTTCGAAATCGAGTCCTTCAATCGCCGCGTGATTACGCCCGGCTTCGACAAGGTCATCTGCGAGCAACTGGCACAAGAGCTCGACCCGTCGGGCGACGAAAAAACGATGATCTTCTGCGTAAACCAGGCCCATGCCGAGCGAGTCAAAAACCTCCTTGATGAAGCCTTCAAGGACGTTCACGGCGATGATTACAACCAGGCGGCTGTACAGATCATCACCGGGCAAAGTGACAAGGTCAAACAACTGATCCGCCAGTACAAGAACGAGCGCTACCCGAGCATTGCCATCACGGTCGACCTGTTGACCACCGGTATCGACGTACCGCGCATTTGCCACTTGGTGTTTATGCGCCGGGTGCGTTCGCGAATCCTGTACGAACAGATGAAGGGCCGCGCGACTCGCCGCTGCGATGAAATCGGCAAGACGGTATTCAAGATCTACGACCCTGTTGATCTGTACGCTGCCCTCGAACCAGTAGATACAATGAAGCCGCTAGTGAAAGACCCAAGCATTAGCCTCGAACAGCTGGTCAGCGAGCTAAACAACCCAGCCAGCCTCGATGCTCCTGGTAACCAGCCAGACACTAGTCATGCCCACGACGTCCTGGACCAGCTCAGCCAGCGGATCATGCGTATTCTGCGCAAGGCCAGCCATAAGGCCGAGCAAAATCCAACCCTAAAGGCCAGGCTCGCCGAGCTGGAAGACACCTGGGGAGTAGCCCCGGACAAACTGCATCAGCACCTGCACCAGCTCGGCCCACAACAAGCTGCCCGGTTCATCCAACAGCATGCCCAACTGCTCGATCAGCTCGCCACGGTCAATGCCCTGCTGGGATCGCTGAACTACCCAGTGATCTCCACTCACAAGGACGAACTGATGACCCGTGAGCAGAACTACGGCGATTACCCAAAGCCCGCGGACTATCTGGAAAGCTTCAACGACTTCATCAAAAATCAGTTGAACCAGTCGGTGGCCCTCGGTGTAGTGGTCAACCGCCCGCAAGACCTGACTCGTGAACAACTGCGCGAAGTACGCCTGCTGCTCGACGGGCATGGCTACAGTGAGGTGAACCTGCAAAGCGCCTGGCGCAACCAGACCAACCAGGAAATCGCTGCCAGCATCGTCGGTTTCATCCGCCGCGCCGCCCTCGGAGAGGCCCTGCTGCCATTCGAGCAGCGCGTAACCAAGGCGATGGAGACGATTTATACCCTGCAGCCTTGGACTCAAATTCAGCGTAAGTGGCTGGACCGCCTGGCCAAGCAGCTGGTGCACGAGGTCGTTATTGACAAGAAGCAGATTGGTGAAGCGTTCAAGAGCGATGGCGGCAGCACGCGGCTGGACAAAATGCTCGGCGGCAACCTGGGCGTAGTGCTGGATGCCCTGAATGACAACCTTTGGGCACAAACGGGATGAAATCGATCTACGCCGGATTGGCCAGCGCGCTCGTTCATAAGGGATAATGCCCCAGCTATACGACTTATCGGCCGCGATACCTAGAGACGCCTCATGACCCCTGCTGAGCTTCATCAGATCCTTGCCCGTGGTGAAGACAGTCGCCATCAGTTCAAGCGCGATTTCAGCAATATCGATGCCTTGGCAGCCGAGTTGGTGGCGTTCGCCAATACATGCGGTGGATATCTGCTGATTGGCGTAGACGACTCCGGCACGGTTAGCGGGCTGAGCAGCACCGACGTTGCGCGGCTCAATCAGTTGCTCTCCAATGCGGCCTCGCAGAATGTCCGCCCAGCCATTAACCCACTGTCCAGCAACCTTCAGACCGAGCACGGGCTTGTCATGGTGGTGACAGTCGAACAAGGGCTGAATAAACCCTATGTCGACAACCAGGGTCGCATCTGGGTAAAGAACGGCGCCGACAAGCGTCGGGTCACGGCCCGTGAAGAATTGCAGCGTTTGTTCCAGCAGGCAGGGCTGGTGTGCGCCGATACGGTACCGGTCGCAGGCAGCAGCGTGGCGGATATCGACGCCAAAGCACTTGGCGAGTACTTTCAAAGACGCTTTCGGCAGAGCCCAGAACAGATAGGTTTGGCAACCACCCGCATCCTGGAAAATCTTGGCCTCGCCAGTGGCGACACACCCAATTTGGCTGGTTTGCTGCTCTTCGGCCTGACGCCACAACGTCTATGCCCAGCGTTCGACATCAAGGCCGTGGCGTTTCCGGGTACGGTTCTGCATGACCGCCACTATCTAGACAGCGAAGATATCGACGGCAATCTGCAGGAACAGTACCGACGCAGCCTTGCCTTCATAAAGCGCAACCTACACCACGTGCAGCGCCAGCAGGGCTTCAATACCCTAGGCCAGCTGGAAGTGCCGGAGGAAGTGTTTGAAGAACTGCTGGTCAATGCCCTGATCCACCGCGACTACTTTGTCAGCGCCTCCATCCGGATCATGATCTTCGCCGATCGCATCGAACTGATCAGTCCCGGGCACCTGCCTGACGTGCTCGATACCGAAAAAATTCGATTCGGTCTGTCCAACCGCCGCAACCCGACGCTCACCTCCCATGCTGTGCACATCCTCCCCTATCGCGGTTTGGGCACCGGCATCCCGCGCGCTATCGATGCTTGGCCAATGATCCGGCTGGAGGACGACCGGCAGAGTAATCAGTTCAAGGTAGTGATTCAGCGCGCCGTTGAAAAAGGGCCTCTTTCGGGCCCAAGTGGGGACCAAGTAGGGACTGAGTCGGGACCAAGTAGCGACCAAGTAGGGACTGAGTCCGCTGCCGAGGGAGAACAAGCCGAAACTCGCCTGTCTTTGCAGCAAGAGCAGGTAACGCTGCTGTGCAAAATGACAGGTGATCACACTGCGTCAGAGCTAATGACCTTCGTCGGGCGCAGCAACCGCAGCAAGTTCCGCGAGCGAGTTTTGGCCCCACTACTGGTGCTTGGCGTGGTCGAGATGACCATTCCAGACAAGCCCAACAGCAGCAAGCAACGCTATCGCCTGACGGCGGCCGGCCGGGCGCTAAAGGCCGAACAACGCTCCTCGGACGACTGAGCCCAGATAACCATTTTTTTGCGCCAGCGCAATCTGGTGCTTCATACACTTCACCACAGGTACCCCATGACCAACTCCGATATCGTCCAGAAGCTCTGGAACCTCTGCGACGTCCTGCGCGACGATGGCATCAACTACAGCGACTACGTCACCGAGCTCGTGCTTCTGCTGTTCATCAAGATGGAATTCGAACAGGTGCAGAACAACGACAGCTTCGGCCACAAGCTGCCCGAAGGCGCGCGCTGGCCAGACCTGGCTGGCAAGTCCGGCGTTAACCTGCTCGATCACTACCGGCAGATGCTGCTGGACCTTGGCAAAAACCCGGACCCGCTGATCGCCGCCATCTACGCCGACGCTCAGACTCGTCTCAAGGAACCGCGCCATCTCGAGCAACTGATCAAGAGCCTCGACGGTATCGACTGGTTCAGCGCCCGCCAAGACGGCCTCGGCGATCTTTATGAAGGCCTGCTGGAAAAGAACGCCAGCGAGACCAAGTCCGGCGCCGGCCAGTACTTCACCCCGCGCCCGCTGATCGACAGTATCATCCGCTGCATTAAGCCGCAGCCGGGAGAGACTATTCAGGACCCGGCCGCCGGTACTGCGGGCTTTTTGATTGCTGCTGACGCCTATATCAAAAGTCAAACCGACGATTACTACGACCTCGACGCCAAAGCCCAGGCATTCCAGCGCAATCGCGCCTTTGTTGGCGTAGAACTGGTGCCCGGCACTCGCCGCCTGGCGCTAATGAACACCTTGCTGCATGGCATGGAAGGCGACGAGGAAGGTGTGGTGCACTTGGGCAACGCCCTCGGCCAGGCCGGCGCCAGCCTGCCCAAAGTGGACGTGATTCTCTCCAATCCGCCGTTCGGCACTGCCAAGGGTGGCGGTGGCCCGACTCGTGATGACCTCACCTACCGTACCAGTAACAAGCAGTTGGCCTTTCTCCAACACATCTACCGTGGCCTCAAGCCGGGCGGCCGCGCCGCCGTGGTGCTGCCGGACAACGTGCTGTTCGAGGCCGGCGTCGGCACCGAGGTACGTCGCGACCTGATGGATAAGTGCAACCTGCACACCATCCTGCGTTTACCAACCGGCATCTTCTATGCTCAGGGCGTGAAGACCAACGTGCTGTTCTTCCGTAAGGGCAGTGCCGACAATCCCCGCCAGGAAGAAGGCTGCACCAAACGCGTCTGGATCTATGACCTGCGCAGTAACATGCCCAGCTTCGGCAAACGCACCCCCTTCGGCCCCGCCCACCTCAAGCCGTTCGAAGATGCCTATGGTGAAGACCCGAACGGCGCAAGCCCGCGCGCTGAGAACGTCGAGGGCATTGGCGACGCCAGCCGCTTCCGCTGCTTTACCCGCGATTACATCCGCAATGAACGTGGTGACTCGCTGGACCTCAGCTGGCTAAAGGACGATAGCAGCCTGGATGCCACCGACCTGCCCGCTCCGGAAGTTCTGGCAGGTGAGGCCATGGCAGAACTGACCGAGGCGCTGCGTGAGTTGGAAGAGCTGATGAAGGCGCTAGGGGCGGGGGATGAGGTGGGGGCGCAGAAGCGGCTACTAGCAGAAATCATGGGTTTTTCTAGCGAGGAAGACGCATGACTAGTACTGATATTCCCGCAAACTGGTTAATCCTTGGATTCGACGAAGTATTTAGTCAGATCTCGATTTCCGGAAAAAAAGTAAAGTCAGCTGACGTTCTGACTGAGGGAAAGTTCCCCGTCGTAGATCAAGGACGAAACTTCATTTCCGGCTATTTGGATGATGCCAACCTTGTGGTATCTGAAAATAAGCCACTGATAATTTTTGGCGATCACACTCGCGAAGTTAAATGGATAGACTTTCCATTTATTCCAGGTGCAGATGGCGTGCAGGTTCTAAAGCCGCACCCTGAAATGGATACACGCTTCTTGTATTTCTTTCTGCGCAACCTTCCGATTGAAAGCAGAGGGTACGCAAGGCATTTCAAAATCGTGAAAGATGCAGCGTATCTGGTTCCACCGTTCGCCGAACAAACTCGCATCGCCGCCAAGCTCGACGAACTAATAGCTCAGGTCGATAACTTGAAAGCCCGCATCGATGGCATCCCTGCACTGCTCAAGCGCTTCCGCCAGTCTGTCCTCGCCGCCGCCCTTTCCGGCCGGTTGACGGAGGAATGGCGATCAAAAAATCTTGTACCGCGCGAGACGGGAATTCAGCTGATGGCGGAAACAGCCGACCGCAAGAGGGATTGGTCTGAGGACAATAAATCGCATAACGAAGTAGCTCGTGTGAAGAAACGTCTGTCTGAATTCGCGGAAAAAGAAATGGATCAGAATGATCTTCCTGCTTCTTGGTGCTGGGCAGAACTCGAAGATGTATCGCTGCTAATAGCTGACTGCCATAACAAAACCGCTCCATATGAGAAAGATGGTATTCCACTCATAAGAACAAGCAATATTCGCGACGGTAGTTTTCTATGGACAGACCTTCGTTATGTAAATGAAGACACCTATAGGTTTTGGTCTCGCCGCTGCGTTCCAGAGCCTGGAGATATTGTGTTTACCAGGGAGGCCCCTATGGGCGAGGCAGCAATAATCCCAGAAGGTAAAATAATCTGCCTAGGGCAGCGGACCATGCTTATTAGATGCATTGAAGAGTGCACCTCAGCAGAGTTCGTTCTTCTAGCCCTGCGCGACCCGAAGTTCAAGGTGCGTTCTGAGAAGCTTGCCGTCGGCACGGGAGTTAAGCATTACAGGGTCGGCGACGTAAGTGACTTATTGATCCCGGTTCCAACAAAGGCGGAGCAAACCGAAATTGTCCGCCGCGTCAAGAAACTATTCACCTTCGCCGACCAACTCGAAGCCCGTGCCAAAGCCGCGCAGACGCGCATCGACCGCTTAACCCAAACCATCCTAGCCAAGGCCTTCCGAGGCGAACTGGTGCTCCACGACCCGAATGACGAACCGGCCAGCGTGCTGCTGGATCGCATCAAGGCACAACGCGCCGCCGCGCCCAAGGCAAAGCGCGGTCGCCGAGCTGCTACGTTAGGCTAACCCTTTATCAGGAATAGAAAGAGCCATGTCCGTCCCGACCTACGACCAGTTCATCGAGCCCATCCTGCGTTTTCTAGCCGCCCACCCTGAGGGTGCCATTGCGGGCGAGGCCCACGAAGCGGCCGCCGTCACGCTTGTCCTAAGCGAGGCACAGCGGCAGGAAACCATCGCCAGCGGCCAGGCTACTTACAAGAACCGTTCCGGTTGGGCGCATGACCGGCTCAAGCGTGCCGGCTATTCCAGCAGCGCAAAGCGTGGCTACTGGCAGCTGACCGACACCGGCCGCGCATTCGCCCAAGCCAACCCGGCCCCGTTGAGCCCAGAGCAGGTCGAGCATCTAGCTGTGAACTTCATGAGCGTAAAGCTGAAGGCGGCGCCGGACGCCGCCTCGCTGGATGAAAGCAACGACACGTCAATGCCAATTGTCCAGACCGACCTCGCCACTAGCAGCCCGCAGGAACGCTTGAACCAAGCCATCCTCGAGCTGCGTACCAGCGTTGCGGGCGACCTGCTGGACAGCCTGCTGCAAGCGAGCCCGACGCGCTTCGAGCACATCGTACTCGATGTGCTGCACAGCCTTGGCTACGGCGCGAACCGTCAGGCGCTGCAGCAAGTCGGGGGTAGTGGCGACGGCGGCATTGACGGCGTGATCTCGCTGGACGCATTGGGGCTGGAAAAAGTCTACGTGCAGGCCAAGCGCTGGCAGAGCACTGTAGGCCGCCCCGATTTGCAGGCATTCTATGGCGCCCTGGCAGGGCAGAAAGCCAAACGTGGTGTATTCATCACTACCTCTGGCTTCACTGCCCAAGCGGTCGAGTTCGCGCTATCGGTTGAAGGGCTTGTACTGGTCGACGGTAAACGCTTGGTCAATCTGATGTTGGATCATGAGGTCGGAGTCAGCTCGCAGCTTTACAAGGTACCTAGGCTCGACAGCGATTACTTTGACGAGTCGCTCGGCTGAGTTCAAAAAGCACCATTCCATTTAAAGCCAGATCAACCAGCATTCCATCTGGTATTCCAAGCCATATATCTGATTGATTATTAGCCAGCAAAAACAGATGGGTACGGTATATTTTCAGCGCCTTCCGGCCCTACACTTCATCATCTAAAGACACCCCCAGACGTCTTTTTCCATCCCTAAAACCCAGTCCCCACAAGATTTTCACAGCTACGATAAACTTTGAAACCGTCCCGCATCCCAGCCGCTTCGTTATCCCAAGCGCCCCCCCCAACCTGCCCCCCCCCGCCCCGCAACATGTTTCACCGCCTATACAAAACAAAAATAATCGGCTGGATGCTTTGCAATTATTCCGTAGCTGGAATTGATAACGTCGCCCTCAACCCCCCTTCTGCCCGGTTTGCCAGTTCGATACGTCCATTCAAACGCGTGGCGATGGTGTTGACGATGGTTAGCCCTAACCCGGCTCCCTGCGCCGTGCCACGGCTGTAGAAACGCTCAAACAATCGCTCTCTAGATGACTCATCAATTCCCGGCCCCTGGTCGTCGACGGTCAAATGACAGAAGCCATCCGCCTGGCTCAGTTGCACAGTGATTGCGCCGTGTTCGGGAGAGAAATTGGCTGCGTTGGTGATCAGGTTGTTCAGCGCGATGTCGATGGCGGCGGGGTTGGCGAATACGTGAAAGGGCTGGTCGCTGACGTCGAATATCAGTTCAAGGTTTTTGCTCAATAACCACGGTGACAGTTGCACGAGGCTGTTGCGCACGGTTTCGCTGAGGTCGATGCGCTGCAGCGGTGACGGATTGGATTTGGGTTCCAGTCGCGCCATGGTCAGTAACTGGTTGACCAGTCGGCTGGTGCGGTCAACGCCTGAGATAAGGAATTCCAGCGATTCTCGACGCTCCTGTTCTGTGCCTGCCTCCAGCAGGTTTTGCGCGTGTACTCGCAGCACGGCGAGTGGTGTACGCATTTCGTGGGCTGCGTCGGCGATGAAGCGTCGTTCGCGGCCAAGCACTTCTTGAATCTGCGCGAGCATGCGGTTGAGCGCCGCTTGCATGGGCTCAAGTTCGCTGGGCAACGGTGCCAGTTGCAATGGCTCCAGTGAACCGCTGTGGCGGGCACGCAGGGTCTCGGCCATGTTTGCCAAGGGCTTTAAGCCCCAGCCTATAGCGAGCCAGACCATCGCCGCGAGCAGTAAACTGCCGACGATGTTCGGCCAGAGCGTATGACGCACGATGCGGTCGACCAGATCCGCGCGCACATCATCGCGCTCGCCAACCCAGATGCGCATGCCGTTTTGTGGGTCTTCAAGGAGGAAGGCGCGCCAATGTCGATGGTTCAAATCCACCACATCACTGAAACCCGGTTGCGTCGGCGGTGAACTGAAGGCGGGTGCGCTGGCGGTGTGCACCAACACCTCCCCGCCGGGGCTCCACACCTGAAAAGCAATTTTTCGTTCGTATGGATGACCATCGCCGCGCGGCACCGCTTCGCCCAGTGCGGTATTGAAGGCCCGGTACAGTTCGGCGTGCTGCTTGCTCGCCATTGGCATGCGCATCACGCCTTGCAATAAGCGCGCGTTCTGCGCCAGTTGAGCATCGTAAACCTCGGCGATTTCATGATTGCTATCGTGCAGGTTAAAGACGCTCAGCACCGCCAGACCGGCCAGCAGCAAACCAATGATCAGCGTTAATGTACGGCGGCGGATCGAAGTCATCAGCGCTCCTCCACCAGATAGCCCACACCTCGAATGGTACGGATCAGCTCAGTAGAGAACTTTTTGCGCAGGTGATGGATGTGCACTTCCAGGGTGTTACTTTCCGCTTCTTCATTCCAGCCATAGAGCAGTTGAATCAGTTGGTCTCGAGTCATCACCCGGCCCGGAGGTGAGAGCAGTTCATGCAGCAACTGATACTCCTTGGGCGTCAGTGCTACGAGATGGCCCTGGTAGCTGACCTGCTGGGTGCCGGGGTTGAGGATGATGCCGGCATGTTCGATCAGCGCTTGCGCGCGTCCGGCACTGCGCCGCAATAACGCTCGCAATCGCGCCTTGAGTTCGGCCAGGTCGAACGGTTTGATCAGGTAGTCGTCGGCACCGGCATCCAGGCCCGCGATGCGATCTTCGGTTGCATCGCGGGCGGTGAGAATCAACACCGGCAGGTTCGAGCCGCTGTCGCGCAGGCGCCGCAGTACTTCGAGACCGTCCATGCGTGGCAAACCGAGATCCAGCACAGCGACATCGAACGTTTCGCTGAGCAGGGCATGCAGCGCGCTGCTGCCGTCCTTGAGCCAATCGACGGTGTAGCCTTCGCGCCCCAGCGCTTGATGAATGCCTTCACCTAGCGCCACATCATCCTCAATCAGTAATAAACGCACGCGGACTCCTGTCAGTCGAGTTTCTTGTTGACGTCCACCAGCACAGTGGCGATCTCTTTGCGACGTCCCGCATCTGCCGTTTCACGGCCGGGACGCGGCGCCGCTTGCAGGGCTTTTTGCAGCGCTGCCTTAGCTTCAGCGTAGTGTTTCTGACGGTAGAGGTGATCGCCCCAGAAGTACAGGCTGTCGATGCCATCGGGGTTGAGTTGCAGCGCCTGCTTGAGCAGTTGTTCAGCTTTGTCGCTGTCGCCGAAACCGATGGGCCAGCCGGGCACACGATCATACAGCGCCGCCAGGCTGGTATAGGCCGAGCCTTGCAGAGCCTTGGGGTCGAGGGTCAGGGACTTCTCCAGGTCGGCCTTGGCTTCCTTGGCTTTGCCCAGCGCTCCGAGCCCTCCTTGGGCTCCGGCCCAACTGCTGGTGACAATGCCTTTCCAGATCCAGGCTTCGGCCACCAATGGGCGCTGCGCAGTGAACGACTGGGTTTCGCTGGACAACTGCTCGAACGCGGCGGCGCGCTGTTTTTCCGCCACTTCATATTGGATATGCGCCCAGCTTTGTTGAATGCTGCTCAGGCGTTGCTGGTCAGCGGCCTCCAGCGCCCAGACGCTTTGGCTGAGGGTGGCGATCAACAGGCACGCGAAGATTTTTTTCATGGCTTGAGGGTCTCGTTGTCAGTTTTTTCGCTAAAGCGCCGGATCAGGGGCAACTGCTTTCGCAAACCTCGATCGACCAGATGCGGCAGTAGATGGTTGAGGCGCACAAAGAAGCGTTCGGGCCAGCCCAGATACAGATCACGGCGGTCACCGGCAATTGCGTGCATCACCGCCGCGGCCACGGTTTGCGGATCATCGACGTTGGCCTTGAGCGCATCGTTGAGGGCTTGCGCCGCCGCGCTGTTCATCGACGTGCGGGTGGCCCGCGGTGCGACGTAGAGCACGCTGACCCGGGTGTCGGCCAGCTCTCGGCGCAACGCTTCGGAAAACCCGCGCAGGGCAAACTTGGTCGCGCAATAGCTGGCATAACCGGCATAGCCGATCGAGCCATAGGTCGAGCCGACGTTGACTACCATGGCGCTGTCGGCTTGCTTGAGTAACGGCAGCAGTAGCTTGGTCAGGCAGATCGGCGCGCTGATGTTCACCGCCAGCATCGTATTGATGTCACTGTCGTCGAGCTGTTCGAGCATGGCGAAGTGATTCACCCCGGCGGCGTTGATCAACAGATTGACTCCGCCAACCGCTTCGGCGGCAGCGAGTACTTTGCGTCGGTCGCTGAGAAACGTCAGGTCAGCCGCGACCCAGCACAGGGTGTCGGGGTAGCGTTTGAGCAGCGCAGCCAAGGCTTCCTGATGCCGCGCCACGGCCAATACTCGCGCACCCGCGGCGCACAGGGCTTCAGCGATAGCCATGCCGATACCGCCACTGGCACCGGTCAACACCACGCGCGCGTTACGCAGCTGCATGTTCAGCCTCCGCGCCACGCGGCAGGCCACGAAACATGTCGGTGTACAGTCGGTACACGACTTTTGATGCATGAATCACTGCCGCTTGATCCAGAGGATCGTCCAACTGGTTCATCAGGCGGCGGTAGGTTTGCATGTGTTCGATGTCGAGCGAACCGTGAGAACTCAGGTAACTGAAGGCGGTTTCCGGCAACGACAGATGCTCCCGAATGCTCCCTGCCGCGTGTGTGGCCAGGGCAATGCTGGTGCCTTCGAGCACATTGACCATGCCGAACAGCCCCACCGGGTTGCCTCGGGCGATCAAGTCATAAAGGTAGCTCACCATCAGCTCAATCGGCAGCGAGGGTTGGCCATCATGCACGGCCTTGCGATCACCTCCGCAGGCTGCAATGTCGTTGAGCACCCACTGTTCATGGCCGTATTCGTCTTCGATGTACTCGCACACCGCTTTGCGCAGCCATTCCAGACGTGTCGGTAAACGTGCGCCGCACGCCATCATCAACGGCACGGTGTGGCGCACGTGATAGTAGGCCTGTGCGAGAAAAGCCCGATAGCTGTCGAGGCTGACCTTACCGTGCAGCGCATCGAGGATGATCGGCAGGTTAAACAGCTCGTGGCGTTCATGCTGTGTGGCTTCTTGCAGGGTGTCGAAAAAACTCATGATGCGGATTCCTCCCGGACAACGGATTCGGTCAATTGGGCGTGGTACTGCGCGACGATGGCGTCGCGGCGTGGGCGGCCATTGGCGGTTAGAAAGCCATTGGCTGCGGTGAAGGGGTGCGGCAGGCGCGTCCACTGATGCACCTGGGCGTAATCGGGCAACGCCTCGTTGGCTTCGGCGACGGCAGCGGCTAGTTCGGCATCGGTGCAATCCGGGCGATGCGGCCAGAGCAAGGCGTGATTGCGCGGCATAGACTCGCCGTAAACGAACGCCTGGGCGATGTGGCGGCGCTGGGTCAGCTCGGACTCGACCCATTCCGGGTTGACGTTGCGCCCGTAACTGGTGACGAACTGATGCTTCTTGCGGCCCTTGAGATAAAGAAAACCCTGCGGGTCGAACTCGCCCAGGTCGCCGCTCGGCCACCACTCATCGGCGTACGGTGCTTCCCCTAGATAACCGAGCAGCATCGAGCCCTTGATCAGCACTTCACCGTCCTCTGCCAACCGCACTTCGACATGGGGCAGTGGCCGACCGACGCTGCCGAGGCGGTGCGCACCGGGGCGATTGAGGCACACCACCGAGGCGCATTCAGACAAACCGTAACCTTCAAAAACCGGTAAGCCGACCTGTTGTGCACGGTGCAGCAAGTCTTCGGACACACGTGCACCACCGACCGCCGCAAAGCGCAGGGTTTGCGGGGCAAAGGCTTGCTGTTCGGCGGCGCTGACCAGCATCAATAACAACTGTGGCACCAGAATAAGGCTCTGCGGCGCACGCCCGGCGAGATAACCCAGCAGGTGCGGGACATCGACGCCACTGGCGCCTTGGATGCCGAGGGTTTTCTGGCTCGGCAAACTGAGCATTGCACCGGCATACAGCGCGGCATAACAGCCCAGGTTCTCCAATAGAATGGCCAATGGCAGCAGTGCCAGGTGATGTTGCGGGCTGCTGGTTTCGCTCGCCTGATCCAACTCACGTGCGACCCGTAACAGGCTGTCGGCACTCAGGCAAACACCTTTCGGCGTGCCGGTGGTGCCAGACGTGAAGGTCAGCTTGGCGGTGCCCATCGGTATGCGTCTTTGGCCACTGAAGGCGCGGCACCAGAACTCGCCGCGTTGCTCATAGCCGGCAGCGCGCAGTTCGGGCTCCAGCTCCGGTTCGGCAATCACGCGTTCGGCCTGACTCTGCTCCAGACAATGGGCGCGTTGTGCCGCGCTGAAAAACGGCGGCAGCGTTACGCAGGTCAACCCTTCGAACAATACCGCCAGATCCCAGAGCATTGCGTCGACGCCGTTGTCCAGCGCCAGGGCGACGACTTGCACCTGCTCATCGCGCAGGCGCTCCTGGCGATACAGCACTTCTGCATACAGGGTGGCGTAATCGAGCTTCAGCGTATCGCCCCACAGCGAGGTCGCGTTGTCATTGCGCCGGGCATGTTCGCGCAAGGTTTCCTGAAAGCGTTGCAGTTCAAGCGACATGGCAGGCTCCTTCAATCGGGATCGGCAAACCCAGGCGGCTGAACAGGCCGATATTGCGCAGGTGGACGAACCCGGCGCGGATGTCGCCGACGTGCACCCAGGGTTTGCTCTCGTAATAACTGCCCCAATGTTGACGCTCGTCACCCAGTCGATCCGGATCAGCGGCGCACAATGTCACCGGTTTCAGGCCGAGACGACGGAAGCTGTTAACCAGCCCGATGTTGCCGGTGAACGTCACCCATTCCAGGCCACCCATGGCCAGTAGATAGGTGATGGCGATGATGCTCAGGCGCGCGCTGCCGGTATCGCTGGCCGCCAGGTTGCCAACCTCGACAATGGCATTTCGGTCTACCGCGTGATCAGCCGCCGCGCTGATCAATGGCTCGATCGGTTCGTCCAGATACCGCTCCAGAAACAGCGGCTCAAGGTGCGCGCGACGCACGCCGGCCACTGCGCACAACTGGCCTTCACCGTTATTCATACCGAACAGCTCGGGCATGAAGTGGCGGATGTCGGCGCCGTGGGCCTTGCGGAAACGCTGCTGGATAAAGGCTTCGAACTTCGCTCGCAAAGCGTCGTCCGGCAACGCACCCGTCAGGGTCAACGGCGGCGTTTCAGCTTGGCCGAAATGCAACGGCAGGGGTATGTTCCAGTCAAAATCGGGCATGGGCCGAACGCCTCCCTCAATGGGTTTGAGCGAAGTATCCAAGCCATTTCTTAACGAAGTCTGAAGGTGAAAGAAGGTCAACCTGAGAGTCGATCTTCAGACTCTCTTAAGACAGCACGAGCAGGGTGACGTGGCCGGTTCAAGGCAACCGGATCGACCGTCCATCACAATAATCAAGAGGCGCTTTTTATGACCCGCGACACCGTCGTCACCCGATATGGAAAGCTTTCAATAACCCTGCACTGGCTGATGCTGGCGCTGTTCATCGGCGTTTATGCCTGTGTCGAAATCAAGGGTTATCTGCCCAAAGGCAGCGAAGCGCGGGGTTTGCTCATGGGGTTTCACGGCTTGTTTGGTACAAGCATTTTCGCCCTGGTCTGGGTTCGTCTGCTCGGGCGCCTAAGCCCACGGCCACCGATCACCCCAAAACCACCGGCCTGGCAGACCGCTCTCGCGCATCTGACACACCTTGCGCTCTACGGGCTGATGATCGCCACGCCTATTCTCGCCTGGCTGATGCTCGCCGCTGGCGACAAACCGTTCCCGTACTTCGGCTTTCACGTGCCGGCACCGGTAGCCGTCGACCCGGACTTCGCCAAACAGCTCAAGTACTGGCATGAGCTGATCGGCACTACGGGGTATTGGTTGATTGGTTTGCATGCGGCAGCGGGGCTGTTCCATCACTATTGGATGAAGGACAACACGCTGGAAAGGATGTTGATTGAGCGAAAGTCATGACGAACCGCCGCGAGGTGCCTGATCGTACACGGCTGGCCTATTCAGATTACCCCGGTGCCCCGCCCAGGTTTCTGCCTTGTCAGCCCGCGGCGATATTGCTAGTGTCGATGCATGACTACCTCTTGCCTCACCTCGACAACCACCACCACGACCGCTTCAAGCGGAGCGTGCGAGGTTTCGTGAGCCACTAGCAAACGAATTTCAAAGGCCCGCCAGCGATGGACAGGGCCTTTTTTATGCCCTTGTGTCGCTGGTTCACACGCAAGGAGATGCACCCATGTACGCCCTGTTGATACTGGACATCCAAGTCGGACTCATCCACGGCCCGGAGAAACCCTGGCGCTGCGACGAGCTGTTGGAAACGCTCAACACCCTGATGGGCAAGGCCCGTAGCGCAGGCGCGCCGATTTTTCTCGCTCGCCACATCGGCCCCGCTGGCTCGCCAATCGAACCAGGCAGCCCGCTTACGCTGATTGCAGAGGAACTGAAGTTGCAGGGTGAAGAAGTGGTGTTCGAAAAGCGCCGGCCTAACGCTTTTGCAATGACTGACCTGGCTGACCATCTGCGCTCCAGCGGCGCCACCGGCGTGGTAGTCACTGGGATGAAAACGCAATACTGCGTCGACAGCACCTGCCGTGCCGCGCGTGATCTTGGCTTCGATGCGGTGCTTATCGCCGACGGTCATACCTGTTCTGATACGCCCTTGATGAAAGCCGAGGCCATCGTGGCTCATCACAATGCCACGCTCAACGGGCCGTTCTGCCAGTTGGTTCAGGCTGAGGACTGGAGCTTTTAACAGAGCCTGACGACGGGGAGGTCAACAGGGCCGGGCTTCGGAACTTTCCTGCAAGATGCCGCGCTGTCGGTGAACTGGCGCACCCCAACCAACAAGCCTAGCCTTCCCCTGTCGCTGCAAAATCAGCGACCGGGTTTAGCAGCTCGGTTGATATCAAGGCCTGCAAAGCCACCATCCGTTCGAGCGATGCTTTCAGCATCCGCTGGTTCGTATCATGGCGGCTGTGCGTGGGGCACTTTCGGGTGCGCCGGGCTCCTTGATTCCTGGTCTGCTAACCCGCGTACGGTCGCCACCCTATAAAAAGGGCGAGAAGCCTCAACGCCCACCTCGCCCGCTGGCATCCCCTCATACTTCCCATTACCCTGACGGCCTTTATCAGACAATCGGAAGTCAGATACCCGTGCTCAAGCCTTTCGCCGTCATCGCCCTCGCCTTCATCCCTTCATTCGCCACCGCTGCCGAGCTGGATGGGGTCTGGCAAGGCACCTTGGGCAAGTCCGCTATCACCGTCTGTTTCAACGGCGCCGACGGGGAGCATGGCAGTTATTACTACCAGCGCATCCGTACCCCGATTCAACTGACCCAGGCCAACGACAACGCCCCTTGGGTAGAGGAAGGAAACACCGGTTTCTGGGCCCTGCAAAAACCTCAGGCCGATACCCTTTCGGGTGCCTGGAGCAAAATCGATGGCGGTACGCCGCTGCCACTGGCCCTGCGTCGCATCGGCACGGACGGCTGCGGCAGCGATGCCTATAACGCGCCCATGGAAGCCGCGCCGCTGCCGATCAAGACTGAGAAGAAGACTTTCCACAACCATCCCTACCTGCTCAAGACCCAAGGCCCCCGCGTCACGCTCAAGCTGGAGGGTGACAGCCCGGCGGTGCAGAAGATCAACCAGCAACTCGCCGCTCTGGCCGTCAATGACGAAGATCTAACCGACTATTTTTATGAGCGGCGTGAATACCTGGGTCGAAACGGCTCGGTCTATACCAGTGAGATCGAGGTTGAGCCCGCCTATTGGTCATCGCAATTTCTCACCGTGCGGTTCTACCGCTGGGCCGCAGGCCAAGGCGCCATGGGCATCAGTTGGGGCCTGCACTCCTGGAACCTGCAAACCGGTGAATCGGTTGACCCATGGACCTGGCTCGGCGGCCATCAGCAATGGTATGACGCCTATTCCGGCCACTTGAAGCTGCCGGCCGCCTTCAGTACCTGGCTGGCCAAGCAAACCACCACCGACGAGGGCTGCCCCGCGATCACCGATTACTCCAACTTTCACCTCAGCTTCAACACCCAGGGCCTGCAACTCTCGACACCTGCCAATGGTGACGGCTGCGACAACGACTTGGCCTTTACCTGGGAGCAGTTGGAGCCGGTGCTGACCGCACAAGGCAAAGCGGCAGTGCCCAGCTTGAAACTGCCTTGATCCGCCGGAGAAAAACCCCACGGCCGTTCACCAAAGGTTAAGAATCGCGCTCGTATACTCCCTGACTACCCATGACCGGTCGCCCGATCGGTCTCATGCCCCGGTAGCCAGATTCCATGACGCGTCCCGCTCCCCTGCTGCTCCTGCTTGCTGGTCTGTTGTTCTTCTTCGCCCTTGGCAACCACGAGCTGCAAGGCTCCACCGAGGCCCGGGTGTCCGGGATCGCCATGGCAATGCACTTGGACGATGACTGGGTGGTGCCGCGCCTGTTTCGTGAACCCTTCCTGGAAAAACCACCCCTGAGCCTGTGGCTGGATGCCGGTGCGATTCGCTTGTTCGGCGCCAGCACCGGGGCGGTGCGCCTAGCGTCGGCGTTTGCCGGGTTGTTCAGCGTGATGCTGCTGTACGGGATGCTGCGTCGCTTCAAGCGGCCGCAGACGCTGGCGTTCAGTGCCGCACTGATTCTGGCGACCATGGCCAGTTACTGGGGCAATGTGCGGGGGGTGGGTGAGGATTCGTTGCTCAGCCTCGGTGTGACCATGGCATTGCTGGGGTTCTACCAGGCTGTGCGGCCCGAGCGCGACAGCTCCAGTGTGTGGGCGTGGGCGTTGTTTACCGCTGGCATGGTCATCGCCACCCTGAGCAAGGGTGTGTTGGGCCTGGCGCTGCCGGGGATCGTGATCTTTGTGTACCTGCTCAGTACCAGTCTGATGGATAAACGCCTGCGCATCGGCGACTGGCTCAAGCCGGCACTGTTCACGCTGCTGGCCTTGGTGCCGCTGTTGATCTGGCTGGGGTTTCTGTTTCAGCGCGGTGGGATGCAGGCGGTGGGCGAGGTGTTGTGGACCAATAGCGTCGGGCGCTTCAGCGGTTCGTTTGTCGAAGCCGGGCATTACGAACCGTTCTACTATTACCTCGCGAAACTGCCCGAGGCCTTCCTGCCCTGGAATATCCTGGTGTACCTGGGCTTGTGGCATTTCCGCAAAAGCCTGGTGCGCAACCGCTACCGCCTGTTTTTCAGCGTGTGGCTGGTGGCGCAGTTCACCCTGCTGACCCTGGCTTCCAGCAAACGCACGGTGTATTTGATGGCGCTGACGCCAGCCGCGGCGGTGTTGGCCGCCGAATATGCGCGGGTGCTGCTGGAGTGGGCCAAAAACCGCAAGCCGGCGCTGTACCGCTACCACCGCCAGATCATCGGCGGGTTTTTCACCCTGGCCATCGCCTGCTACCTGAGCGCAGCGTTCTGGTTTGCACCAAAAGCCGATGTGCGCCAATCATTCGTACCGGTGATCAGCCAGGTCCAGACCCTGCAAGACGAAGGCCGAACGGTGGCGATGTTTCAGCCCAACGAGCGGATCGCCGGCGCCAGCGTGTTCTACCTGCAAGCCTACCTGCCGATCCTCAAGACCGAACCCGAGTTGCGCGCCTTCCTCACCGCCAAGCCCGGCAACGTTGCGCTGACGGACCACACCGACCGACTGAAAGAGCCGGTCACGGTGATCAAGCAAATGGCGATCAACCGCCAGCCTTACTACTTCGTCGAGCAGTAAGGCCGGCGCGGGGCATCAGTGCTTGGTGAGCTTGTCCAGGTAGCCCATGGCAAACGCCGAGACCACGAACGTCATGTGGATGATCACGTACCACATCAGGTGCTGTGGATCGACGTTCTTGGCGTCCATGAAGATGCGCAGCAGGTGGATGGAGGAAATCGCCACGATGGAAGCCGCCACTTTCATCTTCAGCGACGAAGAGTCCATGGTGCCCAGCCAGTTGAGCTTTTCCTTGTTTTCATCGATATCCAGCTGCGAGACGAAGTTCTCGTAGCCGGAAATCATCACCATCACCAGCAAGCCGCCAACCAGGGCCATGTCGATCAACGACAGCAGCAACAGGATCACTTCCGCTTCCAACATGGTGAAGATGTTGGGAATCACGTGAATGATTTCCTGGAAGAATTTCAGCGCCAGTATCAGCAAGCCCAGGGACAGCCCCAGGTAGATCGGCGCCAGCAGCCAACGCGAGGCGTACATCGTATTTTCGATAAAGCGTTCCATTGAATCTCACACAGCTTGGCTAAAAATGGCGCCGAGTATACCAGCCGCCACCCGGCCCCTGTCACCGCGAGAAAACTGACCCAAGTGGCATCTGTAAGAGAATTTTTCTGCTAGTGTCGAGGCCATTAACTCGGCTCGATGATGTCGGACAGGAAAACTCAGATGATGGATGTGCGATCCCCTTTGGCCACTCTCGGCCTGTGTGCGGCGTTGCTGATGGCCAGCGGCTGCTCCCCCAAAGAAGAGCAGAAGCAGGCGACCCTCGAAGAGAAAACCGCGAAGTTCGAACAGTCCCTGGACACCATCCAGGACCCCAAGCTGCGCGATGCCATCGCGGATCTGGGCGGCTCGCTGCTGTTGCTGGAACGTGCGCGCCTCAAGCTCGCCACCAAGCCCATCGAGGCCGAGTACGGCGAAGACACCCTGGCCTTGCTCAAGCACTACCCCACGCCCCAGGCACTGGTGGATACCTATATCAATGGCCTGTTCGTGCTGCGCAAAAGCTCTCATTCGGACTATCTGACGGATTTACAACCGGTCTTCCCGTTCAATTTCAACGCCCCTGACCAGTTCCCCTTCCCCCATGGCCTGGAATGGCAGTCGGTGACACTGAGCAACAACAAAGTCATTCCCTTCCAGCCGGAATGGTCGGAAACCGACCCGGGCATCCAATTGAGCCCCAGCAGCTCCAACCTCACCAACCCCGATGACCTGACGGTGACCTACCCGTTTATCGAAGGCATCGAGACGGAAAACAAAAGCCAGCCGCAGCCCGTCAGCCTCAAGGGCGCGGTTGAAGTGATCACACCGGGCAAGGTGCTGACCTTCGACCTGAGCAAAAAGGACGTGGGCCATAAACGCACCGAGGGCAACATCACCCTCAACCTGCTGACGCTGGAAAAGAACTACGCCGAGATCGAGCTGACCAACAGCGCCCCCCTGGCCGCAGACGTGGGCGACGAATCACCGAACCCTTTGCTGGTGCAGGCGCGGGACACTACCGGGCAATTTCTGACCCGTTCGGGCTCGATCAACGAGAGTGCCGCGCAAGTGGCGTTCTACGAGAAGCAACTGGCTGAAATGCACAAGCAAAAAGCCTGGTCCGACGCCTTCGAGAAACAGCTCACCGATGAGCAAAAAGCCTTCGAACACAAACAAACCAGCCATTACGCCAAGGTGTATTTCAACGGGCTGATCGACAACCTGCAGGTCAATGTCCTGGATTTCTCCCAGGCCACGGTTACCCACAGAGACCTGGATCTGCCGGTATTACGCTTCGACAGGAACAGCCTGCAAACCACGGTGCAGGCCCTGCCGATGCCGGTCACGGTGTATGACGACGGCGCCGCCAGCTGGCTCAAAGATGCCTCGATGACCGAGGACCAACTCAAAAGCAGCGTGACCATCAGCCAATCGACCGAAGACGCCAGCGCCGCGAAAATCATCTTTGACCACCCTTTCACCTTCAACGACGACCTGGTCGGCGCCGAGCGTAACAACAGTGATGCGCCTATCACCTTCTTCACCGCCGATGACAAGGGCGAGCGCGGCGAGCCCATCGAGCTGCCGACCGAGGCTTTCGAGCTGAACGCAGTAAACGGCACACTGACTTACGACCTCAACCTGTTCCCGGAAACCCCGGCGTTTGTGGTGGGCTCGGTGCCGCTGTTCCTGGCGACTATCGAGAAAGCCGTGATTGATGTCGCCAAGCTGCCCAAGGGCCTGTCGCTGAAGGACAACGCGCTGATCGTCGATCAAAAGGACTTCCCCTCCGACAGCTGGCGCTTCTACGCCAAGGACGCCAGCGGCAATTACCTCAAGGAAATCCTCAATGTCAGCCACCGCGCCGAGGAGTACGGCACCGCGCTGTTCGACGTGCATTACTTCTACGGCCAGCCGACTACGCTGGAGAGTTACCAGCGCACCGACCTGAGCACCGTGCAGTACGGCTTCGAGGTCAAGCTGGACAAACCAGAGAGCAAATAGCCGGCGCTAAAGGGCCAACTGCTCCTGGCCGCCATTGAGTTGGCGCAGATGAGCTTGCAGGTGCAGGCACCAGATCTGCGGCTCGTCCATTTGCTCGTAGCCATGCAAGGTCAGGCTATCAACGATGGTGCCCAGCATTCTTTCGGCCACGAAGGGCCCATGGAACGGGCCCTGGGATTTGATGGTGGAAGGCTGCTCGCCCGACATCCCGGCGGCAAACAATAGCGTCCACATGCCGTTATCCCCGGCGAGGGGGCGAATGGAGCATTCGATACGGGTGACCAGGCCCAAGCACTGGCGGGTAAGGCAAAGGTTGCGCGACATGGCGGCGCCCCTCGGTAGATCGGTGTTCAGCCCCAGCGCAGGGCGAGGCTGTTTCTATCCTGCGACTCCTGTGGATATCCCTGACTCTGAGAATAGAAGAAAAACACCACAAACCAAGGTTGTAGGGACCAACGGACGTCGGTCCCCGAGAATGGAGTCAATTTTGTGGCATAAACAATTCTAAATGTGGGAGGGGGCTTGCTCCCGATTGCGGTGTGCCAGTCTAAGTAATTTTGACTGACCCACTGCTATCGGGAGCAAGCCCCCTCCCACATTTGATTCCCATTGAGCTTCAGGGATCAGCTTGGCTTGGCTTCTGCCAACGCCTGCTGCGCCAGCTCTTTCTCCGCCTCCTTCAGATCTTCTTCGCTGATCATCTCGGCAATCGCCCGCAAACGCTCCACCACCCGCGCATTCACGGTGCCTTCCGGAAATTGCCCCTCGGCGTCCGGCTCACCGGCATCCTCGCCCACCAACAGGCTCAACGCCTCATCGGCCTGGCGTACCGCATAGATGTGGAATTGCCCGGCGCGCACGGCCTGCAGCACCTTCTCGTCGAGCATCAACGTCGCGACGTTGGCCTGAGGGATGATCGCACCCTGCTCACCGGTCAGCCCGCGTGCTTCGCAAAGGCGGAAGAAACCTTCGATCTTCTCGTTGACCCCGCCCACCGCCTGCACTTCACCAAACTGGTTGATCGAGCCGGTGATGGCAAAACACTGCTTGAGTGGCGTCTTCGACAAGGCCGAAATCAAGGTGCACGCCTCGCCCAGGGAGGCACTGTCGCCGTCCACATAACCGTAGGACTGCTCCAGGGCGATACTCGCGGAGATCGCCAGCGGGAATTCCTGGGCATAACGGCTGCCCAGGTATCCGGTGAGGATCATCACGCCCTTGGAGTGAATCGGCTGGCCGAGGTTGACTTCACGCTCGATGTCGACAATGCCGCTGCCCCCCGGGTACACCGTGGCGGAAATCCGCGCCGGTACGCCGAATGCCGAGTCGCCGACCTCCAGCACCGTCAGGCCGTTGCACTTGCCCACAGCGGCGCCGGCGGTGTCGATCAGGATGACGCCGGCGAGCATGTCGTCGAGAATCCGCGCCGACACGCGACCGGTGCGTGTGGCTTTGGCCTTGAGGGCGCGCTCGATATGCCCGGCATCGGTCATTTCGTCGCCGGCCAGGTGGCGAATGAAGTCCGCCTCGCTGACCAACTGGAACAGGTCGCCAATACGCGCCGACAAGCGGCCCTGATGTTCGGCCAGGCGTGCGCTGTAAGTCGCCAGGCGCGCGACCGCATCCGAGGTCAGCGGCGCCATGCCTTCTTCCGAAGTACGAGTTTTGAGCAACTGGGCGAACTGCTCCAGGCTTTCGTCGACCATGGGGATGTCTTCGTCGAAGTCCACCAGTACGCGGAACATCTCCTGGAAGTCCGGGTCGGCGTCTTGCAGCGCGTAATACAACTGGCGCGAGCCGATGATGATCACCTTCACCTGCAAGGGGATCATTTGCGGGTTGAGGGTCACGGTGGCCAGGCGGCCCAGTTCGCCCAGGGGCGACTCCATCTTCAGCTTGCGCGATTGCAGGGAACGCTTGAGCGCATCCCATACAAACGGCTCGCTGAGCATTTTTTCGGCTTCCAGAATCAAAAACCCGCCATTGGCGCGGTGCAAGGCGCCCGGACGCAACTGGCGATAGGTGGTGTAAAGCGCGCCCTGGTCGGTGCTGTATTCGATACGGCCGAACAGGTTGTCGTAGGTCGGGTGGGGTTCAAACACCACTGGCGCACCACCGTTGACCGGGTGACCCACCACCAGGCTCGGGCAGTACTGCTCTTCAAGCAGCTTGCGCGCCTGGGCGTCGGTCTTGGCGTCGTCCACCAGTTGCTCGACCACGGTTTTAAGCAGGTACACCTGCATCGCTTGCAGATAGCCGCAAACGCCGGCGTTTTCTGCATACTTTTCCGACAACGGTGCCAGCAACGGCTGCAGGGCCAGGGTGATGGTTTCTTCGTTGAACTGGCGCAGCTGGTTGTTGGACTCGCGCTTCCACTGCGGCAGGCTGGCCAACTCTTCGTTGAGGCGCTCTTCCAGCTCGGAAATATCGTTATGGAAACGCTCGCGATCGGCTTCCGGCAGCTGCGAAAACTCGGCTTCGTCCAGCGCCTTGCCGTCGAGCATCGGCGTAAAGGCGATGTTGGAGCTGTCGCGGTACAACGCCACGTCTTTTTCCAGCGCCAGGCGTTCGATCACATCCAGCGCCTTGTCGTAGCGCTGGTTGAAGGCCCGGTCGATGGCGCTTTTGCGCTGTTGATAAGTGGGGTGTTCAAACACTGCCGGAAAGGTGGCTACGAGGTTGTCGACCAACCCGTTGATATCGGCGATAAACGCCGCGGCGCCGCCCCCCGGCAATTCCAGGGCGCGGGGCTCGCGTGGCTCATCGAAATTATTCACATAGACCCAGTCCGCCGGGGTCTGCAGGCGTTTGCCTTCGGCTTTGAGGTAGCGTTTGACGAACGAAAAGCGGCCGGTGCCGGGCTCGCCCATCACAAACACGTTGTAACCGGGGCGTGGCATGGCCACGCCGAACTGCAAGGCTTCAACCGCACGTTCCTGGCCAAGCACACCGCGAAAGGGCTCCAAATCATTGGTGGTCGAGAAGCTGAACTGTTCAGCGGAGAAAGGGCGAGTCAGCGCTTCGGGCGCTAGACGCAAGCTGGCAGCAACAGGATCAGGCATCGGGCTTCCTTACATCAGGCGGGGCAGATGGGGGCATTCTGGCTCCGGGTTGAGCGCTCTGGCAAGGCGCGCTTTCGGGAAAGCATAGCCACCGCACGCGTCCTACAAAAAAATCGCCTGAGACTTAATGTTTATAAAAAAACACGGAACCCTAGGAACGTGCCTAAACTCCAAACTGCGCGGGTTGGACTAATAACTGGCCCCTAGGGTGCTGAGAAGCACCTGAACCCTTGTCCATTGGTTTGCACACAAAGAGAACAAAGCTATGAAACGGATCCTTCTTGGTACTCTCTTCACCGTCGTCTCCCTCAATGCAATGGCAGAAGCACCAGGTGGCCCGAACTGCGGTTGGGGCAACATGTTGTTCGAAGGCCAGCGCGGTACTCCGGCTCACTTCCTCGCTTCCACCACCAACGGCACCTCGGGTAACGCCACCTTCGGCATGACCTCGGGCACCAATGGTTGCAGCACCAACAGCGCCCTGACCTACGGCGGCAAGTCCTGGATTGCCATGAATGGCATGATGAACGAGCTGTCCGAAGACATGGCCAAAGGCAACGGCGAAGCACTGACCACCTATGCCGTGGTACTGGGTGTTGCCCCGGAAGATCGCGATCACTTCGCGGCCGTGACCCACGAGCACTTCCAGCAGATCTTCAGCAAGGCTGACGTGACCGCTGACGACGTGCACAACAACACCATTGCTGTACTGAAAAGCGATGCCCGTCTGGCGAAATACGCTACCCAGGCTTAAGCTCGACCCGCCCGCGTCTTTCGAGGCGCGGGTTTTATTTTTTCGACCTGCCCCCCTTGGGTCTTTTTTTCAGTCCGACTTAAGTAGCCCCCATGCTCAAACGCCTCGCTTGCCTGGCTCTCTTCGCCTGCGCCCCGCTGCATGCGGCACCGCACCTCGACGATCAACGTTTGCAGCAACTGGCCAATGATCCGTTCTGGCTGTCGCTGGGGCATTACGAAGCCGGCAAGATCAGTGGCTGGCGCAGCTATGTCAGCGACAAGAAATTCTTCCTCGCCGCCGACGGCGCCCATCACCCGGACGCCGAACTCAAGGCCACCGTGCAAGCGCTGTATGCACCGGCCAGCCTGGGTGAGAAGCACGCCCAGTGTGTGTACCCCGCACGTACCCGCTGGCTCAAGGATCAGTTGCACCTGACTGACCTGCCCGCCCTGGACTGCAAAGAATTCACCCAATGGTTCAAGGACGTCGCCCCCCATAGCGCGGTGATGATCTTCCCCGCGGCCTATCTCAACAGCCCGTCGTCGATGTTCGGCCACACTTTGCTGCGGATCGACCAGGCAGATGTGCAAAGCAACAACACTGCGCTGCTCAGCTACGCGATCAACTTCGGCGCCTATATCGAAGGCTCCGACAACAGCATCCTGTATGCCTGGAAGGGCCTGATGGGCGGCTACCCCGGCCTGTTCGCCCTGGTGCCCTATCAGGAGAAACTCTCCGAATACCGCAGCCTGGAAAACCGCGACCTATGGGAATACCGCCTGAACCTCACCGAGGTCGAGACCAAGCGCATGGTCGAGCACGTGTGGGAGCTCAAGCAGATCCAGTTCGACTATTTCTTCTTCGACGAAAACTGCTCCTATCGCCTGCTGGAACTGCTGCAAGTGGCCCGCCCCGGCCTGCGCCTGACCGAGCAATTCCCGCTCACCGCGATCCCTACCGACACGGTCAAGGCCGTCAAGGAAGCGGGCTTGGTGGAGAAGATCGACTATCGGCCCTCCCGTGAACGCGAGTTGCTCGAACGCGCTAAACCTTTGGATAGTGATGAGCAGCAATGGGTACTGAAAATCAGCGACGATCAGAAGCAACTGCAAGAGCCGGCCTTCAAGGCTCTGGCGCGTGATCGCCAGGCACTGATTGTGGATGCCGCCTATCGCCTTGGCCGCTACCGCGCCAACGGCCTGGAGCGTGACACCGCACGCTCCCAACGTAGCTTCGAACTGCTGCGCGCGATCAACCAGAACCCTGCGCCAGACCTCAAGATCACGCCGCCTGGTTTGCCGGAAAACGGCCACCAGTCACGCACCTGGCAAGCCGGCATCGGCACCCGTGGCGACAAAGCTTTTGGTGAATATGGCCTGCGCATGGCCTATCACGACCTTAACGACAACGCCGAAGGCTTCCCCCTGGGCGCCCAGATCGAAATCCTGCAAATGAAACTGCGCCAGTACGAAGGCAATCACTGGCAGTTGCAACAACTGGACCTGGCCACCATCCGCTCGCTGACGCCGCGTAACGCGCTGCTGCAACCCTGGTCATGGCAAGTGACTGGCGGCCTGGAACGGGTACCGGGCAAGCACGACGACGAAACCCTGGTCGCCCACGTCAACGGCGGCGCCGGCGGCACCTGGCAACTGAGCGACGACACGCTCGGCTTCGCCCTTGGCACCGTGCGCGTGGAACACAACAACGATTTCAGCGAAGCCATCTCGCCCGCCGCCGGCTTCAACACCGGCGTGCTGTGGAAAAACCCACTGGGCAACCTGAGCCTGGAAGCCAAGGGGGATTTCTTTACCAATGGTGAAGTGCGGCGCAGCATCAGCCTCAACCAGCAGTGGGAACTGTCGCGCAACCTGGGCCTGCGCCTGAGTGCGCAGCGTGAATACAGCCACTTATCCACGCCTGTGAATGAAGTGATGCTTGAAGTGAAGTGGTACCACTACTGACATAGGCCTGGCGAAGATCAAAATGTGGGAGGGGGCTTGCTCCCGATGGCAGAGTGTCAGTCACCGAATACGAGGCTGAAACAACGCTATCGCGGGCAAGCCCGCTCCCACACTTGACCGCATGCTTTCAAAACCATCGCGTTGCCTGTCCAATAGGAGCTCTATCAACATGGCCGTTAATTGCACCACCCTCGAAGAAGTCCGCGAAAACATCGACCACCTTGACCAACAAATCGTCACCCTGCTCGCCGAGCGAGGCCACTACGTATCTCAAGCAGCGCGCTTCAAAAAAGATTCGGATAGCGTCAAGGCGCCGCAACGAGTTGAACAGGTGATCGCCAAGGTGCGGGGGTTGTCCGAGGTAGTAGGCGCTAACCCAGAGGTAACTGAGCAGGTGTATCGCGCGATGATTGCGGCGTTTATCCAGCAGGAGTTGGCTGAACATGCCGCTCTGACGGTCAACGAGGCCTTTTAACCCAACACATTTCTCACCGTCCTTTCACACCGCCCCCACAAATCACTGACTAGACTCCCCTTATCAGCCGTGAATCGGCCAGGGAGTACGCCATGTGGCGGTATGCGGTAATGCTGTGTGCAATGGTGTGTTTGTCAGGCTGCCAATCCACTCACCAAGAGTTGCTGGCCAAGGGTTATCCACCCGCCTTCGCTGACGGCTTTGACGACGGTTGCAGCAGCGGTCGCCAGGCCGCTGGGGTGATTACCGGGGAGTTTCGCAAGAACGTTCCACGCTATTTGAAAGACCGGCAATACGCCGAAGGCTGGGAAGACGGGTTTCGCCAGTGCAAAGCCATGCGTGAGAACGAAGAACTGCGCGACTACCAGGAAAACCGCAACAACGACCGCGAGCGCGAGTGGCAGCAGGAAAAAGACCGCGATGCGGCCAAGGCGTATCGCTCGCAGTAGGTCGTTTGCAGACATCCATCGAAACTAAAGCACGGCGAACATGGCCCAAATGCCATAAAGGGAGAACACCATGAGCCGAGCTTTTGTAAATGAAGACAACGCCGCCGCCCAGGCCGATCAGCCGGTGGAGCGTCAGGTCAGCGAACAGCCCAACCGCCTGACCGCGCAAGGGTTGGCGCAGTTGCAAGCCAAGGTGGCGCAATTGCAGCTTGAGTACAGCGCCGAGTCCGCCAAGGGTGAGCAGGCCGATAAGCAGCGCCAGGCGGATCTTGAGCGGGACCTGCGTTACTTCAACCAGCGGGTGCAAAGCGCTCAGGTGGTCGCGCCGGCGACAGCCACCGACAAGGTGCAGATCGGCAGCTGGGTCACGTTCGCCAATGAGCAGGACGAGCAACAGCGCATTCAATTGGTAGGTGAGGATCAAGCCGACGCCAACGCCGGTTTGATCAACTGGGGCTCGCCTCTGGGCCGCGCCTTGTTGGGGGCCCAGGTGGGCGACGAGGTGCTGTGGAAGCGCCCCGTAGGCGATCAGTTGATCGAAGTGCTGAGCATCGAGCCCGAGGTTTAGACGATGCCCTGGGCCAGCATCGCGTCAGCCACTTTCACGAAGCCTGCGATGTTGGCGCCCTTGACGTAGTTGACCCGGCCGTTTTCCTCACCGTAATGCACGCAGGCATGGTGAATCGACTGCATGATGTTGTGCAGTTTGCTGTCCACTTCCCCGGCGGTCCACAGCAGGCGCATGGCGTTCTGCGACATTTCCAGGCCGCTCACTGCCACACCGCCGGCGTTGGACGCCTTGCCAGGCGCAAACAGGATGCCCGCGTCGATGAAGATATCCACAGCCTCCAGGGTGGTCGGCATGTTGGCGCCTTCGGCCACGCAAATGCAGCCGTTGCGCAACAGCGTGCGTGCGGCTTGGGCGTCGAGTTCGTTCTGGGTGGCGCATGGCAGCGCGATATCGCACGCCAGCTCCCAAGGGGTTTGGCCTTTGCGGAATTCCAGGCCGAAACGTTCAGCCAGTTCACTGATACGCCCGCGCTGTACATTTTTCAGCTCCAGCAGGGCCGACCATTGTTCTTCGGTCAAACCACTTTCGGCGTACAGGGTGCCTTCGGAGTCCGACAGGGAAACCACCTTGCCGCCCAGGTCCATGACCTTGCGCGCCGCGTATTGCGCCACGTTGCCGGAGCCGGACACCGCCACCCGCTTGCCTTCGACCCGCTGACCTTGGCGCTTGAGCATTTCCTCGGCGAAATACACACAGCCGAAACCGGTGGCTTCCGGACGAATCAGGCTGCCGCCATAAGTCATGCCTTTGCCGGTCAGCACTGAAGTGAATTGATTGCTCAGGCGCTTGTACTGGCCGAACAGAAAGCCGATTTCCCGTGCGCCCACACCGATATCGCCGGCCGGCACGTCGACGTCCGCACCGATGTGGCGGTACAACTCGCTCATGAACGCCTGGCAGAAGCGCATCACTTCGGCATCGCTCTTGCCCTTGGGGTCGAAGTCCGAGCCGCCTTTACCGCCGCCCATGGGCAGCGAGGTCAGGGAGTTTTTGAAGGTCTGCTCGAAGGCGAGGAATTTCAGCACGCCCAGGTTGACCGAAGGGTGAAAGCGCAAGCCACCTTTGTACGGGCCGATGGCGCTGTTCATCTGGATACGGAAACCGCGATTGACCTGAACCTTGCCGTGATCATCCACCCACGATACCCGGAAGGTGATGGCGCGTTCCGGTTCGCAAATGCGCTCCAGAATGCCCGAGGTCAGGTAGTGGGGGTTGGCTTCAAGAAAGGGCCACAGGCTGCGCAGGACTTCTTCTACAGCCTGGTGGAATTCCGGCTGGTCGGGGTCGCGTTTCTTGAGGCGGGCCAGGAAGGATTCGACGGATTCGATCATGAAAAGTCTCGGCAAATTGATTGTTGTTAAACAGAGAATGAGCCGGACTTTATCAATTCATTTCGCACCGTGACAGGGCAAAATGTCGCTTTTGTGAATTTAAATGGTGCATTGGATATAAATAATCAGGATTTTTGCCCTCTAACAGGGATTTCAACGCGAGATATGCACCAATAGTTAAACCGCTATCGCAGGCAAGCCAGCTCCCACATTGGACCGTGTCGTAGCAGAGGTACTCGATCTAATGTGGGAGCTGGCTTGCCTGCGATGAAGTCGCCTCGGCCCACCTGAACAGCGCCAAAAAAAAAACGGAGCCCGAAGGCTCCGCTTTTTTCAAACCAGCCCGAATCAGGCCAGTTTTTTGTGACGCACACGGTGCGGCTGGGCAGCTGCTTCGCCCAAGCGCTTTTTACGGTCGGCTTCGTACTCGGTGTAGTTACCTTCGAAGAACACCGCCTGGGAGTCATCTTCGTACGCCAGGATGTGGGTCGCGACGCGGTCAAGGAACCACCGATCGTGAGAGATCACAATGGCGGCGCCCGGGAAGTCCAGCAGGGCTTCTTCCAGGGAACGCAGGGTTTCAACGTCGAGGTCGTTGGACGGTTCGTCGAGCAGCAACACGTTGCCGCCCTCTTTCAAGGTCAGGGCCAGGTGCAAGCGACCACGCTCACCACCGGACAGGTCCTTGACGAACTTCTGCTGATCGCCGCCCTTGAAGTTGAAACGGCCGACATAGGTGCGCGACGGGATTTCATAGTTGCCGATACGGATCTGGTCGGAGCCGTCGGAGATCTGCTGGAATACAGTCTTGCTGCCGTCGAGGTCGTCGCGGCTCTGGTCTACACAGGCCAGTTGCACGGTGTCGCCGATCTCGATGCTGCCGGAGTCCGGCGTTTCCTTGCCCATCAACATGCGGAACAGCGTGGACTTACCCGCACCGTTACCACCAATGACGCCGACGATCGCGCCTTTTGGCATGGAGAACGACAGGTTGTCGATCAGCACGCGGTCGCCATAGCCCTTGGATACGTTCTTGAACTCGATGACCTTGTCACCCAGGCGCGGACCGGCCGGGATGTAGATCTCGTTGGTTTCGCTGCGCTTCTGGAATTCCTGCGACTGCATTTCTTCAAAGCGTTGCAGACGGGCCTTGGATTTGGACTGGCGGGCCTTGGCGCCTTTGCGCACCCACTCCAGCTCTTCCTTCATGGCTTTTTCGTGGGCCGATTGCTGCTTGGATTCGGCGGCCAGACGGTCGGACTTGGCTTCCAGCCAACCGGAGTAGTTGCCCTCGTAAGGGATACCGGCGCCGCGGTCGAGCTCGAGGATCCAGCCGGCAACGTTGTCCAGGAAGTACCGGTCGTGCGTGATTGCAACCACGGTGCCCGGGAAATCGTGCAGGAAGTGCTCCAGCCAGGCGACGGAATCGGCGTCCAGGTGGTTGGTCGGTTCGTCGAGCAGCAGCATATCGGGAGCCGACAGCAGCAGGCGGCACAGGGCCACACGACGTTTTTCACCACCAGACAGGTGCTCGACCTTGGCGTCCCACGCCGGCAGGCGCAGCGCATCGGCGGCGACTTCCAGTTGGCGCTCCAGGTTGTGACCGTCGCCAGCCTGCAGGATGGCTTCGAGCTTGGCCTGCTCGGCGGCCAGCTTGTCGAAGTCGGCATCCGGTTCGGCGTAGGCGGCATACACCTCGTCGAGGCGCGCCTGGGCGTCCTTGATCACGCTGACGGCCTCTTCAACCACTTCGCGCACGGTCTTGGTCGGATCCAGGATCGGCTCTTGCGGCAGGTAACCGATATTCAGGTCCGGCATCGGGCGGGCTTCGCCTTCGAACTCGGTATCGACGCCGGCCATGATTTTCAGCAGCGTGGACTTACCCGAGCCGTTGAGGCCGAGCACGCCGATCTTGGCGCCTGGAAAGAAGGACAACGAAATGTTTTTCAGGATTTCCCGCTTCGGCGGAACAACTTTTCCCAGCCGATGCATGGTGAAGACGTATTGAGCCATGGTGAACCTAGCGTCAGTTACTGATGAATTAAGCGGACGAAGCCCGTGCCAGGCCATGCGCCGCGCGGGCCTTTGACTATCATCAATGCCTGCGTGGGGAAAAAGCCTGAATGTCTGGGGCTGGAACGCCCCCGCGTAACCGGCAAAGCTACCTGAATGCGCTGGGGCAGTCCAGCCAGGGAGGACTGGCACTTTGCCACAACTCAAGGCATGCTAGCCGCCCTCCGGGCGTCCGGCTTATAGTGCACGTCGCGCGCCAGTCCAGCCAACCGCAGGATCACAGCTTGTCCAAAGTCACGCCGCCCACTCCCTTGCGCGCCGCTCATATTGCGCCGGGAGCGCCCCTGCACGGTACCTTGAAGGGCGCATTGGCGACGCTTGTGCTGATGTTGCTCGCGTTATTGTTCTGGCAACTGCTTGACCAGTTGCAGCAAAACCAGAAAAACCAGCAGCAATACACCATCGACTACAGTGCTGACTTGGCCGAGCAGATCAGCCAGAGCATGGCACTGAGCGCGCAGATCGCCCTGAACCTGCTGCCCATTGTCGAGCCGCCGCGCAATGCCGAACAGCAGCAGGCCTTGATGCGCACGTTGCAGCGCTCGTTGCCGGACCTACGCAGCTTCGCCCTGCTCACCCCCAACGGCGCACTGATCAGCGACACTGCCGAAGGCAGCCAAGACAGTGCCCTGCTCGAAGACCTGGTCAAGCGCAGTCACGCCCAGTCTTACTACCTGAGCAACGACAATGACGGCACGGTCATCTATCTGTTGCTGCACCAACCCAGCGGTGGCTCCAAGGTGTACTGGGCCTTGCGCCTGGCCCCCAATTACCTGGCCAACCTCACACGGCAGGACATTCAGGGCCAGCGCCCGATGTGGGCGATCGAGAACAGCCTGAACCATCGTGTGGTCAGCCGTGACAGCGGGATGCCCGCGCAGTGGCCCAGCGCCCTGACGCCGGAAGAATTGAACCGCAGTGTGCTGGTCACGCCCTTGAGCAAAAGCGACTGGCAACTGCGCGGCCTGTTTGACCGCAGCGCGGTGCTGGAACAACTGCTGCCTGCCTTTATCGGCAAGTGCCTGCTGGGCCTGGCATTTTCGCTTGTCCCGGTGATCGTGCTGCTCAACATGCGCCGCCGCCAACGCCAGGTGAATGAAGGCCGGCGACGCTATCAGGACATCTTCGAAGGCACAGGCGTGGCCTTGTGCGTGCTTGACCTGGCGGGGCTCAAGGCGTTTTGCAACAAGACCCAGGTACAAAGCCGCGAACAGTTGCACGCCTGGTTGCAGGCCAACCCCGCCGAGCGCAAGCAACTGCTCAGGGAGTTGCGCGTCACCGAGGTCAACCAGATGGCCGTGCGCCTGCTCAACGTCGCGTCCTGCGAGCAGGCGTGGGAACGCCTGATCGATGATTGCCCGCGCAATGCCACGTCCATCGGCTATCAGGTGCTGGAAGCTGTACTGACCCGGCAAAAACAGCTGGAGCTGGAAATCCAGCTCAACGACGTGGCCGGCAACGAACAGTACCTGTGGCTGGTGATGCGTTTGCCGGAGCAGCAGGATGACGTCAAGGCCGTGATCCTCAGCATCAGCGACATCACCAGCCGCAAACTGATCGAGTTGTCGCTGGTGGAGCGCGAGAGCTTCTGGTCGGATGTGGTGCGCACCGTGCCCGATCACCTGTATGTGCAGGACGTGATCAGCCAGCGCATGATTTTCAGCAACCATCATCTGGGCCACACCCTGGGCTACAACAAAGCCGAACTGCAGCAAATGGGTGAGTACTTCTGGGAGATCCTGCTGCACCCCGAAGACGCCGAGCACTACCACGACTCGCGTGAACAGCAACGCCAGGCCGCTTACACGACCCAGTTGCACTGCCAACTGCGCTTTCGCCACCGCAATAACCAATGGCGCCGCTTCGATATTCGCGAACAGGCCCTGGCCCGGGATACGTCCACGGTGGTCACTCGGATCATCGGTGTGGCCAAGGACATTACCGACCAGATCGAAGCCAGCGAATCCCTGCGCGACAGCGAACAGCGCTACCGCATGTTGGCTGAAAGCATCAGCGACGTGATCTGCTCTACCGACAGCCAACTGGCTCTGAATTACATCAGCCCATCGGTCAACACCGTGCTGGGCTATGACGTGGATTGGGTGTTCAAGCATGGCTGGCAGTCGATCGTTGCCAACCCGCAACAGTTGACCGGCATTTATAGCCTGATGGAACAGGTCAGTCGCGCCCTCGGCAACCCCGAGGAGTTGAACACCTTGCGCGATGAAGTCCAGACCCAACTGTTCCTGTTCGACTGCCTGCGCGCCGACGGGCGCAAAGTACCGATCGAACTGCGCCTGGTGCTGGTGTGGGATGAACATGGCGCCTTTGAGGGCATCCTCGGCGTGGGCCGCGATATCAGCCAGCAACGCCGCGCCGAAAAAGACCTGCGCATGGCGGCCACGGTCTTCGAGCACTCCACCTCGGCGATCCTGATCACCGATCCGGCCGGCTATATCGTGCAAGCCAACGAGGCGTTCAGCCGGGTCAGCGGGTATGAAGTGGCGGACGTGCTCGACCAATTGCCGAACATGCTCACCGTCGACGAGCAGCAGGAAGCCCACCTGCGTTATGTGCTCAAGCAACTGCACCAGCACAGTACCTGGGAAGGCGAAGTGTGGCTCAAGCGCCGCAACGGCGAGCATTACCCGGCCTGGGTCGGCATTACGGCGGTGTTCGACGATGAAGGCGACCTGGCCAGCTATGTGTGCTTCTTCAGCGATATCAGCGAGCGCAAGGCCAGCGAACAGCGCATCCACCGCCTGGCCTACTACGACGCCCTGACCCACCTGCCCAACCGCACGCTGTTCCAGGACCGTCTGCACACGGCGTTGCAATCGGCAGAACGGCAGAAGTCGTGGGTGGTGTTGATGTTCCTCGACCTCGACCGCTTCAAGCCGATCAACGACTCCCTCGGCCACGCCGCCGGCGACCGTATGCTCAAGGAAATGGCGACGCGCCTGCTCGGTTGCGTGGCCGAAGACGACACCGTGGCGCGCATGGGCGGCGACGAGTTCACCCTGCTGTTGCAACCACGGGTCAGCCGCGAAATGGCGCTGAACCGCGCGATTCATGTGGCCGAGCAGATTCTGGCCAGCCTGGTGAAGCCATTCGTGCTCGAAGGCCGCGAGTTCTTCGTGACCGCCAGTATCGGCATCGCCCTCAGCCCCCAAGACGGCAACGAGCTGAGCCAACTGATGAAAAACGCGGATACGGCGATGTATCACGCCAAAGAGCGCGGCAAGAACAACTTCCAGTTCTACCAGGCCGACATGAACGCCAGCGCCCTGGAGCGCCTGGAGCTGGAGAGCGACCTGCGCCACGCCCTGGACCAGAACGAATTCGTGCTGTATTACCAACCGCAATTCAGCGGCGACGGCAAACGCCTGACCGGCGCCGAGGCCCTGCTGCGCTGGCGCCACCCGCGTCGCGGGCTGGTGCCGCCGGGGGATTTCATTCCGGTATTGGAAGAACTCGGGCTGGTGGTGGACGTGGGCGATTGGGTGATCAGCGAAGCCTGTCGCCAACTCAAGACCTGGCACCAGAACAAGGTGCGGGTGCCCAAAGTCTCGGTGAACATCTCGGCGCGACAGTTCTCCGACGGCCAGCTGGGCACGCGCATCGCCACCATCCTCAAGGACACTGGCCTGCCGCCAGCGTGCCTGGAGCTGGAACTGACCGAAAGTATCCTGATGCGCGAAGTCAACGAAGCGCTGCAAATCCTCGCCAGCTTGAAGAACCTGGGCCTGAGCATCGCGGTAGACGACTTTGGCACTGGCTATTCATCGCTTAACTACCTCAAGCAATTCCCCATCGACGTGCTGAAGATCGACCGCACCTTCGTCGATGGCCTGCCCTCCGGTGAGCAGGACGCACAGATCGCCCGGGCGATCATTGCCATGGCCCACAGCCTGAACCTGGCGGTGATCGCCGAAGGTGTGGAAACCCACGAGCAATTGGACTTTTTGCGCGAGCATGGCTGTGATGAGGTCCAGGGTTACCTGTTCGGGCGGCCGATGCCGGCGAATCGGTTCGAGGCGCAGTTCAGCAATGATGCTCTCTTCATGTTCGACTGACCTGCTGTTGTGAAGCTTATGGCTCCATCGGGAGCAAGCCCCCTCCCACCTTTGAACTGTGAATACCTTCGAATGTGGGAGGGGGCTTGCTCCCGATGAGGCCAGCACAGTCACCACTCATCCCCAGATGAGCCCCACTTGTCCGCGACATGATGTCCTTTCATATGCCATCCAAAACCCATTGGGTTAGAATGCCCTCCTTTTCTGCCCCCGATCCTTGAGGACCGCCATGTTCAGCCGTGATTTGACTATTGCCAAGTACGACGCCGATCTCTTCGCCGCCATGGAGCAAGAAGCCGTGCGCCAGGAAGAGCACATTGAGCTGATCGCTTCGGAAAACTACACCAGCCCTGCGGTGATGGAGGCTCAAGGTTCGGTTTTGACCAACAAGTACGCCGAAGGCTACCCGGGCAAGCGCTACTACGGTGGTTGCGAGTACGTCGACGTGGTTGAGCAGTTGGCCATCGACCGTGCCAAGGAGCTGTTCGGCGCCGATTACGCCAACGTCCAGCCACACGCCGGCTCCCAGGCCAACAGCGCCGTGTACCTGGCCCTGCTGCAAGGCGGCGACACTATCCTGGGCATGAGCCTGGCCCACGGCGGTCACCTGACCCACGGCGCCAGCGTTTCTTCCTCCGGCAAGCTGTACAACGCCGTCCAGTACGGTATCGATGCCAACGGCCTGATCGACTACGACGAAGTCGAGCGCCTGGCGGTCGAGCACAAGCCAAAAATGATCGTGGCTGGGTTCTCTGCCTACTCGCAGATCCTGGATTTCCCACGCTTCCGTGAAATCGCCGACAAGGTCGGTGCCTACCTGTTCGTCGACATGGCCCACGTGGCCGGTCTGGTGGCAGCGGGCGTGTACCCGAACCCAGTGCCTTACGCTGACGTGGTGACCACCACTACCCACAAGACCCTGCGCGGTCCACGTGGCGGCCTGATCCTGGCTCGCGCCAACGCCGAGATCGAGAAGAAGCTCAACTCCGCGGTATTCCCCGGCGCCCAGGGTGGCCCGCTGGAGCACGTGATTGCCGCCAAGGCGATCTGCTTCAAGGAAGCACTGCAGCCTGAGTTCAAGACCTACCAGCAACAAGTGGTGAAGAACGCCCAGGCCATGGCATCTGTGTTCATCGAGCGCGGTTTTGACGTGGTGTCCGGCGGTACTGAAAACCACCTGTTCCTGCTGTCGCTGATCAAACAGGACATTTCCGGTAAAGACGCTGACGCCGCCCTGGGCAAAGCCTTCATCACCGTGAACAAGAACTCCGTGCCGAACGACCCACGTTCGCCGTTCGTCACCTCCGGCCTGCGCTTCGGCACCCCGGCTGTGACCACCCGTGGCTTCAAGGAAGCAGAGTGCAAGGAACTGGCCGGCTGGATCTGCGACATCCTGGCTGACCTGAACAACGAAGCCGTGATCGACGCGGTACGTGAGAAGGTCAAGGCCATCTGCAAAAAGCTGCCGGTTTACGGCGCTTGATTGCAGTTGCTTGAATGAAAAGCCCGGCTCTTGAGCCGGGCTTTTTTATTTCAATTTGAAATGCATTCAATTGTGGGAGGGGGCTTGCTCCCGATAGCAGTGTGTCAGTCACTTATATGTTTACTGACCCACCGCAATCGGGAGCAAGCCCCCTCCCACAGTTGATCGCATTTCAAGTCAGGCTTGGTAGACCTTGGCAAAACCTTCGCGGATCTTGTCCTCCGGCAACTCATCGGCAATAAACACGATTACACTCTCCCGCGCCTCGCCCTCGGCCCATTCGGTGTCCCAGTCAAAACCATAGAGTTTCAGCACGCCCTGGAACACCATGCGTCGATCCTCCCCGGCAATATTCAGCACGCCCTTGTAGCGCAGCAGCTGCTTGCCGTGGTCTTCCAGCAGTTCGTTCATGAACTCACTGAGGCGGTCGATATCCAGCGGTTGGTCGGTGCGCAGCACCAGGCTGGAAATACGGTCGACCGATGGCGCAGCGCTGACCGGGCGCAGGCTCATGCCGGCATTGAGGTTGAAGCCGCGCACATCCAGCAACTCAGCCAAGTCGATCTTGCCGTGATCCACCACACGGATCGGCGCACGCCGGTTGATACGGGTCAGGCGCTGACTGAGGGCGTCGAAGGTGGCGTTGTCCACCAGGTCGCGCTTACTCACCAGCAGGCGGTCGGCAAAGCCGATCTGGGCCTGGGCGATGGTCTGGGTCAGGTGATGCTCGGCGTGGGCGGCGTCCACCAGGGTAATGATGCCGTCGAGGATGTAGCGCTCGCGCAGTTCTTCGTCGATGAAAAAAGTCTGGGCCACTGGTGCCGGGTCGGCAAGGCCGGTGCATTCGATCACCAGGCGGTCGAAGGCGATTTCGCCACTGTCCAGACGCTCAAGCAGCAGGTACAGGGCCTTGGTCAGGTCGGTGTGGATGGTGCAGCACACGCAGCCGTTGGACAGGGTCATGACTTGTACCGGCTCGTCGCCCAAGAGCTGGGTGTCGATGCCGGCGTCACTGAATTCGTTTTCGATCACGGCGATTTTCAAGCCGTGCTCGGCCTTGAGCAGATGGCGCAGCAAGGTGGTCTTGCCGGCACCGAGGAAGCCGCTGAGGATGGTGACGGGGATGGGAGAGGACAAAACTATTCTCCTGATAACTGAATAAACACAAAACAAATGTGGGAGCAAAGGCCCCTGTGGGAGCTGGCTTGCCTGCGATGCAGACAACTCGGTGCTTCAGTCAGACCGAGGTGATGCTATCGCAGGCAAGCCAGCTCCCACAGAAAGCCCTGCTCCCACAGGGGTATCGCATTGGCCTGCGTTACCGGGTCAACAGCACTTGGGACCACCCTTGCCGCCGTAACGGGCCTCCTGGCGTTCGCGGAAGAACGCCTTGTAGTCCATCACCGGCTTGTCCGGGTGTTTGGTTTGCATATGCTCGACGTAGGTGTCGTAGTCGGGCATGCCGACCATCAGGCGCGCGGCCTGACCGAGGTATTTACCGAGGCGACTGATGTCATTGAACATAGTGGCAATCCTCGCTTATGCGTCCGGTACGGCCTGGAATGGCGCTTCTTTATCCGTACGCTCTTTGTTGCCCCAGGCGGCTACGCCGACTTTGAGCGCATAGAACAGGATGCTGAATACCACGAACAGGAACAGCGCCGTCAGCGTTGCGTTGGTGTAGGCGTTCCAGATCACGTGCTGCATCTGGTCGATGCTCTTGGCCGGGGCGAGGATCTGACCGTTGGCCAGGGCATCGCTGTATTTCTTGGCCAGCGACAGGAAGCCGATCGCCGGGTTGGCGTCGAACAGCTTGATGAAGCCCGCGGTGGTGGTGCAGATCAGCAGCCAGACGGCCGGCAACATGGTCACCCAGATGTAGCGCTGGCGCTTCATCTTGATCAGCACAACGGTCGCCAGCATCAGCGCGATACCCGCCAGCATCTGGTTGGAGATACCGAACAGCGGCCACAAGGTGTTGATACCACCCAGCGGGTCGATTACGCCCTGGTACAGCAAGTAACCCCACATCGCCACGCAACCGGCCGTCGCGATCAGGTTGGCGGTCCAGGACTCGGTGCGTTTGAGCGCAGGCACGAACGAACCCAGCAGGTCCTGCAGCATGAAGCGACCGGCACGGGTACCGGCATCGACCGCCGTGAGGATGAACAGCGCTTCGAACAGGATCGCAAAGTGGTACCAGAACGCCATGGTGTTTTCACCTGGCAGCACACTGTGCAGGATCTGTGCGATACCGACTGCCAGCGTCGGCGCACCGCCGGCACGCGCCAGGATGGTGGTTTCACCGATATCGTGGGCAACAGCCGACAGCGCTTCAGGGGTAATTGCAAAACCCCAGCTGCTGACGGTTTGCGCCACGGTGACCACGTCAGTACCGACAATCGCCGCCGGGCTGTTCATGGCGAAGTACACGCCAGGCTCGATCACCGAAGCGGCAACCATCGCCATGATGGCCACGAACGACTCCATCAACATGCCGCCATAACCGATGTAACGGGCGTGGCTTTCACTGGCGAGCAACTTGGGCGTGGTGCCCGAAGAGATCAGCGCGTGGAAGCCCGAGACCGCGCCACAAGCGATGGTGATGAACAGGAACGGGAACAGGCCGCCCTTCCACACCGGGCCAGTGCCGTCGATGAACTGGGTCAGTGCTGGCATTTTCAGATCAGGCATGGTGACCAGGATGCCGATCGCCAGAGCGATGATGGTGCCGATTTTCAGGAACGTCGACAGGTAGTCACGCGGCGCCAGGATCAGCCATACCGGCAGAACAGCGGCAACGAAGCCGTAGCCGATCAGCATCCAGGTGATCTGGATCCCGGTGAAGGTGAAGGCTTTGGCCCAGACCGGGTCAGCGGCAATCTGCCCGCCCAGCCAGATCGAACCCAGCAGCAACAGCACGCCGATGATCGAAATTTCACCAATGCGGCCCGGGCGGATGTAGCGCATGTAGATGCCCATGAACATCGCAATCGGGATGGTCGCCATCACCGTAAAGATGCCCCACGGGCTCTCGGCCAGGGCCTTGACCACGATCAGCGCCAGCACCGCGAGGATGATGATCATGATCAGGAAGCAGCCAAACAGGGCGATGGTCCCGGGAATGCGGCCCATCTCTTCGCGAACCATGTCACCCAGGGAACGCCCGTTGCGACGAGTGGACAGGAACAGGATCATGAAGTCCTGCACCGCACCCGCCAGCACCACACCGGCAATCAGCCACAGGGTGCCGGGCAGGTAGCCCATCTGCGCCGCCAGCACCGGACCGACCAACGGGCCTGCACCGGCAATCGCCGCAAAGTGGTGACCGAAAAGGATATGTTTGTTGGTCGGCACGTAGTCCAGACCGTCGTTATTGACCACTGCGGGGGTGGCCCGCCGAGGGTCGAGTTGCATCACGTTATTGGCGATGAACAGACTGTAGTAACGGTACGCAACCAGATAGATGGCCACAGCAGCGACCACAATCCACAAGGCGTTGATCGCCTCGCCGCGGCGCAAGGCCACTACGCCCAGGGCGCACGCTCCTACGATTGCCAGCACCAGCCAGGGTAGGTGGCGTAGCAGGCTATTATTATTTTTCATTTTTGTATTCCAGCCAGGGTGGACAGAAAGGACAGCCAGCCCGAGTTTAGCGCTGTTGGCCTCAAAGACCAGCCCCCTACGTTGGTCTAGAGCCTTCTATGCGGCAAAAAAACGAAATAAATGCCAAATGATGGCGCAAGGCTACAATCCTCCTATTCACCGAGGGCTTCACCATGACTGAGCAACCGTCTGATCGCCGCCGTTTTCGCCGGATTGCTTTTGATGCCAAAACCGAAATTCGGCAAAACGGATGGGATTTTCCGGTGAAACTGGTGGATCTCTCGCTAAAGGGTCTACTGGTCGAGCGCCCCGAAGACTGGAAGGGGAACAAGGCGCTGCCGTTCGACGTAGACATACGCCTGGATCCGAAAGCGCATATAAAGATGCAAGTGAAGCTGAGCCACGAGGATCAGGGGCAGTTGGGCTTCGTGTGCCAACATATCGATCTGGATTCGATCAGCCATTTGCGGCGACTGATTGAGTTGAACCTGGGGGATGAGGAAGAGCTACACAGAGAGCTGGCGGCATTGCTGGAAATCTAGAAGCCAACACAACTCAAATGTGGGAGGGGCGGTGCGACGATTCGACTTGCTCCCGATTGCGGTGGGTCAGTCAGCCTATCTGTTACTGATCCACCGCAATCGGGAGCAAGCCCCCTCCCACATTGGATCTGCAATGCTGGTGATTATTCGAACAGTGCATCCAACGCCTGCTCCAGGCGCGTCACCCCAATCACCTGCAAACCTGCCGGCATTTCCTTCGGCGCATTGCCCTTGGGCACGATCGCCCGCTTGAACCCATGCTTGGCCGCCTCCTTCAACCGCTCCTGCCCACTGGGCACCGGGCGGACTTCACCCGACAGGCCGACCTCACCAAACACCAGCAGATCATGGGGCAGCGGCCGATTGCGCAGGCTGGACATCACCGCCGCCATCAGCGCCAGGTCGGAGGCGGTCTCCAGCACCTTGACCCCGCCCACTACGTTAAGGAAAACATCCTGGTCATGGGTCGGAATGCCGCCGTGACGGTGCAATACCGCCAGCAACATCGCCAGACGGTTCTGGTCCAGGCCAAGCGTGACCCGCCGCGGGTTGGCCAAATGGCTGTCATCCACCAGCGCCTGGACTTCCACCAGCATGGGCCGGGTACCCTCCCACGTCGCCATCACCACACTGCCCGGGACTTCTTCCTGGGCGCGAGTGAGAAAAATCGCCGAGGGGTTGGAGACTTCTTTCAGCCCACGGTCAGTCATGGCGAACACACCCAGCTCGTTCACGGCGCCAAAGCGGTTTTTTACCGCCCGCAGCAAACGCAGGCGGCCATCGGACTCACCTTCGAAATACAGCACGGTATCCACCATGTGCTCCAACACCCGTGGCCCGGCCAGCGCGCCTTCCTTGGTCACGTGGCCGACCAGGAAGATCGCCGTGCCGCTCTGCTTGGCGTAGCGCACCAACAGCGCCGCACTTTCGCGCACCTGGGACACGCCGCCCGGCGCCGATTGCAGTTGCTCGGTGAAAATCGTCTGGATCGAGTCAATCACCATGACCTTGGGCTTTTCAATCCGCGCCGTGGCGATGATGCTTTCGATGCAGGTTTCGGTCATGACCCGCAGCTGGTCCTGGGGCAGGCCCAAGCGGCGGGCGCGCATGGCCACTTGCTGTTGGGATTCTTCACCGGTGACGTACAGCGCCGGCATACGGCTGGCGATGCTGCACAGGGTTTGCAAGAGGATGGTCGACTTGCCGATGCCCGGGTCACCGCCGATCAGCACCACCGATCCATCGACCAGGCCACCGCCAAGTACGCGGTCCAGTTCGCCGGACGCGGTGGAGAAACGCGGGATCTCTTCGACGCTGACCTCGGCCAGGGTCTTGATCTGTGCCTGTTGCCCGGTCCAGCCGGCGCGGCCGGTGGGGGCTGCGGCACCACCGCTTTCAATCATGGTTTCAGTCAGGGTGTTCCACGCACCGCATTCGGAGCACTGGCCCGCCCATTTGGGAAAGGTCGCGCCGCACTCCGTGCAGCCGTACATGCGCTTGGCCTTTGCCATGTGAGAACCTCCAACCGAAAAACCGCGATGATAGCTCAGCGCGACGCCGGGGTCCGGATTTCGCCACTGGCCAAACGTGAAGCACTGTTACCGACGGGGTCCTCGGCGTTCAGGTCTGCGCCTTTGGCTTGCAGTTCACCCAGCAACTCGACGCGTTTGAACAGCCCAGCGTACATGGCGGCAGTCTGTCCCGCGCCATTGCGTTGGTCCGGGTTGCAGTCGGTGGCCAGCAGGCGCTGGGCGATTTTCAGCTCACCCTTGAAGATCGCGCCCATCAGCGCCGTGTTGCCGCGTTTGTCCTGTACGCAGGCGTTGGCACCCGCGTCGAGCAGACGCTCCACGTACGAGCCCTGGCCGTGATAAGCGGCGAGAATCAGTGCCGTGTAGCCTTTGTCATCCTGGATGTTGAGGCTGTAGCCGGAGTCGATAAAGGTATTGAGCATGTCGAGGTCGCCACGGCGAGCGGCGTCGAAGTAGTAATCCTGCAACTGGGCTTTGAGCGCCACCGGGTCGGGAGACTCCGCATGGGCGACAAAGGCCAGCATGGCCATCAGTAAACCGATAGAGATACGCATAGGGGCTTCTCCTGCCAAAGGTCGACGCCCGTAGAGGCGCCGACCGCAACCAACGAATCAGTCAGTCAGTTTTTGCGCCAGCGCCTTCACGCGAGCCAGATCACCTTTGGCCACCTTGGTCACGCCGGTGCCGTATTCCGGATCAGCCTTGTAAAGGAACGACAGGATGATGTGCTTGCTCTCGTCATCGGTGGTGGCCAGCGAGCCGCCGAAATTGTCGATCAAGTCCTGACGCTCTTTCTTGGTGTAGGAGCGGTACAGGTCACCGGCCTGTTTGAAGTTCTGCTCGCGCTGGATCTTCGCCTGCTGGGTGCTGCCCGACAGCGGCGACTGGCTGTAGCGCGCGGTTTGCGGCTCTTCGCGTGGCAACAGCCGGCTTGGCTGGTAGTTCACGCCGGTGGTGGTCTTGCCGAAGTTCATCGCACCGTCCTGGTTACCGTTGTTGACGGTGACCCGTGGAGCGTTGATCGGCAGTTGCAGGGCGTTCGCACCCAGGCGGTACATTTGCGTATCGGCATAGGAGAACACCCGGCCTTGCAGCAGGCGGTCTTCCGACGGCTCGATGCCCGGCACCAGGTTGGCAGGCGCCATCGCGACTTGCTCGGTTTCCTGGAAGACATTGGCCGGGTTGCGATTGAGCACCATCTGCCCGACTTTACGCTCCGGTACATCCGGCCAGATCTTGGTGGCATCCAGGGGGTCGAAATCAAACTTGGCCAAGTCCTCGGGCTTGAGCACTTGCACATACAAGTCCCACTTGGGGAAGTCGCCCTTGTTGATATGGGTGACCAAGTCGTTGGTCATATGACTGTAGTCACGACCCTGTACTTCGGTGACTTGCTTGGGATCCAGGTTCTTGATGCCTTGCAGGCTCTTCCAGTGGAACTTGACGTAGTGCACTTCGCCCTTGGCGTTGATCAACTTGTAGGCATGTACGCCATTACCGTCCATCTCGCGGTAACTGGCCGGGGTACCGGAGTCCGAGTACAACTCGGTCAACGTACGCGTGGCTTCGGGAACATGGGAGAAGAAGTCGAAACGGCGCGAGTCGTCATCCAGGTTGGTGCGTGGGTCGGGTTTGAAGGCATGGACCATATCCGGGAACTTGATGGCATCGCGGATAAAGAAGGTCGGGAAGTTATTGCCAACCAGGTCCCAGTTACCTTCGGCGGTGTAGAACTTGGTGGCAAAACCCCTTGGGTCACGCAGGGTTTCAGGGGAATGGTTACCGTGGACGACCGCCGAAAAGCGTACGAACACTGGCGTGGTTTCACCGGCGGCGAACACCTTGGCCTTGGTCAGGTCGCTGAGGTTGTCGGTCACCGTGAAGGTGCCATGGGCGCCGGTACCGCGGGCATGTACCACACGCTCGGGGATGCGTTCGCGGTCAAAGCGCTGCAACTTCTGGATCAGCTGAACGTCCTGCAACAATACCGGGCCGTTCGCTCCGGCCGTTTGCGAGTTCTGGTTATCACCGACGTTGGCCCCGTTATCGCGGGTCAGGTTGGCGGCTTGCACGGAGAGGGACAGCAGGCTGGCGGTCACCAGTGCCAACGCGTGACGCGCGGACACGGGCCTGCGGCGGATTGGAGTGTTCATCGAGGTTTCCTCTGGTTTTTTTAGCGCACATTCTGTTGTGCTTGTCAGAGGCTAGAGACCTGCGAGTCAGAAGATAAATAGAAAAACGCCACAGGCCCGATTAATAAAATAATCTGGTAACTGGCTGAAATGACGGTTAATTCGCGCGCGACTGGTGGCACTTTGCAAACTATTTGCGTTTTAATGTGTCGATAAAAATCGACAGTGTTAACAGTTGTGTCGAGCAAGCCTTGTACGACTGAATTACACTGACCTCCACCCTTCTCAACTGTAACAAGGAATAACCTATGGGCGTGATCAGTGAGTTCAAGGCCTTCGCGGTCAAAGGTAATGTGGTCGACATGGCCGTCGGTATCATCATCGGCGCCGCCTTCGGCAAAATTGTTTCCTCGTTTGTAGGCGACGTGATTATGCCGCCTATCGGTCTGCTGATCGGGGGTGTGGACTTTGCCGACCTGGCGATAACGCTCAAGGCCGCGCAGGGTGACGTACCGGCGGTGGTGCTGGCTTATGGCAAGTTCATCCAGAGCATCATCGACTTCGTGATCGTTGCTTTTGCGATCTTCATGGGTGTGAAGGCCATCAACCGCCTGAAGCGAGAAGAGGCCGTAGCCCCTAGCTTGCCACCGACGCCGACCAAGGAAGAAGTGCTGCTGGGCGAGATCCGCGATCTGCTCAAGGCTCAAAATAACAACAAACCGCTTTAATCAGCGGTTGCAAAAAGGCGCCTCGTGAGGCGCCTTTTTTCTACCAGTAATTTTCTACTGCAACCTGACCAGGGCGTCGACTCAGGCTCAGTTGCATGTCCCGTTGCTTGAGTAGCTGGCGGGTGTCATCGACCATCTGCGGATTACCGCAAATCAATACGCGGGAGTGTTCCGGCGTTAACTCAAGGCCGGCCGCACGCTCCAGTTCGCCATTTTCTATCAGCGTGGTAATGCGCCCGTTGAGCGCACCCGGATATTGCTCGCGAGTGACGATGGGGATGTAGGTGAGTTTATGCGCGTACTCGGCCAAGTACTCGCGCTCCCCCAGTTCCTTGATCAGCGCCTGGTAAGCCAGCTCTTTCGCTTCCCGCGCGCTGTACACCAGAATGATGCGTTCGAATTTTTCCCAGACCTCAAAGTCCTGCAGGATCGACAGGAACGGCGCAACCCCTGTGCCGGTGCCCAGCAGCCACAGGTCGCGCCCGTCGACAAAGCGATTAAGGGTCAGGAAGCCGGTGGCCTGGCGCTCTACCAACAAGGTGTCGCCAACCCGCAGCCGGCTGAGTTCGCTGGTGAACTCCCCGCCAGGGACAACGATGGAAAAAAAGTCGAGATGCTCATCAAAAGGCGATGACACCACAGAGTAGGCACGCCACACGGTGCTGCCATCGGCCTTGGTTACACCCAGGCGCACGAACTGGCCGGCGGTAAAGCGAAAGCCTGGGTCGCGAGTGGTGCGCAGGGTGAAGAGGCTGGGGGTCAGCGATTGCACGTCGAGCAAGGTCTGGCGGGTAAATTTCTCAGCACTGGCCGTCATGGGAGGCTCCGTTTTGCACAGGCCGCTAGTGTCTCTCAAAGCAGATGACGCAAACACCGTTGATTTGTACTGGCATTGCATTTACCCATCGCGCACCGCCTGTCAGTGACGCAAGTGAGCCAGCGGTTCACCCGCAATCCGCAGCAAACAACGCGCCGCACACTCATACTAATCATTTGGCTATTAACCCAACCGGAATGCGCCACAAGATGAAACTACGCCGTCCGAAGACGTCATTTTGATATCACCTGCAAGTCATTAAAACCAGTGCAAAAAAAATGTCCCAGCGGTTTTTTCATACAAACCAATAACGCTTGTACATATCTGAAACCCGAAGACCAACCACTTGATGAATTTTTTTTCAGACTAGCTTGTACGACGTGTCCTACACTTGTTTTCGTGTTGGATTGGGGATCAGGAAGTACCCAAGTCACAAAGAAACCCATGGAGAGTTACCGATGGTCAATTGGCACAATTCACGGCTGCCCAAGCTGGAAGGCGAGAGCGAAATCACCACCGTGTATGAAATGGTGATCAACCGCACTCAGGAAATGGGGTTCAAATATTGCTCGTTCACAATGAGTACTCAATCCGAAAATACCCAAGCAAAGCCTTTCAACTGCAACAACTACCCAAATGAATGGAACAAAATCTATCAACAAGCAGGTTTCTTCGACAAAGATCCGGCTGTAGTTCACTGCAAGCACTCTGTACTGCCCATCCTCTGGGAGAAGCAAGCCTTCGGTAACGCACCTGAACTGTGGGACTTGGCTGAGTCATTTGGGGTGCATATGGGCTGGTCCCAGGCGGTGCATGATTTCAAGGGTGTATTCAGTATGCTGACCCTGGTGCGTGACAAGGGTGAGGTCAGCCCTGAAGAGCTTTACGAAAAAGCCGGTCAAGTATTGTGGCTCTGCCATGCGATGCATGCGGTCGTCGCGCTTCAATACACCGGCGAGCCCATCGACGAGGCGCCATTCAAGTTAACGGCCCGCGAAACGGAGATTCTCAGATGGTGCGCCATGGGCAAGACTGCCGCGGAGATCGCTCGCATTCTGTGCCTGTCCGAGCGCACGGTGGGTTTTCATATCGGCAGAGTACTCAGCAAATTGAAGGTCACCAGTAAGATCCAGGCTGTGCTCTGCCTCGCCAAAGCCGGAATGCTCTAATCGTCAATTAAACACCCCATGTCATTGCGTAAAAAAAAACGTAACATTTACGGCCAATTCTGAGTGTTGATGCCACCCCCTTCAGTGGGTCGCGTCGCCGTTCACTCAGACGGTTCCGTCGATTACCCAGAGCATTCTTCCCCCATGCCCCTGCTTGACAGCCCCTTCGCCCAGCTCGATCTGATTCGTCAGCCAGAGCAACACAATGATCCGCTGCAAGCCTTCGATGCCGCCGACGAGTACCTGCTCAACCACCTTGGCGCACAGCAACCCAATGCGCTGACCCGCGTGCTGGTACTCAATGACAGCTTCGGTGCCCTCGCGGCCAGCCTTGCGGGCCAGATGTTGGTGACCTCCAGCGGCGACTCGTTCCTCGCCGCCCAAGCCCTGGAGAAAAACCTGGTGCGCAACGGCAAGGCGTTTGATGCCGTGCCGTTCGTACCCGCCAGCACCGCGCCGGTGGGGCCCTTCGATCGGGTGCTGATCCGTGTGCCAAAAACCCTGGCGCTGCTGGAAGAACAGTTGATCCGCCTGCAAGGGCAATTGGCGCCGGGCGCCGAGGTGATCGCCGGGGCGATGGTCAAGCACTTGCCCCGCGCCGCCGGTGAACTGCTGGAGCGTTACATCGGGCCGATGCACGCGACGCTTGCGGTCAAAAAGGCGCGATTGCTGATCGCCACCGTGGCAGATCGTCCTGTCGCCGTCTCGCCCTATCCCACCCGCTACAGGCTGGACGCGCCAGCCATCGAGTTGCTCAACCACGCCAACGTTTTCTGCCGCGAGGGCCTGGACATCGGCACCCGCGCCTTCCTGCCGCACCTGCCGAAAAACCTTGGCAGCGCCCGCGTGGCAGACCTGGGCTGCGGCAATGGCGTATTGGCGATTGCCAGCGCTCTGCAAAACCCCGACGCGCAGTACACGTTGGTGGATGAGTCCTATATGGCCGTGCAATCGGCGACTGAAAACTGGCAAGCCGCTCTGGGCAATCGCGACGTTATTGTACGTGCCGATGACGGCCTGGCCGGTCAGGAGGCGCAATCGTTGGACGTGGTGCTGTGCAACCCACCGTTTCATCAACAACAAGTGGTGGGTGACTTCCTCGCCTGGCGCATGTTCCAGCAGGCACGCGAAGCCCTGGTAGTGGGCGGCGCGTTGTATATCGTGGGTAATCGCCACCTGGGCTACCACAGCAAGTTGGCGCGATTGTTCCGTGGCGTCGAACAAGTGGCGGCCACACCAAAGTTCGTCATCCTCAAAGCGCGCAAATAAAAAAGCCCTGCCCTTCCAATAGAAGAGCAGGGCTTGCCTCTCACGCTGGCAGGCCGGTTCGGTATGTCAGTGCGTGGTCAGGCCCGCCGCATTCATGAACATGCGCATCAGGCTGGCCACCACGAACAGGGCCAGCACGCTGCCCACCCAGATCCCCGCCAGCCATCCCAGGCGCCGCCACAATGGCTGCTTCTCGGCCTGTTCAATCTCGTGCAGTGAAGGTTTACCGGACATGTTTCAACCCTCCTAGTGGTAGCCGTCTTCGTGGGTGACCTTGCCGCGGAACACGTAGTAGCTCCAGAAGGTATAACCCAGGATGAACGGGATGATGAACAACGTGCCCACCAGCATGAAGCCCTGGCTTTGCGGCGGTGCCGCAGCGTCCCAGATCGACACGGACGGCGGGATGATATTGGGCCACAGGCTGATGCCCAGGCCGCTGTAGCCCAGGAAGATCAACACCAGTGTCAGCAGGAACGGCGTGTAGTGCGCATGACGGGCCACGGCGCGGAACAGTCCGTACATCGTGACCAATACCAGAACCGGCACCGGCAGGAACCAGAACAGGTTCGGCAAGGTGAACCAGCGCGAAGCGATTTCCGGGTGGGTCAGCGGCGTCCAGATACTGACGATACCGATCACCGCCAACACCACGAAAGCCAACGGCCGCGCCAGGTTATGCATCTGCTCCTGCAACTTGCCCTCGGTCTTCATGATCAGCCAGGTGCAGCCGAGCAAGGCATAGGCCACGATCAGCGCCACGCCGCAGAACATCGTGAACGGTGTGAGCCAGTCCAGTGAACCACCGGCAAACTGGCGGTCCACCACCGGGATGCCATCGATAAAGGCGCCCAACGCCACGCCCTGGAAGAAGGTTGCTGCCAGCGAGCCACCGATAAACGCCTTGTCCCACAGGTGACGCTTGTGGTCCTTGGCCTTGAAACGGAACTCAAAGGCCACGCCGCGGAAGATCAGCCCGATCAGCATCAGGATCAGCGGCAGATACAACGCCGACAACACCACCGAATACGCCAGCGGGAACGCGCCAAACAACGCCGCGCCGCCGAGTACCAGCCAGGTTTCGTTGCCGTCCCATACAGGGGCCACGGTGTTCATCATCACGTCACGGTCGACTTTGCCGGGGATAAACGGAAAGAGGATGCCGATACCCAGGTCGAAGCCGTCCATGACCACATACATCATGATGCCGAAGATGATAATCACGGCCCAGATCAGCGGAAGATCAATACCCATCTCAATTCCCCTTGTGCTGGATGTGGTCGTGGTCGTTATCGCTGCCATCGTCGGCGGCAGACAACGGACGCGCCGGGGTGCGTTTCTGACCAGGGCCACCATGGGCCGGTTCGGTACTGTCGTGAGTCACAGGGCCCTTGCGCACCAGGCGCATCATGTAACCCAAACCGGCACCGAACAGCGCGAAGTACACCACCACGAACAACACCAGGGTAATGGTCATCTGCGCCAGGCTATGCCCGGACGAGGCATCTGCGGTGCGCATCAGCCCGTAGACCACCCAAGGCTGGCGGCCGATTTCAGTGGTGAACCAACCAGCAAGAATCGCAATCAAGCCCGACGGGCCCATCCACAGCGCCAGGTACAGGAACGGCTTGGATGTGTACATCTTGTCGCCACGGCGCAGCCACAGGCTGAACAGACCGGTGAAGATCATCAGGAAACCCAGGCCAACCATGACCCGGAACGACCAGAACACGATGGTCGAGTTGGGGCGGTCCTCAGGCGGGAACTCCTTGAGGGCCGGCACCTGCTTGTCCAGGGAGTGGGTCAGGATCAGGCTGCCCAGGTACGGGATCTCGACCGCATACTTGGTCTTCTCGGCTTTCATGTCCGGCCAGCCGAACAGGATCAACGGCGTCGGCTCGTTGCCGATGTTTTCCCAGTGGCCTTCAATCGCAGCGATTTTTGCCGGTTGATGCTTGAGGGTATTGAGGCCATGGAAGTCACCGATCACCGCCTGGATGGGCGCGACAATCAGCGCCATCCACATAGCCATGGAGAGCATTTTGCGGATCGCCGGGTTGTCCTTGCCGCGCAGCAAATGCCAGGCCGCCGACGAGCCGACGAAGAATGCCGTGGCAACAAATGCAGCCGTGGCCATGTGCATCAGGCGATAGGGGAACGAAGGGTTGAAGATCACCGCCAGCCAATCGGTGGGAATCACCCGACCATCAATGATTTCAAAGCCCTGTGGCGTTTGCATCCAGCTGTTGGAGGCGAGAATCCAGAACGTGGAGATCAACGTCCCCACGGCCACCATCACCGTGGAGAAAAAGTGCAGCTTGCGCCCCACCTTGTTCCAGCCGAACAGCATCACACCGAGGAAACCGGCCTCAAGGAAGAAGGCCGTGAGCACTTCGTACGTCAGCAATGGCCCGGTGACAGCACCGGCGAAGTCGGAGAAACGGCTCCAATTGGTGCCGAACTGATAGGCCATGACCAAGCCGGAGACCACACCCATGCCGAAGTTGACGGCAAAGATCTTCGACCAGAAATGGTAGAGGTCACGGTAGGTATCGTTATGAGTCTTGAGCCACAAGCCCTCCAGCACCGCAAGGTAACTGGCCAGGCCGATGGTGATCGCCGGGAACAGGATGTGAAACGAGATGGTGAACGCGAATTGAATTCGGGCGAGATCTAGCGCCTCCAAACCGAACATAAGTCTTCCTCTGTCAGGTAATACCGGCTGCTGGCTGGGAGCCTGCACCCACTGCCCCCACGGATATGGAGTGTGGCGAATTTCAATTCGTTTCTTTTTTTACCCATCTCGTGGGGATTCTGGCCTTGCGGCCGCCAGAGCAATTCCGGGGCAGGTTTTGATCTGGATCAAGCATCGTTGAAAGAGTAGTCCCATTTTTGCTGTAGGACTGTGTGGTCTTTTGCCGCGTGACAGCTTGCCTCAGCCCTGTTCTTGCAACTATTTGTTACAGCTTGATGCTAATCTCGCCATTCCCCCGCTGCCGACCTGATTGCCGATGCCCAGTGAACCCGCGTTGCTGTTACGTCACCACCGCCCTTTCATCGCGTTCTGGCTGGCGCGGATCTTTACCGCCAGCGGTTTCCAGATGCTCACCGTGGCGATCGGCTGGAACCTCTACCAACTGACCGGCAACGTGCTGGACCTGGGGCTGGTTGGCCTGGTGGAATTCGTACCGCGCGTGCTGTTCATGCTGCACACCGGGCATGTAGCCGATCGCTATGAGCGACGCAGGGTCGCCGCCATTTGCCAGACGTTACAGGCGCTGATTGCCTTGTCCCTGGCCATCGGCGGCCTGACCGGCAACGTGACCCGCGAGATGATCTTTATCCTAGCCTTCCTGCTGGGCGCTGCGCGCTCATTTGAAATGCCCACCACCCAGGCGCTGCTGCCGAGCATCGTGCCCAGCGCGTTGTTCCCACGGGCCGTGGCGGCATCGCAATCGGCCCAGCAACTGGCGACCATCGTCGCACCCGCCGTTGGCGGTTTGCTCTACGCGTTTGGTAGCGTGTGGGTGTACGGCCCAACCGTGGCGCTGTACCTGATTGCCTGCGTCCTGACCTTGAACCTGCCCGCCCGTCAGACGCCGCTCAACAAAGCCAAGGCCACGATGGACTCGCTGCTGGCCGGCATCCGCTTTATCCGCAGCCGCCCGGACATCCTCGGCGCCATCTCCCTGGACCTGTTTGCCGTACTGCTGGGCGGCGCCACCGCGTTGCTGCCGGTGTTCGCCAAGGACATCCTGCTGACCGGCGCCTGGGGCCTGGGCCTGCTGCGTTCGGCACCGGCGGTGGGCGCCTTGCTGATGTCGCTGTGGCTGGCGCGGTTCTCGGTAGACCGCAAGGTAGGACGCGTGATGTTCACCGCCGTCGGCGTATTCGGCGTGGCGACCATTGCTTTCGGCCTCTCGACCTCGTTCTGGTTCTCCCTCGCAGTGCTGGTAGTGCTCGGCGCGGCGGACATGATCAGCATGGTGATCCGCGCGTCGTTCGTGCAACTGGAAACACCGGATGAGATGCGTGGGCGAGTCAGCGCGGTCAATGGCCTGTTTATCGGTGCATCCAATCAACTGGGCGAGTTCGAGTCCGGGATAACCGCTCATTGGTTCGGCACCGTGCCGGCGGTGGTAATGGGCGGGATCGGCACCCTGGTGGTGACCGGGGTATGGATCAAGTTGTTCCCGACCCTGGCCAATCGCGATCGTATGCATGTGCCGGTGGAAGAAACCAAGCCATAAGCTTAAGCGTTGTACCCTGTGGGAGCCGGGCTTGCCCGCGATAACAGTGTATCAGGCAACTCTCTGGTGGCTGAGGCACCGCTATCGCAGGCAAGCCAGCTCCCACAGTTGGAGCTTCGGTGTTTGGAAGGCCGGTGCTAGAGCACTTTATCCAAGGTGATCGGAAACTCCCGCACCCGCTTGCCGGTGGCATGGTAAATCGCATTCGCCACTGCCGCCGCCACGCCGACAATGCCGATCTCCCCCACGCCCTTGGACCCTAGTGCATTGACCACATCGTCGTGTTCTTCGACAAACAGCACGTCAATCTCGCCGATATCGGCGTTCACCGGGATGTGGTACTCGGCCAGGCTGTGGTTCATGTAGCGTCCCAATTGATGGTCGACCTGGGTCTCTTCATGCAGCGCCATGCCAATGCCCCACACCACGCCGCCAAGGATCTGGCTGCGGGCCATCTTCGGGTTGACCACGCGCCCCGCAGCAATCGCGCTGACCACACGGCTGACCTTGATGGTGCCCAGGTCTTCATCCACCCGCACTTCGACGAACACCGCCGAGTGCGTAGCGCTGGCATAACCCTCGCGCTTCTTGTCGGGCTCGCTGTCGACCTGTACCTGCAAGGCGTCTTCACCGCTGTCCTTGACCAGTTGCGCCAACGACACGCTCACGTCACCGCTGTGTAGCTGGCCGTCTTCAAACCGAACCGAATCGGCATCCTTGAATACCGGGTAAGTCTGCCGGGCGATCTCCAGCAATTTGGCATTCAGCGCTTCGCACGCTTGCTGTACAGCGGTGCCGACGGAAGACACGGTAAACGAACCGCCCTGCAACGGCGCCGTGGGCAATGACGAATCACCCAGTAGAAAGCTGATATCGGCCATCGCCACGCCACTGGCCTGAGAGGCAATCTGGGTCATCACCGTGTAGGTGCCCGTGCCAATGTCGGTGGTGGCACTGCTGACAGTGAGTTTGCCGCTGCTATCGATGCGTGCCTTGGCGCTGGCCTTCATCTGCATGGCTTCCCACACCCCACCGGCCATGCCCCAGCCGATCAACTGGCGACCGTCGCGCATACTGCGCGGTTCCGGGTTGCGCTGGCTCCAGCCGAAACGTTCGGCGCCTTCGCTGTAGCATTCGCGCAGGGCTTTGCTCGACCAGGGTTTGCCTTCGTTCTGGTTGCGCTCGGCGTAATTGATCAGCCGCAGTTGCACCGGGTCGATGGCCAAGGCGCAGGCCAGTTCATCCATGGCACATTCCAGGCCGTTCACGCCCAGCGCAGCACCGGGGGCGCGCATGTCCAGCGGGGTAAAGACATCCAGCGGCACCAGCTTGTAGGTCAGTTGCACGTTGTCGCAGTGATAGAGCATGCCGCTCCACTCCACCACGTGCTCGCTGAAATCCTCGAAGCGCGAGGTCTGGCCAATCGCGGTATGCCCCAGGGCCAGCAAGCGCCCATTGGCGGCGGCACCCATCTGCAAACGCTGCAAAGTGCGTGGGCGATAGCCGAAGGTGAACATCTGCTGGCGAGTCAGGGTCACGCGCACCGACCGCTTGAGCGCCAGGGACGCCATCACTGCCAGTGGTAGTTGATACTGCGGGCGCAGGCCAGAACCGAAGGCGCCACCGACAAAGGCAGCAAAGATGCGCACCTGGCTTTTATCCAGGCCGAACACTTTTTGCACGTAGGCTTGGCAGTTCTGCGGGCCCTGGGTTTTGTCATGGATATGCAACGTGCCGTCCGGCTGATACAGCACGGTGCTGGCATGGGGCTCCATGGGGTTGTGGTGTTCGATGGGGGTGCTGTAATGCAGATCGAGGCTGATCGCCGCACCGGCCCACTCGGCCTGAAAGTTGCCGCGTGGCTCGGGCGGTGTCTGCGGTGAAGGGTAGGCCCGTTCCTGCTGGGTGAGCAGGTCCGTTTCGAAATCTTCAGGCGCGTATTCGATGTGCACCAGTGAACCGGCGTGCCGGGCCAGTTCCAGGTTATCGGCGATCACCAGGGCCAGGGGCTGGCCGCTGTAAAGCACGCGGTCGTTGTACAGCGGGCGAAAGGGTGAGCCGTCGGCGGCATCATCATCCTGGAAGGCGTCGTCGTAACTGGCGATTCTGGGGCGATTGAGGTGATCAATGACCTCGACCACGCCGGGCAAGGCCAGGGCCTTGGAGGCATCGATCTTTATAACGCGGCCTTTGGCGATGGTGCTGGAGACGACGCTGCCATGCAGCAGGCCATCCTCAGGGAACTCACCGGCATAACGCGCCTGGCCTGTGACCTTGAGCAGACCGTCGACACGGTCCAGGGGTTTGCCGATGGCACTCATGGCTGTTCTCCTGCGACAGCGGCGTCGCTCAAGGCACGGATGATTGCGCGTCGTGCCAGTTTGATCTTGAAGCCGTTGTGCTCCAGCGGCTCGGCGTCTTGCAATAGGGCATCGGCAGCGTTGCTGAAGGTTTCGCGGCTGACGGTCTGACCGACCAATGCCGCTTCCACTGCGCGGTCGCGCCAGGGTTTGTGCGCCACCCCGCCAAGGGCCAGGCGCGCATCGATGATGGTGTCGCCGTCCAGTTCCAGCGCCGCAGCCACCGACACCAAAGCAAAGGCATACGAGGCCCGGTCGCGGATTTTCAGGTAGTGGCTGTGCCGGGCCAGATGGTCGGCAGGCAGTTCGATCGCGGTGATCAGTTCGTCATCGGCCAATTGGTTGTCGCGCTGTGGCGCATCGCCGGGCAGACGGTGGAAATCGGCGAACTCGATGACACGTGCCCCCCCACGCCCTTCTACATGCACCCGTGCCTGGAGCGCCGCCAGGGCCACGCACATGTCCGAGGGATGCGTGGCCACGCACTGCTCACTGGCGCCAAGGATCGCATGGATGCGATTCAACCCCGTACGCGCCGGGCAGCCGCTACCGGGCTCGCGCTTGTTGCACGGCACCGTAGCGTCATAGAAGTAGTAGCAGCGGGTGCGCTGCAACAGGTTGCCACCGGTACTGGCCATGTTGCGCAATTGCGGCGAGGCCCCCGCCAGGATCGCTTGGGACAACAATGGGTAACGCTGTTCGATCAGCGGGTGCCAGGCCAGGTCGGCATTGCTCACCAACGCGCCGATCCGCACGCCGCCGTCGGCGGTTTCTTCAACCTCGTGCAAGGGCAAGCCGGTGATATCGATCAAGTGTTCCGGGCGGCTGATGTTTTCTTTCATCAAATCGAGCAGGTTGGTGCCCCCGGCAATGAAGCGCGAGGCCGCGTTGCTCAGGTGCACCGCCTCTTGAACATCGGCAGGCTTGCTGTAATGGAAGGGGTTCATTGTTCACCTCCCGAGCGGTGGCACGCCGGCAGCGCCTCTTCGATGGCGTCGCGGATATTGCTGTAGGCACCGCAGCGACACAGGTTGCCGCTCATCAGTTCCTGGATCTGCGCACGGTCGTGGGCGCGGCCTTCATTGGCCAGGCCCACGGCGGAACAGATCTGCCCGGGGGTGCAATAGCCGCACTGGAAGGCGTCATGCTTGATGAAGGCTTGCTGCATGGGGTGCAACTGGTCGCCTTCGGCCAGCCCTTCGATGGTGGTCAACTCGGCGCCGTCGCACATCACGGCCAGGGTCAGGCAGGCATTTACGCGCTTGCCGTCACGCAATACGGTGCAGGCACCGCACTGACCGTGGTCGCAGCCCTTTTTGCTGCCGACCAGGTCCAGCTGTTCGCGCAGCAGGTCGAGCAAGGTGGTCCAGGGCAGCACATCCAGTTGGCGCGGCTGGCCGTTGAGTGTCATGCGTATCGGGTGGCGGGCAAACGGCTGGGCCGCCGCGCCATTGGGGTTTGCGCTCATAAACACCTCACGGGTTGAAGTACATCCGCGGCGTTCAGGAAAATCGCCGTCTTAGGGGTACGACTTCCCGGGATTTTGAGCGTTCAAGATGATTGATCAGCGGATATTGAGCTGGGCTTTCAAGGTGTTTTGCGGGGGGTTGATCGAGGTATTGGTGAATTCGAACCAGCCCTGGGCCTGGACATTCAGGTCGAACACATAGATGTAGCCCATCAAGGTGCCCACGCCGTTGCACGCCTCACTGATGTTGCCCACCTGGCACACCGCCGTGCGTTGCCCGTTCAACTCTGCGCCATTGAAGCGGCCCATCGGGCTGTTGCCCAGGCCGACTTCCATGACCGACACCTGGGTGGGCCCACGGTGTTCGCACATCTGGGTGGTGTTCACCCGTTCGGGGATGGTTTCGCTGCATTTTGCCGATTCCACCTTGAACACCCGCACCTCGCTCAACGCCGGTGCAGCCGCGCCCCACGCCGGTGCTGCGCCCAGCCACAGGCTGATACTGGCGATCAGAGCTAGACTCCACGCGTTGGCTTTTTTCATGCTGGCAATGACCCGGTATTGAACGTCGGCGCAGTATGCCTCAAGGCCATGCGCCACACAGCCTCGGCTGCTGGTATGATGCGCCGCTTTTTCCGATCCTCTCTGAAACCACAGGCGCTTGGCGCAGTTTGTGCTTTGACTTAGAGGTCAACAAATAACGACGCACAATAGCGTCACAGGGAGCCGGCATGCTGGAAAAGCTGTTTCAACTCAAAGCCCACAACACCAATGTGCGCACCGAGATTCTTGCGGGGATCACCACCTTCCTGGCCATGGCCTACATCCTGTTCGTGAACCCGAGCATCCTCGGCGAAGCCGGCATGGACAAAGGCGCGGTGTTTGTCGCGACCTGCCTGGCGGCGGCCATCGGTTCCACCGTGATGGGCCTGATCGCCAACTACCCGATTGCGCTGGCGCCGGGCATGGGCCTCAACGCGTTCTTCACCTACACCGTGGTCCTGCACATGGGCCACACCTGGCAGGTGGCGCTGGGCGCGGTGTTCATTTCGGCGGTGCTGTTCTTCCTGCTGTCGATCTTCCGCATCCGCGAGTGGATCATCAACGCCATCCCACTGCCTCTGCGCTCGGCAATTGCTGCCGGTATCGGCCTGTTCCTGGCGCTGATTGCCCTGCATAACGCCGGGATCGTGGTCGCCAACCCGGCCACCCTGGTGGGCCTGGGCGACTTGAAACAACCGGCGCCAATCCTGGCGACGCTGGGTTTCGTCCTGATCGTCGCGCTCGAAGCCCTGGCCGTACGCGGTGCGGTGCTGATCGGTATCCTGGCGGTGACCATCGCCTCCATCGTATTGGGCTTCACGCCCTTCATCGGGGTGACCTCGGTGCCACCTTCGCTGGCTCCGACGTTCCTGCAGCTGGATATCAAGGGCGCGCTGGATATCGGCCTGGTCAGCGTGATCTTCGCCTTCCTGTTCGTCGACCTGTTCGATAACTCCGGCACCCTGATCGGCGTCGCCAAGCGCGCCGGCCTGATGGGCAAGGACGGCCATATGCCGAAAATGGGCCGTGCGCTGATCGCCGACAGCACCGCCGCCATGGCCGGCTCGCTGCTGGGTACTTCCACCACCACCAGCTACATCGAATCGGCCGCAGGCGTGAGCGCCGGTGGCCGCACCGGCTTGACCGCCATCGTGGTCGCGATCCTGTTCCTGCTGGCGCTGTTCTTCTCGCCGCTGGCCGCCAGCGTGCCCGCGTATGCCACCGCGCCAGCCCTGCTGTTTGTAGCGGTGCTGATGAGCCAGGGCCTGGCCGAAATCGACTGGGATGACATTACGGTTGCAGCGCCGGTGGTGATCACTGCCCTGGCAATGCCCTTCACTTACTCCATCGCCAACGGCATCGCCTTCGGTTTCATCGCCTGGACCGCCATCAAGCTGCTTTCGGGCCGCTACCGTGAGCTGAACCCGGCACTGGTAATCCTGTCGATTCTGTTTGTGATCAAGCTGGGCTGGTTCAACGCATGACTTTTGACGCCGCAAGCTACACCGCTCAACTGCAAGACAAGGTCACGCGTTTGCGTGACCTGCTGGCACCCTTCGACGCGCCCGAACCGCAGGTCTTCGATTCGCCCTTGCAAAACTTCCGCCTGCGCGCGGAGTTCCGCCTGTGGCGCGAAGGCGGTGATCGCCATTACGCAATGTTTTCCCAGGACGACAAGCGCACGCCGATCCTGATCGAAGCGTTTCCGATTGCCAGCCAGCGCATCAACCAGTTGATGCCGCAACTCAAGGCCGCCTGGCAAGCCAGCGCCGCCCTGAGCCATAAGCTGTTTCAGGTGGAGTTCCTCACCACCCTGGCCGGCGACGCGATGATCACCCTGTGCTATCACCGCCCGCTGGACGAGCATTGGCACACCGCCGCGAACAAGCTGGCGGCTGAGCTGAATGTGAGCATCATCGGCCGCTCCAAGGGCAAGCGCGATGTGATCGGCCAGGACTACGTAGTGGAGAAACTCGAGGTCGGTGGCCGCACCTTCAGCTACCGCCAGCCCGAAGGCGCCTTCACCCAGCCCAACGGTACGGTGAACCAGAAGATGCTCAACTGGGCATTTGAAGCCTTGGGCGACCGCCCGGACGATTTACTCGAACTCTACTGCGGCAACGGCAACTTCACCCTGCCGCTGGCCACTCGCGTGCGTAACGTGCTGGCCACCGAGATCAGCAAGACCTCGGTGAACGCGGCCTTGAGCAACCTCGATGAAAACGCGATCGGTAACGTCAAGTTGGTGCGCCTCTCCGCCGAGGAACTCACCGAGGCGCTCAATGAAGTGCGCCCATTCCGCCGCTTGCACGGCATCGACCTGAAAAGCTATGAGTTTGGCAGCGTATTCGTCGACCCGCCCCGCGCCGGCATGGACCCGGACACCTGCGAACTGACCCGGCGTTTCGACAATATCCTGTACATCTCCTGCAACCCGGAGACGTTGGCCGCCAACATCGCGCAACTGCATGACACGCACCGGATTACCCAATGTGCGATGTTCGACCAGTTCCCGTGGACGCACCATATGGAATCGGGTGTGTTGCTGACCCGCCGATAAAACCGCGGGGCATCGACCCAATAATGTGGGAGAGGGCTTGCTGTGGCGAGCCCCCTCCCACAGGGGTTACTCATGTGTCTGGTGTTTCTGGTACGTCCTTGCGTGGCCGCCCGCCCTTCTTGCCATTGGCGCGGGCGGCGGCGGATTTGGCCGCGCTGCTTTTGCGACCATTGCGCGATGCCACCAGGCTGGTTGCCAGGTCCATCAGCGGCTGGCTTGTAGCGATCAGGCCGGTAATCGAAACGTCCAGGTCCTGAGCTTCACAGCTTATCGCTTTGCCACCGAACGTCACTTCCAGTTGCTGAAAGTCTTTCTCTGAAAACCCCTCGAACTCCGGAAGGCCAGCCACCGGCAACACCACGCGGCTGCCATCGCTGAAGCCGATGGAGAGGCAGTCGTTTTCATAACGCACATTGCTGGCGTTGGCGTACAGGCGCTTCAACCTGCGCCCTCGGGCGATTGCCTTGTCAACGTCGGCCTCAGTGAGAGGTACATAAGGTTTGACCTTAGCTTTTACGATCTTCATAAATTAATCCCCACGCAATCTGGCGCTCTTACCAGATTCAAAATAGTCCGTTGCTCGACAACGTCGTGCCGGGCGCTTGCGATGACGTAGACGCCCGGTCGAATGACCAATCCTGGAACCAACTCACCAGCGTCCCAATCCCAGGAATGATTCTCCAGGCAAACCGTCTGCAGTTTTTCCCACCAAATCCTGCGTGCCCGCGCCAGGTAGTGCCGCTGCATGATCGCCTCGCGTATTTCCTTCAGTACCGACATGGGTGGCCGCCTCCGTTCAGGCTCTACGTCCCACAACTCAACATCCCCACCCAAAAAACTGAAGCGAAATCGTGCATCCCATCCCTTGCCCCTGACATACACATGGGGCGGGCAATGCTCATCCCTGATAAACACTGAAATCACGTAGCCTTTGTAAGCACCTACTCTCATCGTAACCCATCCGTTAGGTTATTTTCCGCCAGGTAACAATTTCCCTCTGCCACCCGACAACCGGCTCCTGATTCCCGAAGCTGTTTCACAGACTAGTAACCACAAAAAACCCGGCGAATGCCGGGTTGTAACCACTCATGCCGAGGGCCGGAAATACCCGGCCAACGCCCGCAAGTCCTGCTCGCTCAGCAACCCCGCGTAATACTTCAACTGAATGCGCGCCAGCAGGTACGCGTGGCGTGCATTGGCCAGGTCACGGCGGGCGGTGAACAGTTGTTGTTCGGCGTCGAGTACATCAAGGTTGACCCGCTCGCCGCCACTGACGCTTTTCTTCGTGGCGCTCACCAGCGCCGTGGCGGAACTCACTGCCATTTCATAGGCCCGCACCTTGGCCGCGCCGCTGGTGTTGAGGTTGAATTGCTTGCGCAACTCCACCAAGGTTGCGGCGGTTTGCGCGTCCAGCTCGTATTGAGCCTGGGACAATTGGTTGGCCGCCTGACGGGTAGAGGCTGAGACCGAGCCACCGGCAAACAGCGGCAGGCTGATCTGAATGCCGACGCTGTTGGTGTCGTACTTCTGGTTGTAGCTGCTTTCTGAGTCGGAACTGGTTTTGCGACTGGTCGCGAACAGGCTGACCTTGGGCAAATGCCCGGCGCGCTTGCGCTCCACTTCATAAGAGGCCACGTCGAGCGCGTGGTGCTGGGACTTGAGTTCGGGGTTGTTGGCCATGGCTAGTTCACGCCAGGTTTCGAAACGGTTGGGCTCAAGCGGCGCGATCTCGAATGAGCGGGCCAGGGGTGCCAGTTCTTCGATGTGCAGCGGCTGGCCGACAATGGCTTCCAACTCACGCAAAGCGCTGTCCTGGGCATCCACGGCTTCGATCTCTTCGGCCTGGGCCAGGCTTAGGCGCGCCTGGGTTTCGAGTACATCGGTCCGCGTGCCTTCACCGCCTTTGAGCAGGCGGTCATTGAGTTGCAGGCGCTCGGCAAACGCCCGTTTCTGGGCGCGGCTCAACTCGATGCGCTCTTGTGCCAGCAATGCCTGGCTGTAGGCGCTCAACACCCGCACGGCCAACTCCTGGCTCTTGCCGCGAAAGCGCTCGTCGGCCATCAACGCCTGGGCAGTGCCTTGGCGAAAACGCGCATAGGCTTCGTAATCGAGCAGCGGTTGCTGCAAGGTCAGGGCCGAGGCGTAGCTGCGGTAATTGCGGTCGCTGGTGACATTACCCACCGCCGTACTCTGGGTGACTTCGGACTCATTGCGCGAGTTGTTGTAGCTCCATGACAGGTTCGGCAGCAACGCGGCTCGACCAATCACGCGGTTTTCTTCACCGGCCTCACGCTCCTGGATCGCCGCCTGAAAGGTCGGGTCGTTGCGTAGCGCCAAATCATACACATCCAACAGACCCAGGGCGTTTGCCGCTGGCGTGCAACTTAAACAGAGGGTAAACAACAACGCCTTCATTCTTCCACCAGGGCCATATGGGTACGGTCCAGCAAGGGTTTGAACAGGTAGTTGAGCATCGAGCGCTCGCCGGTCTTGACGAAGGTTTCCACCGGCATCCCCGGACGGATCTGCACGCCGTCCAGTTGCTGCATACCCGCTGCGCTGACCTGGGCCCGTAGCGTGTAATACGGCTCATCGGTACGCTCATCGACCTGGCGGTCGGCCGAGACCAACGTGACCTCGCCCGCCACCCGTGGCGTGGTGGATTGGTTGAATGCCGAAAACATCAACTCAACCGGCAAGCCCGGGTGCACCTTGTCGATCATCTGTACCGGCACCCGCGCCTCCACCCACAACGGCTCTCCCTGGGGCACGATGTCCATCAGGGCCTCACCGGGCTTGATCACGCCGCCCTCGGTGTATACCTGCAACCCCACCACCACGCCGGATGCCGGAGCACGAACCAGGCTGTTGGCCAGTTCGAACTCGGCGGAGGCCAGGCGATTGCGCAAGTCCTCGCTGCGGGTGCGAGTCTCGGCCAACTGGGTGCGCAGGTCTTTCTGGAAGTCTTCGCCCAACTGGCGGATGCGCAAACGCAACTCCAGCACCTGGCGCTGCAACTGGCCGATACGCCCGAAATCCTCAGCGATAGCGCCGTCGATTTGCGCATACAGCCGCTCGCTGTCGAGCAGGCGATTGCGTGGGATGTAGCCGTCACGCGCCAACTCGCGCAGGCCCTGAAGCTGCTCATTCAACGCCGCCCGCTGTTGCACTTTGCTCGCTTGGGAGGCCCGCGTGCCGCGCAACTGCGCCTCAAAGCCGGCGATGGTTTCGCGCAGGCCCGCCTGTTCGGTGGCCAGGGCCTGGGCACGGCTCTGGAATAACTGGCGTTGCAGGGTCAGGGTGTTTGCGACGTCGGGATCGGCCAGCAGCTCGGGGCCAAATGCAATGGCCGGCAAGCCTTCGCTCTCGGCACTCAAGCGCGCTTCGCTGGCCAGCGACGCCAGGTATTGGCTGCGCAGTGACTGCATCTGCCCGCGCAACGGTGTTTCTTTCAGGCGCAACAACACCTGGCCTGCGCGTACCCGGTCACCGTCACGCACTTCAATACGCTCCACGATCCCGCCCGCCGGGTGTTGCACCGTCTTGCGATGCCCCGACACCATGACCTTGCCCGGCACCGCCACGCCCTTGTCCAACGGTGCCAGCGCCGCCCAGCCAAGAAAGCCGGCAAAGCCTCCAAGCACCAGCCACCACCCCAGGCGCGAGTATTTTTTGTCATCCAGCGCCAGCACGTTGTGTGGCTGGTCGCTGATCAACGCAGGTTTGCTCTGGTTCATGCGGGTTTTCCTTCACCGAAGCGGTAGCTCATGCTCATGCTCGACACCGGCTTGCTGGCCACAGGTTTTTGCCGCGCCTCCAACACCCGCGCCGTCGGGCCGAACGCCTGCATCTGGCCGTCCTTGAGGATCAGCAACTGGTCGGTCAGGCTCAGCACGTTGGGTTTGTGGGTGATCAGAATCAGGGTGCGGCGCTGTTGCTTGAGCAGGGCGATGGCTTGCAGCAGCGCCTGCTCGCCCACTTCGTCGAGGTTGGCATTGGGCTCATCCAGCACAATCAGCGCCGGCAGGCCGTACAGCGCACGCGCCAGGGCCACCCGTTGTTTTTGCCCGCCGGACAAGCCTGCGCCGCCCTCGCCCAGTTGCGTGTCGTAGCCTTGCGGCAGTTGCAGGATCAGCTCGTGCACGCCGGCCATTTGCGCCGCAGCGAGGACTTTGTCGGCCTCCACCGTTTCAAAACGCGCGATGTTTTGCGCAATGCTGCCCGCGAACAGCTGGATGTCCTGGGGCAAGTAACCGATATGCGGGCCCAGTTGCTGTTTGTCCCACACGGCCAGGTCGGCGCCATCCAAGCGCACCTTGCCGGCCAGCGGGGCCCAGGCCCCCACCAGCACCCGCGCCAGGGTGGACTTGCCGCAGCCCGAGGGGCCGATCACACCGAGCACGTCACCCGCCGGCAGGCTGAAGCCCAGGTTGGCCAGCGCGGGCCGGCGGCTGCCGGGGGCGCAGGCGCTGATCTGCTCCAGGCTTACCTGGCCCTTGGGCACTGGCAGGCTCATGCGTGCCGGTCGCGCCGGGTTATCCTGCAGCAACAACGACAAACGCTCATAGGCCAGGCGCGCCGAACCCCACTGCCTCCACACGCCGATCAACTGGTCGATGGGGCTGAGCACGCGCCCCATCAGGATCGACCCGGCAATCATCATCCCCGGCGTAATGTCGCCGTTGACCGCCAACCAGGCGCCCAAACCCAGCACCAGCGATTGCAGGGCCAGGCGTACGCCCTTGGACCAGGCTGTGACCACCGCAGTCTTTTCACTGGCCAGGTTCTGCTGCACCAGAAACGCCTGGTGCTGGCTGAACCAGCGCCCGCGCAGTGTGGCGAGCATACCCATGGCCTCGATGGTGTCGGCATTGCGCAGGTTGGCCGTGGCCTGCTGGCTGGCACTGATCGACAGTTGGCTGGCCAGTGCCATCGGCGCCTGGCTGACATGGTGGTTGGCCCACGCCAGCGCGATCAGCAGCAGCGCACCACCCAGCGCCAGCAGGCCCAGCCAAGGGTGGAACAGGAAGATCACCAGCAGGTACACCGGAAACCACGGCGCATCGAAAAAGGCGAACAGCGCCTGGCCGGTGGCGAACTGGCGCAAGGTGGTCAGGTCGTGCAGGGCCTGGCCCGCGGCCTGGGTGCCGCCCTTGAGTTGCGCTTCATAAGCGGCGTCGAACACCCGCTGGTTCAAACGCATGTCCATTTGCGTGCCGAGGCGAATCACCACTTGGCTGCGCACCCACTCCAACGCCCCCATCAAGGCGAACAGGCCGAGGATCATCAGCGTCAGCATCAGCAGGGTCATCTGGTTGCCGGAAGCCAATACCCGGTCGTACACCTGCAACATGTACAGCGCCGGGGCCAGCATCAGCAGGTTGATCACCGCTGAGAACAGGCCGATGTTGAAGAAGGCGCTTTTATAGGCCGTGAGTGCAGCCAGCATCTCATTCGCGCGCTTGGCACCGGGCCGAGTCATGGAGGTTGTCCCATTGAAGAGTCAAGCAAGGGCTCGCCCGGTGCGTTGACAGCACCTGCGGCGCACCCACAGAATTTGCCCCCGCCGCCGCACTGGCCTTCGAAAACTCGGGCGGCGACGGGGTTTCAACCAGGCCGGTGAAGGCGTGAGCTTTCATCGGCTTTTTTGCATCAGGCGGCCAGGGCGAAGTCTTGCGGCGCATCCTGAATCCCGACCAGGCCCACATCGGCAGCGGCGAACGCAGCCGAATCCTGATGCGCCACACCGGCGGCGGCCAGTTGGTCGAAGGTGGAGTTGACCGACAGGCTTGGGTCGATGCCCTTGAGCAAGGTGTCGATTGCCGAGGCCAGCGCCGAACTGTCACCGCTCATCAGGCCGTACACGATTTTGTGCACCTGGCCGTCACGGCCTTCGGATTGCAGACTCGACAGGCCCAGGTTGGTGAAGCTGACTTCCTGGTTGGCGATGCTGTAGCCACCGCTGGTTGCGCCACCGGCAAGGGTATCGCCCAGGGTCAGGCCATCGAGCGAGCCCCACAGGGTGTGGGTCGGCGGATTGAACAAGGTGTAATGCAGGCTGCCTTCGGCAACCACTGCCGCATCACTGACGCTGCTCGAAACGCCATATTGGGTGCCGTCGAACGGCCCAGGATTGAAACCACCGGTGTTCACACCCTCTTTGACCGAACCTTCACGGTGGTTGAGATCACCGAAGTAGGCCGACCAATCGCTCAGGTACTGGGCGACGGTGCTAGCGGCGTAGGTCGTGCTGTATGAAATAGAAATGCTCATGCAAAACTCCAAGTCATTGGGTGGTCACTCCCCAGCAAGCCAGTGCCTGCTGTGGTTTTGCCCGTTACTGGGCAAAAGCGGTCAGAACTGATATTCAACGGTGCCCTGCAACGTGCGCCCACGGCCCAGGGTGAAGGCCAGCACGTCGCCCAACGGCACCAGGTAGGCGCGGTCGGTGACGTTTTCCATGGCCAGGCGCAGGGTCAGTTGATCGGTGGCGCGGTAACTGCCGTAAAGGTCATAGACGGTGTAGGGCTTCCAGTCGGCGGGGTAGACGCCGGTTTGCGCGGTGGTCACCCCGGCGGCGCCTTTGACGTAGTAGCCCGCGCTGTAGCGAGCGCGCACGCCCACATCCAGCTTGCGCTCAAGGAACCGTGCGCCCAGGGTGGCGGTGCCACGGTCCATGGGCATGTGTTCGGAAGAGCCCAGGATCGCGCTGCAACCCACGCCGGCATTGGCCGCATCGTCCGGTACCATCGCATCCACCGGCGCCCGGTTGCCGGGCCGCTTCTGGGTTTTGGTCACGCCGCCGAGCCAGGCGGTTTTGCTGCAAAACTTGTTGCTGCCGAGCATCCGCGTGTAGTTGAACTGGCCGTAGGCAAAGCCGGCGTCGTAATCGAGCTGGTACTCAAGGCCACGAAAACGCGTGGTTTCCAGGTTGTTGACGTAGGCCGCACTGCCGATATTGACGTTGCCATAGCCGGGTGGCTGCACGCCCAGGGCCATATAGGAAAAGTCATCGACCCGGGTGTTGAAGTACGACACTTTCATGCCCGCGCGATCATCGGCGAACAGCAGGTCTTGCTTGAGCACATTGAACCCGACTTCCCACGCAGTGGATCGCTCCGGCTTGAGGTAGGGGTTGGGGAGAATCGACTCCGAACCACCGCCATGGGGCCGGCCGCTGACCAGGGCTTCGGTCACCGCCGGCGGACGCCAGCCCTTGCCGTAGGTGGCGAAGAGCTGCAGCCAATCGACGCCGGGCTTGATCGACAGCCCGAAGGTCGGGGAGAAGCGGCCCTCCTCGCGATCCACGTCGTAATTGACCGGCACCCCAATCTGGCGGGTGGTGCCGAGGATGAACGTGCGGGTGTTCAAGCCGGTTTCGCCGCGCAGCCGATAGCGGTCATAACGCAAGCCGGCGTTGAGGTTCAGCCAACCGTCGTAGTCCAGATCCAGGCGCCCGAACACGCTGCCCATCGCGCGGTCGCCTTTGGGCGTGATGCTTTCCGCCGCCGACGCCGTCAGCGCCGAGCCGGCTTCTACGGCCTGGTTGGAATCGGGCCGAACCTTATCGTAGAAAAACTCCAGCCCGTAGTTGGCCTTGAGTGCGGCCAGCTCGGTCAGGGCGAAGGTCGAGATGTTCTGCGCCTGCACGCCATAGGTATTGGTTTGATAGGTAACGTCGTAACCCTTGCTGATCCCCCTGGCCAGCGTGGATTGGTCATTGCGGGTATCCACATGGTAAAGCTTGGCCTTGAAGTCGATCAGCGGGTTGTCGGGTGCATAGCTGTAATCCAGCGCGAAGTTCTGCGCCTTGACGTTGCTGCTGCCGAGCTTTTCCCACAACTGGGGCTTTTCGGCGGTCATCATGTTGACGTCGTCGTAGTCGACCTCGGTGACCAGGTAGCTCAGTTGCAGACGCTGATCAACTGGCAGGTTGAGCCCCAGCTTGAGCAGGCGCGAGCGCATCACCGAGCCTGAATAGGCGACCGTGCTGTGCTTGATGCGCTCTTCACTGGCCGGCATGTACGCCGCACCGGTACGCAGCTCGCCGATGCTGCCCTTGGTGCCGGGGTTGTAATCGCCCAGGTGACGCTCACTGGCGGCCACCAACATGTCCCACACGTCGGTCCCCACGGCAAACGCCGAACTGCCGATAAAGTGCGTGCCGTTGCTGCGCCCGCCCAACCCGGTGGTGAGGCGAATGCGCCCGCCGATTTGCTTGCCGTCCTTGAGCAGGTCGGCGGCCTCCACGGTACGGAAATTGGCCACCCCGCCAATCACGCCAGCCCCGCCTTGGGTTGAGGTCGCGCCCTTTTCGATCACCACTTCGGACAACAACTCTGGGTCGACATACAGCGTGCCATTGCGTTGCTGGTGGCCGCTCTGCTGGTAATTCTGGCGCATGCCATCGACCGACATATTGACCCGGCCATAGTCCTGGATACCGCGGATATTCACGGACAGGCCAGGGTCTTGCTGGCTGACGGCGGAGTAGACGCCGGGCGCCTCTTCGAGCATCTCGGCAGCATGGCGTGGCGGGTTGCGGTCCAGTTGCTCGCGATCGACCACGCTGACCGAACGTGGTGTTGAATACACCCAGTCCTGCTTGTGCAGGCCGGTGATGGTGGTGGTGCCCAAGGCCAGCGCTCCGGCCTGTTGCTCGACGCGGGTCAAGGTGACCTGGCGCTCGCCGGTGAAACGATATTCAACCGGTGCGGCACCCAGCAGGCGGCCAAGACCTTCCTGCACGTCGAAGCTGCCCTTGAGCGCGGAGCTGCTCAACCCTTGCAGGCGCTGGCTGTCGAACAGCACTTGCAGGCCCGCCTGATCGGCGAACGCCAGTACTGCACTGCCCAGGGATTGCGCAGGAATGTCGAACCTCAACACAGCAGATTGGGCTGCGCCAGCCGCAGGCTGCACGGCATGCACCGGCGCGGCGACGGCAAACAATCCCAAGTGAATGGCCAGGGCCAACCGGCTGCCGGTGATACGCCCCTTGGTGAGTGCTGACATGTATGGTTATCCCTGCGCTAAGCGTTTTTTGTTTATGCGAATGCTTCTCACCTAGCAAGACGCGCGAGACGCGAGAAGTCAGTAAGGCTTTTTAGAAATTTTTAATGAGGGTTTGAAAACCAGCCCGCGTGTGGCGGGGGGGCTTGCTCCCCTTCGACTGCGCAGCAGTCGCAAGCAAGCTTGCTCGCCACAGGACAGAGCTGCTGCCGATAACGCGAAAGGTCAATAGATCAGGCTGAGGCCGGCCAGGTCCAAGCGTTGCACTTGAAGTTCCTGGGTCAGGGTGGCGAGTGCGCTGTCGAGCATGTCCAGGCGGAAGACACCGCTGACTTCGCGCTCACCCAAGGCCGCGTCGGTCAACACTACCCGCCCGGGGCGGTAACGGTTGAGTTGCTCGATAACCTTGGCCAACGGCTGGCGGTCGAAGATCAACACACCGCGCCGCCAACTGGTGGCGCGATCCACATCAAACTGATCAAGGCTGACCACGCCGTCACTTAGGCTGTAACGCGCAGCCTGGCCTTGCTGCACAACGCGCTCGACCGGGCCTGTGGTCGGTGAGGCCTGCATAGACACCTCGACGCTGTGCTGCAGCACACCGACCCAGGCCTGGCTCTGGCCCTCACGCTCGACCACAAACCGCGTGCCCAGCGCCCGGGTCTGGCCCCCGGCGCTGTGCACCACGAACGGCCGGGTTTCTTCGCCTTTCATCGGCGCCACATCAAAAACCGCCGAGCCCTGGAGCAGGCTGATACCCCGCTGCACGCCATCGTAATCCAGGCGAATGGCGCTGGCGGAATCCAGTTCCACCCTACTGCCGTCCGCCAGGTGCACCGTGCGCACCTCTCCCTTTTGCGTGACGTAGTCGGCCTGCATGTGCAGCAACACGTCGGGCCCGCGTAGCCAGCCGACGCCGGCCACCACCACGACCAGCGCCACAGCGGCTGCACGTTGCCACGGCCTTCTGCGTTTGGTGCGGCGCACGGGCGGGGTCGGCGCGGCTGGCCGTTGTCGGTGTACGGGCTCGTCCTTATGTACTTCACCCAATGCCGCCCAGGTCTGCTCGGCAAACCGCAGCGCCCCTTCGTGACGGCTGTCGCGGGCGATCCACTGGCGCAACTCGGCCTGCTCCTGTTCGCTCAGGGCACCGGCGTGCAGGCGCACCGCCCATTCGGCAGCCGCCTCGGTAATGCTGTGCTGTTGCGGACCCTGGCTATTCACGTGTGAATCTCGAATTTTCGTTATATAGACGCTCTGACGTCTGGCCTGGCATTTTTCGGTAATTCATTCGTCGGATGGCGCCACCTCGCCTTCCTGCAAGCGCTGCATCACATAGGCCAACGCCTTGGCCAGATGCTTTTGCACTGAGCTGTCGGAGATAGCCAGGTGCCGGGCGACCTGGGCGTGGGTCATGCCTTCGATACGGTTCAAGCGAAAAATCTGCTGGGTGCGCTCCGGCAGTTCCGCCAGCGCCTGCTTCAATGCCTGTCGCTGTTGCTGCGCCATTGCCTGAGCCTCCAACCCGGCCACGTCATCTTCAATCTCGGCCAGCGCCTCATGGGGCACGGTGTCGGTCTTGCGCCGTGCTTCCTGACGAATATGGTCGATCAGCAGATTGCTTGCCGTTCGATAGAGATAGCCCTGGGAGTTGTCGATGCGCTCACCGGCCGGTTTTTCCGCCAGCCGCAGGAAGCTCTCCTGCACCAGGTCTGCGGCCAATTGCGGGTCCCGTACCTTGCGCGCCAGATACCCGCGCAGGGTATCGGCGTGCTTGAGAAACAGGCCCTTGAGATCCACGTCCGACAAACCGACTCCCTGGAATGTATAGGAAACAGGCGGGCATCTTAAGCGTTGTCGAGAATGATTTTCAATTGATATCTAATCTGATCGGGCCGTAAGAGGTTGTTGATAACAGTTCGATAACCGCACAGATCCGCTGCGATCAATTGACCAAACTAACCAACCAGTACATTTTACCCACATAACCAATAAGAACTGTGGAGATCCCGCTATGCCGCCCATCGTGCTGGTGCTCAACGGCCCCAACCTCAACCTGCTCGGCACCCGCGAGCCGGCCACTTATGGCCATGAAACCCTGGCTGACATCGCCGCCCTGTGTGGTCGCAGCGCTACTGAACTCGGGCTGAAAATCGAGTTTCGCCAGACCAACCACGAAGGCGAACTGCTCGACTGGATCCACGGCGCCCGTAACCGTTGTGCGGGTATCGTGATCAACCCGGCGGCCTGGACCCACACCTCGGTCGCGATCCGCGATGCGCTGGTGGCCAGTGAAGTGCCGGTGATCGAAGTGCATTTATCCAACGTGCACGCGCGCGAAGCGTTTCGTCAGCATTCATTTGTATCGCCCATCGCCAAGGCCGTGCTGGCCGGGTTTGGCAGCAACGGCTACCACCTGGCGCTTGAGCACTTCAGCCAGACACTCAAGGGACGCGCCTGATGAAACCGCGCATTCTCGCCGGCCTGATCGGCGCCGGTATCCAGGCTTCCCGCACACCTGCCCTGCATGAACACGAGGGTGACGCCCAGGGCCTACGCTACCTGTATCGCCTGATCGACCTGGAGCCGCTGCGCCTGGACCTCAACGCCCTGCCGGAATTACTGCGGGCCGCCGAGCTGATGCACTTCAACGGGTTGAACATTACCTACCCGTGCAAGCAGGCGATCCTGCCCCTGCTTGATGACTTGTCCGACGAGGCCCGGGGCATTGGTGCAGTCAACACCGTGGTGTTCAAGGACGGTAAACGGATCGGCCACAACACCGATTGCCTGGGCTTCGCCGAAGGGTTTCGCCGCAACTTGCATGACGTTGCCCGCCGACACGTGGTGCAGATGGGCGCCGGTGGCGCGGGCGCAGCGGTGGCCCATGCGCTGCTGGCAGAGGGGGTCGAGCACTTGAGCATTTTCGACGTGGACGCCTCCCGCGCCCGCGACCTTGTGGATAACCTCGCGCAGCGCTTCGGCCCTGGTCGTGCCCAGGTCGGCACTGATCTGAAAAATGCGATGGCCGAGGCCGATGGTTTAGTCAATACCACGCCGATGGGCATGACCAAGCTGCCCGGCACACCGGTCCCCGCTGCGTTGTTGCGGGCAGGGTTGTGGGTTGCGGAAATCGTGTATTTCCCGCTGGAAACCGAACTGCTGCGCGACGCCCGCGCATTGGGTTGCCGCACCCTGGATGGCGGCAACATGGCGGTGTTTCAGGCGGTGAAGGCGTTTGAGTTGTTCAGCGGTGAAGTGGCGGATGCAGACAGGATGCTGGCGCACTTCCAGAGCATGAATGGCTGACTGCCGAAACAGAGTTCAAATGTGGGAGGGGCGGTGCGACGATTCGACTTGCCCCCTCCCACATTGGCCCTGCGCTGAACTCAGGCTTGCAGGTAGCGCAACACCGACTCGCAGATCATCTCCCGGTGCCGGTGCTTGATCGCCTCGTCCGACAGTTCGATCTGGAATATCTCGCTGAAGGTATGCCGGTTGGAGACCCGGTAAAAACTGAACGAGTTGATCAACAGGTGCACGTCCAACGGCTCCAGCCCTTCGCGAAACAGCCCCAGTTCGGCGCCACGGCGCAAGGTCTCGCCCAGCCCTTCGAGGATCTTGCTGTTCATCGCCTTGATGGTCTCGGTGCGTTTGACGTACTCGGCGTTGTGGATATTTTCGATGCTGACGATGCGCACGAAATCCACGTTCTGGTCATGGTGATCGAAGGTGAATTCCACCAGCCGGCGAATCGCCTCACGCGGCTCCAGGGCCGTGAGGTTCATGCGGGTTTCAGTGTTGCGGATATCGCCGTAGAGCTTCTCCAATACCTCGACGTATAACTGCTCTTTACTGCCGAAGTAGTAATAGATCATGCGCTTGGAGGTGTGGATGCGCTCGGCGATGGCGTCCACGCGAGCGCCGGCCAGGCCCTGTTGAACAAACTCGACAATGGCTTCCTGGAGAATATTCTCGCGGGTCTTTTCCGGATTGTTCTTGCGACTCTTGCGCGGTGCGTCAGCTACCGCGGGGAGATCGGGACTCGGGGTCATGGTGCGCTCACGGCCATTGTTTGCAAGCGCTGATTATGGGCCGCGGCGCTTCCCGAAGGAAGCACCTGCCTGCGGTTATAGCCGGGCCTGGCGTACCGCCCCACTGCGCGACTTGGCCATCGCCGCCAGACGCACCGCTACGTTGGCCGCGCCGTAGCCGGCATAGCCGTTCTTGCGCTGGATGATCTCGAAGAAAAACCGCCCTTCGAACGCCTCGGTGTACACATGAAACAACTCACCGCCCTGGGCGTCGCGGTCGTACAGCACGTTGTAATACGCCAGCTCACTGAGGAACTCATCGTCGAAATCGAAGCGCGCCGCCAGGTCGTCGTAATAGTTGAGTGGAATATCCAACAACGGCACGCCGGCCTCTTTGGCCCGGCGCACCTCGGCGAAAATATCCGCACAATCGAAGGCAATATGGTGCACGCCCGAACCGCGATAGCTGGAAAGCGCGTGGGAAATCGCCGTATTGCGGTTTTCGGAGATGTTCAGCGGCAGGCGAATCGAACTGCAACGGCTGCGCAACGCACGGCTCTTCACCAAGCCGTAGGGGTCGGGCAGCACCACTTCGTCATCGGCTTCGAAATCCAGCAGGCTTTTGTAGAACAGCACCCAACTATCTAGGCTGTCCGCCGGCAGCGCCATGGCCATATGATCGATGCGCAACAAGCCACCGCTGGCGGGTGTGGCCACTTGCAGGTTGAAATCGGTGTCGTACAGCCCGCCTTCGCTGGGGTCCACCAGGTAGATCAGGCTGCCGTCCGGCGCACGCACCGCGGCCAATTCCAGCTCGTTGGGGCCGACCAGGCCGCGATAAGGCTGGCCCTTGTAGGCCACCGCCCGCTCCAGGGCCTTGGCGCTGTCTTTGACCCGAATCGCGGTGGCGCACAGCGATGGGCCATGGGCCTCGAAAAAGTTGTGGGCGAAAGAATAGGGTTCGCAGTTGAGGATCAGGTTGATGTCACCCTGGCGCAACAGGCTCACATTCTTCGAGCGATGCTGACCGGCCTTGGCGAAACCCAGGCGCTCCAGCCAGTGGGTCAGTTTGGCGCCGAGGCTTTCATCCACGGCAAATTCAAGAAACTCGATACCGTCATATTCGCTGGCCGCCGGGGTTTCAAACAGGATGTCCACGGGCGCAGCGGGGGCTTGTTCAGCCAGGCGTTGGCGGGTTTTTTCTTCCAGGTATAACAGTGACCGCAAGCCATCCGCCGCATTCGCCCGAGTCGGCGCGGCGCGGAAACCGTCGTTGAAAATTTCCAGGGACAACGGCCCGGTGTAGCCACTCTGGATGATTGGAGCAAGAAAGCCCGCCAGGTCGAACTCGCCCTGCCCCGGGAAGCAGCGGAAATGCCGGCTCCACTCCAGCACATCCATGGCCAGGATCGGCGCGTCGGCCATTTGCACAAAGAAAATCTTGTCGCCGGGGATCTGCGCAATGGCGCTGGGGTCGCCCTTGAGCGACAAGGTGTGGAAGCTGTCGAGCAACACGCCCAGGCTTGGGTGATCGATCTGGCGCACCAGGTTCCACACCTGCTGCCAGGTGTTCACATGCTTGCCCCAGGCCAATGCTTCATAGCCGATGCGCAGGCCGCGCTTGCCCGCGTGTTCGGCCAGCAGGCTCAAGTCATCGAGCAGAATACGTTCGTCGCCCACGCTGTCGGCCGAGGCATTACTGCACACCAATACCAGGTCGGTTCCCAGCTCTTGCATCAAGTCAAACTTGCGCTCGGCGCGCTCCAGGTTGCGCGCCAGGCGGTCGCGGCGGCATCCTTCGAAGTCGCGAAACGGTTGGAACAAGGTGATGGCAATGCCCAGGTCGGCGCACATCTGCCTGACTTCCCGGGGGCTGCCGTCGTAATACAACAAATCGTTCTCGAAGATTTCCACCCCATCAAACCCGGCGGCGGCAATAGCCTCAAGCTTTTCCGGCAGGGTGCCGCTCAAGGACACAGTGGCAATAGAACGTTGCATGGAAGACTCCCGGCAATTGTTGTTTGTGGCAAATTATTCGCTCCCAGCCTACAGGCAGCAATTAAAATGTACGAACCGGTTAGTTTTTGGTGCGATTATCGAACACTATGCCCGTTTGGCGAATTGACGACTTTTTAACCACTGCGCACCATCGACCGGGCAATTCGTTCACGTAACAAAGACCCAGAACACACCATAAGAATTTCAAAAAAACGGGTACGACCTCATGCCTCTGCAAAATCCAGCCCTGGCCACGCGCCCGGGCAACCCGCACGCCGGCATCGGCGACAAGATCCGCGGTGCCCTGGCCGTGGGTAAAACGCGCTGGGGCATGCTGGCCCTGGTGTTTTTTGCCACCACCCTGAATTACATCGACCGCGCCGCCCTGGGCGTGATGCAACCGATCCTGGCCAAAGAAATGAGCTGGACGGCGATGGACTACGCCAACATCAACTTCTGGTTCCAGGTCGGCTACGCCATCGGCTTTGTGCTGCAAGGTCGCCTGATCGACCGCGTAGGCGTCAAGCGCGTGTTCTTTTGCGCCGTGCTGCTGTGGAGCCTGGCCACCGGCGCCCACGGTCTGGCCACTTCGGCGGTGGGCTTTATGGTCTGCCGGTTTATCCTCGGCCTGACCGAAGCCGCCAACTACCCCGCCTGCGTCAAGACCACACGTTTGTGGTTCCCGGCGGGTGAACGTGCGGTGGCCACCGGCATCTTCAACGCCGGCACCAACGTCGGCGCGATGATGACGCCGATGCTGCTGCCGTTGATCCTGCACGTGTGGGGCTGGCAGGCGGCGTTCCTGTGCATGTCGGCACTCGGTGCGATCTGGCTGGTGTTCTGGGGGTTGAAGTACTACAACCCGGAAGACCACCCAAGCGTTAAACAATCGGAACTGGACTACGTGCAACAGGAAGTCGAGCCCGAACAGCCCCGCGTGCCGTTCAGCCGCATCCTGCGTATGCGTGGCACCTGGGCCTTCGCCATCGCCTACGCGCTGACTGCGCCGGTGTTCTGGTTCTACCTGTACTGGCTGCCGCCGTTTTTGAACCAGCAATACAACCTGGGCATCAACGTGACGCAGATGGGCATTCCGCTGATCATCATTTACCTGACCGCCGACTTCGGCAGCGTGGGAGGCGGGATTCTGTCGTCATTCCTGATCGGCCGCGGGATGAACTCGATCAAGGCGCGGCTCTTGTCGATGCTGCTGTTCGCCTGCTGCATCGTCGGTGTGATCATGGCGGCCGGCTCCAGCCAGCTGTGGGTCGCGGTGTTCGCCATCTCCCTGGCCATCGGCGCCCACCAGGCCTGGACCGCCAACATCTGGAGCCTGGTGATGGACTACACGCCCAAGCACATGATGAGCACGGTGTTCGGCTTCGGCGGCATGTGCGCGGCCATCGGCGGCATGTTCATGACCCAGATCGTCGGCCATATCCTCACGGTGACCAACAACAACTACACAGTGTTATTCACCCTGATCCCGGCGATGTACTTCATTGCGCTGACCTGGATGTACTTCATGGCACCGCGCAAGATTCCTACCGTCGACCTTTGACCTACCTGCGCCGCTGCTGCCAGGCAGCGGCCAACCCGCTCATGCAGATCACCCCGATACCGACCACCGTGGTTGTATCGGGGGTATGGCTGAACACCAGCCAGCCCAACAACCCCGCAAACACAATCTGGCAATAGCCAAACGGCGCCAGCAAGGCCGGCGCCGCAAAGCGGAACGCCTGGGTGAGCATCAGGTGTGCCGTCATCCCGCAGGTCCCCAGTGCCAGCATCAGCACGCCATGCCACAGGCTCGGCACCTGCCAGAAGAACGGCACCATGGCGCTCATGACCAGGGTATTGCACAGCCCGGCGAAGAAGTTGCTGGTGGTCGGCGTATCGAACTTACTGAGGATGCGCGTCAACAGTTGGTAAAAACAGAAGAACGTCGCCGAACACAACGGCAACAGCACCGCCGGCGTGAACAGTTCGCCTCCGGGATGGATGATTACCAACACCCCGATAAAGCCGCAGATCACCGCCAGCCACTGGCCGCGTGTCACATGTTCGCCCAACAGCGGCACCGACAGCGCTGTCACCAGGATCGGCGCGAGGAAGTTCACCGCCGTGGCCTCGGCCAATGGGATGTAGTGCAATGCGGCGGTGAAAAACAGGCTGGTGCCCAACAGGCACAAGGCACGTACCACCTGCATACCCGGGCGCTTGCTGCGCAGCACGCGCAAGCCTGATTGCGGCAGGAAGATCCCGGCCATCAGCAGGGTGTGCACCAGGTAGCGCGCCCACACCACCATCACAATGGGGTAGAACCCGGCCAGGTATTTGGACAAGGCGTCGTGGCTGGAGAACAGGAACGTCGCCACCACAATCAGCAGGATGCCTTTGAAGGGATGGTTGACGCCTGAGAGGGGGGTACTGACAGTCATGGAATTCTCTTGCTGGCGGGCTGAACGCGATGGTACTCAACCCGGTAATCTAGCAGCCGGGCCAGCGCCTGCTCCAAGAGCATAACCAAACAGCGGGCGAACAGCGCACTAAATCACTGGAATCGAGTCCAACCCTGCACGCTCGCCCAGGCGTTGCACACTTTTTAATCAAGGCCTTGCCGCTATGAAAAAAATCCTGTTTGTTCTGTCTGCCCTCGCCCTGCTTACCGCCTGCGATAAAGCCAAGGAAGCCCCCAAGCCCGCGCCGCCGTCTGTACAGGCGACCCTGGTGCCGCAAACGCCGCCCACCGATCAATGGGTCGGCAAATGGATCGGCGTCGAAGGCTTGCACCTGACCATCGCCAAGGACGACAGCATCGGCCGCGGCCACTACCTTCTGACCATGCAATACGGCCTCGACGCCGACAGTTCCGGCACCTTCAAAGGTGAAGCGAACGAAGATGGCATCGCCTTCACCCGCCCCGACGGCCCGCAGCTGTTGCGCGCCGGAGACGGCGCCGCCACCGGCCTGAAATGGCTGGCGGATAAAAAAGACTGCCTGATCGTGACCACCGGCGAAGGCTATTGCCGTTAATACCGACCATAATCAATCACGGTTAGCACACAGAGGAATGCTCCCATGCTATGGAAAAAAGGCCGACGCAGCGACAACGTGGTGGATGCCCGCGATGACAGTGGCGGCGGCGGTGGCGGTATGCGCTTTGGCGGCGGCAAGGGCCTGAGCCTGACGGCCATTGTGCTGGTCGTAGGTATTGGTTGGCTGACCGGCCAGGACCCGATGCAGATCCTTGGCCAGTTGACCGGCCAGATGGAACAGGCGCCGTCGGTGAGTTCGCAATCGCGCCAGGCGCCACCGGCCAATGATGAGCACGCCGACTTTGTGCGGGCGGTGTTGGGTGATACCGAAGACACCTGGGGCCAGGTGTTCCAGGAAAACGGCCTGGCCTACAAGAACCCCAAGCTGGTGCTGTTCCGTGGCCGGGTGAACTCCGCCTGCGGTGGCGCCACCTCGGCCAGCGGCCCGTTCTATTGCCCGGCTGACCAGCAGGTCTACCTGGACCTGGATTTCTTCCGGGAAATGTCGCAACGCTTCCAGGCCGCCGGCGATTTCGCCCAGGCCTACGTGATCGCCCACGAAGTCGGGCATCACGTGCAAACCCTGCTCGGCATCTCGTCCAAGATCCAGGCGGCGCGCCAACAGGGTCGGCAGATGGAAGGCGATGGCGGCCTGCTGGTACGCCAGGAGCTGCAAGCCGACTGCTTTGCCGGGGTGTGGGCCAATCGGGCGCAAAAACGCCTGAACTGGCTGGAGCCCGGCGATATCGAAGAAGCCCTGAATGCCGCCAACGCCATTGGCGATGACCGCTTGCAGCAACAGGGCCAAGGGCGCGTGGTGCCGGACTCGTTTACCCACGGCACCTCCGCGCAACGGGTACGCTGGTTCAAGACCGGCTTCGCACAGGGCCAGATCACTCAATGCGATACCTTCGCGGCCAAGAGTCTCTAAATGATCAAACGATTGGGGGTGCTGCTGGGTGTGTTCGTGTCCTGCTGCACCCTGGCGGCTGAACACGGCGTCAAGGTGGTCAGCCCCGATCGCTTTCATCTGGAGGCCGGCGACCTCAGCCTTGGCGTAAGCCAGGACTGGCGCCAGCCGCTGCCCAAGGTCACGCGTGCGCTGATCATCGTGCACGGCCGCCTGCGCAATGCGCAGACCTATCTGCAAAGCGGTATCGACGCCGCCACCCATGCCGGGGTCGGCGGCACTACGCTGGTGATCGCGCCGCAGTTTCTGAATCAATCGGACGTGAAGCGTAACCATCTGGGCAATCAGGTATTGCGTTGGAAGGGCAACGACTGGATGGCTGGCGAAGCTTCCACCGCGCCTGGGCAGGTCAGTTCTTATGGCGCTCTGGACCAGATCATCAAGCACCTGGGCAACCGCAAGCTGTTCCCGGCGCTGAAGGAAATCGTGATCGCCGGGCATTCCGGTGGCGGCCAGGTCGTCCAACGCTTCGCCCTCACCGGCCATGACCACCCATTGCTGCACAGCGAAGGCATCAGCCTGCGGTACGTGGTGGCCAACCCATCGTCCTACGCCTACTTCAGCCCGCAGCGGCCGGTGCCGTTCGATACGGCCAGTTGCCCAAGCTTCAACGACTGGAAATACGGCATGCAAAAGCTGCCCGATTACGTGGGTGACCGAGGCGCCCAGCAACTGGAAAAAGCCTACGTCTCACGCGACATCACTTACCTGTTGGGCCAGCAGGACACCGACCCCAACCACCCGGCACTGGATAAAAGCTGCGAGGCCGAAACTCAGGGTGCGTATCGGCTGATTCGTGGGCACAACTACTTTGACTACCTCAAACTGCGCCATCCGCAGTTGAGTCACAAGCTGGTGGAAGTGCCAGGGGTGGGGCATGACGGGGATAAGATGTTTACCTCGCCAGAGGGAGAAAAGGTGCTGTTTGCCCAGTAGCACCTGAAGGAACCCAATCAAAATGTGGGAGGGGGCTTGCTCCCGATAGCGGTGTGCCAGCTAAACATAGGCTGGCTGACACACTGCAATCGGGAGCAAGCCCCCTCCCACATTTGATCTCCGTCGCCTGGGTTAGATCATTCGGCGCAGCGCCGCACAATCCTCGGCATGCCAATCCGCCAACTCCGGCCACGGGTTATCCGGCAAGTTCACCAACACCGTCCTGGCCCCCGCCGCCCGGCCACAATCCAGGTCAAAGCGATAATCCCCGACCATCACCATCTCGCTCGGCGCTACCCCCCACGCCGCCGCCAGTTTCAACAGCCCCCCCGGATCAGGCTTGTGCGGCGCGTCATCACGCCCCAGCACATCCTCAATGGCAAAGCAGTCCGCCAAGCCAATCGCTTGCAGAGTGATATGGGCCAATTCCCGCGCATTACGGGTCAGGATGCCCAGGCGATAACCACGCCCGGCCAATTCCCTTACCAACTCAACGGCACCTTCGGCCGCGACCGACCCCAGCGCCAACTCGCGCTCATGCTCCAGCAGCCAGGCATGTTTGGCTGCCGCGACATCCGCCGGCAATGCAGCCAGGTGCGTGAGGATGTCGTCCTCAGGCGCAATCTCCAACGCCACGCGAATGGCGGCAAAGTCATGCACTGCCACCGTCAGCGTGCCGTCCATGTCGAACACCCAATGTTTAACGTCTGACAGGCTCATGCCCAGTCCTTGCGATGGCGGATCAAGCCTTCCTGGGTCACCGATGCCACCAGTTGCCCGGCGCGGTTGTACACGCTGCCGCGGGAGAAACCCCGGGAATTGCCGGCCCATGGGCTATCCATGGCGTACAGCAACCAGTCATCGGCACGCAGGTCAGCGTGGAACCACAGCGCGTGGTCGAGGCTGGCCACCTGCATGTCTTTTTGCCACACGGTCTTGCCGTGGGGCAGCAACGAGGTGGTCAACAGGCCGAAGTCCGAGGCGTAGGCCAGCAAGTACTTATGCAGCGCCGGCGAATCCGCCAGGGCGCCGTCGGCACGAAACCACACGTACTTGACCGGGTCGGACGGCTGCGGGTTGAACGGGTCTTTTTCGGTGACCGGGCGCACTTCGATGGGCTTGGGGCACAGCAGCTTGTCGCGCATGTGCTCGGGGATCAGGTGCGCACGCTGTTGGGTCAGCTCCAGCTCCGACGGCAGATTCTCCGGGCCCACCACCACCGGCATGGTGGTCTGGTGCTCGAAGCCAGCTTCGTCGTACTGGAACGAGGTGGTACAGGTAAAGATCGGATGGCCCTTTTGAATCGCGGTGACACGGCGCGTGCTGAAGCTGCCGCCATCGCGCACGCGGTCCACCGAATACACCACCGGCAACGCGGCATCGCCAGGGCGCAAGAAATAACCGTGCAGGGAATGCACATGCCGCGCTTCTTCTACGGTCTGGCTGGCCGCCGACAACGACTGGCCCAGCACCTGGCCGCCGAACAACTGGCGAAAGCCCAGGTCCTGGCTGCGGCCGCGAAAGAGGTTCTCCTCGATCGGCTCCAGGGTCAGCAAGTCCACCAGATCTTCCAATACTTGGCTCATAGAGCAACTCCTACAATCAATAGGGCATTCCGGGCTGCTTATCCGTGCAGCGTGTCCAACCATTGGGCGCGGGTGATGCGGTACAAAACATGCGGGCGCAGCGGGTCACCGGCTGCGACTTTGGGGTGTTCGAAATCTGCCTGCGGATCGTAATGCATACCGATGGCCTGCATGACTTTTTGTGACGGCAGATTGGCCTCGGTGGTAAAGGCGACGACTTCGTCCAACTGCAAGCGATCAAAGCCGCAGCGCAGTGCGGTCCAGGCCGCCTCACTGGCATAGCCCAGGCCCCAATGCTCACGGGCCAGGCGCCAACCAATCTCCACCGCCGGGGTGAAGCCCGCTTCGAAGCTGACATTCGCAAGGCCCGTCACGCCGATAAATTCACCGGTGTCTTTGCGCTGCAACGCCCAGAAACCAAAGCCATATTCAGCGAAATGCCCGCGAATCCGGCCGATCAGCGCGGCGCTTTCCAAGTGGCTCAATTTAGCCGGAAAGTAGCGCATCACCTGCGAGTCAGCGCACATGCGCGCAAATTCCGGCAGGTCGCTGTCGCGCCATTGACGCAGCACCAGCCGTGCACTTTCCAATTCCAGTATCGGCTCCATGGGTCCCCCTGCCTTGCCATGTGCGTGAGTGTACAGCGCTGTTAAGATCCTTCGCAGGTTCCCGTCAGAAAATCCCATGCCCTTGCCATTGATCTACCACGAAGACTACAGCCCTGAGTTCCCGGCGGACCACCGCTTCCCCATGGACAAGTTTCGCCTGTTGCGTGACCACCTGGTGGACAGTGGCCTGACCCAGGACAGCCAATTGCTGCGCCCGCAGCTGTGCCCGGCAGACATCCTGGCCCTGGCCCATGAACCTGGGTATATCGAACGCTACATGGGCGGCGAACTGTCTCGCGAAGACCAGCGCCGCCTCGGCCTGCCCTGGAGCGAAGCCCTGGCGAGGCGCACCGTGCGTGCGGTGGGTGGCTCGATACTGGCGGCTGAACAGGCCCTCGAACATGGCCTGGCCTGCCATTTGGCCGGTGGTACCCACCATGCCCATTACGATTATCCGGCGGGATTCTGCATTTTCAACGACCTGGCAGTGATCAGCCGCTATCTGCTGGCCAGCGGCCGGGTCAATCGCGTGCTGATCTTCGATTGCGACGTGCACCAGGGCGATGGCACTGCACGCATCCTCCACGACACACCGGAGGCCATCACCGTGTCGCTGCACTGCGAAAAGAACTTCCCGGCACGCAAGGCCCAAAGCGACTGGGACATCCCGCTGCCCATGGGCATGGGCGATGCCGACTACCTCAAGGTAGTGGATGACGCGCTCAACTATTTGCTGCCGCTCTACCAGCCCGACCTGGTGCTGTACGACGCTGGCGTGGATGTACACAAGGACGACGCCCTCGGTTACCTCAAGCTGACAGACGCAGGCGTCGCCGCCCGCGATGAGAGCGTGATGCGCCACTGCCTGGGCCGCGACATACCGGTGATGGGCGTGATCGGCGGCGGTTACAGCAAAGACCGCCCCGCCCTCGCCCGTCGTCACGGCATCCTGCATCACAGCGCGCAACGGGTGTGGACGTCATCAGGCTGTCATTGAACTATGGGCGTTACCCACAATGCCTGTGGAACGGCCTGTGGATAACTTGAGCGTAAGCGGCTGCACGCGAGTGGCCGCATGGCCTGTAGGAAAGTGTACGTTTTTTGATCAGGCAGCGGCGTCGTGGTCGGGTAGAATGCTCGGCCTATTCACATCACCGTAGCCCTGCCCATGCCTCAGACTTCTGCCCACCACGTCTCCATTATCGGCGGTGGCCCTGCCGGGCTGATGGCTGCCGAAGTCTTGAGCCAAGCGGGCGTGCGGGTCGACCTGTACGACGGCATGCCTTCGGTGGGGCGCAAGTTCCTGCTGGCCGGTGTCGGCGGCATGAACATCACCCACTCCGAAGCCTACCCCGCGTTCCTGTCGCGCTATGCCGAACGCGCCCCGCACATGGCGCCGCTGTTGCGCAGCTTTGGCGCCGAGGCGTTGTGCGAATGGATCCATGGCCTGGGTATCCAGACCTTTGTCGGCACCTCCGGCCGCGTATTTCCTACCGATATGAAAGCCGCACCGCTGTTGCGCGCCTGGCTCAAGCGCCTGCGGGATCAAGGTGTGGTTATCCACACCCGGCATCGTTGGACCGGTTGGAATGCCGAAGGCGATTTACTTATCCACAGCCCGGACGGCGACAAAGTTGTCCACAGCGACGCGGTGTTGCTTGCCTTGGGCGGCGGCAGTTGGTCACGCCTGGGCTCTGACGGTGCCTGGCTTAACCTGTTTGAAGGCAAAGGCCTGCCCTATGTGCGCCTGCAACCGAGCAACTGCGGGTTCGAAGTGTCGGCGTGGAGCGAGTTGATGGTCAGCAAATTCGCTGGCGCACCGTTGAAAAACGTCGCCATTGGCTTGGGGGATGACAAGCCTCGGCTGGGTGAATGCGTGATAACCGCCACCGGTATTGAAGGCAGTTTGATTTACGCCTTGTCGGCGCCAATTCGCGAAGCGATCAACCGCAGCGGTGCGGCCAAGGTGCATATCGATTTGCTGCCGAGCAAGCCGCTGGACAAAGTGCAGGCCGCATTGGCCAAGCCCCGGGGTTCGCGGTCGATGAGCAAGCATTTGCACAGTCAGTTGGGGTTGGATGGCGTGAAAGCCGCCCTGCTGCGCGAGCTGACGCCCGCTGAACACTTCACCGATCCGGCGCAGTTGGCAGTGGATATCAAGGCGTTGCCGCTGACATTGGTGAGGACGCGGCCGATGGATGAGGCGATCAGCACAGCGGGGGGTGTGCCGTTTGAAGCGCTGGATGAGCGGTTGATGCTCAAACCATTGCCTGGAGTGTTTTGTGCGGGGGAAATGCTGGACTGGGAGGCGCCCACTGGTGGGTATTTGCTGACGGGGTGTTTTGCCAGTGGCAGAGCGGCTGGGCTGGGGATGTTGGAGTGGCTTAATCGCTGAGAGCCGCGCTGGATTCAAGGCCGCCATCGCAGGCAAGCCAGCTCCCACCTTTGACTGTATTCACAATTTAAAGGTGGGAGCTGGCTTGCCTGCGATGAGGCCATCAGCCACAGCGCAAAATCACTTCTTCTTACGCGGCCCGGTATTGAAAACCGGCACCTTGCGCACCGGCTTGATCGACGGCTCAGCCGGCGCCACGTCACCACTGTCCACCCACTTGCCCAGGTTGCGCTTGCCGCCACCACCGGACGTTTTAGGTTTCTTCGGTTTTTTCGGCTTCTTCACCACCTGCCCGCTGGCATCGGTATCCGGTACACGATGCTCCGGCTCGAAATCCGCTTCCATTTTGCGGGTAAGGGTCTGGCGGGTCAGCATCTCGATCGCCGAGAGCATGTTCACCTCATCAGCGCACACCAGGGAAATCGCCTCCCCAGTGTTGCCCGCACGCCCGGTACGGCCGATACGGTGGATGTAGTCTTCGGCCACGATCGGCAGGTCAAAGTTGACCACCAGTGGCAGGTCTTCGATATCCAGGCCACGGGCCGCCACATCAGTGGCCACCAGGATTTGCACCTCGCTGGTCTTGAAGCGGTCCAGTGCGCGTTGGCGGGTAGCCTGGGGCTTGTCGCCATGGATGCCGTCGGCGTTGATGCCCAGGCCCTGCAACTTGTCCACCAGGGCGTCCACGCCGTTGCGGGTCTTGGCGAATACCAATACCTGCTTCCAACGGCCCTTGCGCATCAGGTGCACAAACAGTTCCGGCTTGCGCTTCTTGTCCACCGGCACCACCCACTGCTTGACGGTGTTGGCAGCGACGTTGCGCGGGCTGACTTCGATGCTCAGCGGGTCGTTGAGCATCTGCCCGGCCAGCAGGCGGATGTCATCGGAGAAGGTCGCGGAAAAAAGCAGTGTCTGGCGCTTTTTCGGCAACATGCGATAAATGTTGGCAAGCTCTTCGGAGAAGCCCAGGTCGAGCATACGGTCGGCTTCATCCAGCACCAGGGTTTGCAGCTGGTTGAGCTTCAGCGCGTTCTGGCGGAACAGGTCGATCAGGCGGCCAGGGGTGGCGACCAGAATGTCGACGCCTTTGCGCAGCTTCATCATCTGCGGGTTGATGCTTACCCCGCCGTACACCGCGTAGGTGGTCAGCGGCAGGTGCTGGGCATATTCAGCGACGCTGGCGTGAACCTGCTCGGCCAGTTCGCGAGTCGGGCACAGGATCAGCGCACGCGCCGAGTTGGCGGCGACTTTCGGCCCTTCCATGGTCAGCAGTTGCAGCAGCGGCAAGGCGAAACCTGCGGTCTTGCCGGTGCCGGTCTGGGCCGCGGCCATCAGGTCGCGACCGGCCAGCACCGCCGGAATGGCTTGCGCCTGCACCGGCGTCGGGGTCTGGTAGCCAAGCGTCTCAAGGGCGCGCAGCAAGGGTTCGATCAGGCCAAGGGTGGCGAAAGTCATGTAGTTACCGTAGGAAAAATTCAGCGCAAGGGCGTAATGCGCGGCAGTTTACCTTATTTCCGGCTTGGGCTTGCGCCACTGGGGCAGGCTGATCAGCAACACGGCGCTGATGATCACCAGCATCGCCAAGGCTTCTTCCAGGCCGATGGTCTCACCGACGAATACAATCCCCAGCAACACCGCCACAGCCGGGTTCACGTAGGCATAGCTGGTCGCCGCTGCCGGACGCACATGCTTGAGCAGATACATGTAGGCGTTAAAGGCGATGATCGAACCGAATACCGTCAAGTAGGCCAGGGCCAGCCAGCCTTCCAGCGGCGGCATGGCCTGCAGGTGCTCGCCCGACAGCGCGCTGACAATCAGCAGCGCCACGCCGGCCACGAGCATTTCTGCGGCACTGGCCATGGCGCCCTGGGGCAGTGGCAGGTGGCGGCTCCACACCGAGCCGAAAGCCCAGGAGGCCGCCGCAACCAACAGCAAAACTGCACCCGATGGGCTTGATTGCAAGGTACTGCCCATATTGAGCATGGCGATGCCGATGATGCCCAGGATCACCCCGGCCCATTCCAGCCGCGTATTACGCGCGCCCCAGAAAAACCCGCACAGCAGGGTAAACAACGGCACGGTCGCCACGGCCAATGCCGCCACACCGGACGACACGCCCATATGTTCGGCCACGCTGACACCACCATTGCCCACGGTGAGCAACAAAATGCCGATCATCCCGGCGGCCTTCCACTGCGGCCAGGTTGGCGCCGGCACCCCGCGCCACCTGAGGAAGCCATACATCAACACACCCGCCGTGCAAAACCGAATCCCCGCCAGCAACAGCGGCGGCCAGTACTCCACGCCGATGCGGATCACCAGGTAAGTGGAACCCCAGATCACATACAACGCAAAAAAGGCGGCGATCAACGGTAAGGGAAAGCGACGTGGGCCAGGCATTGGGCGGCTCTAATGGCAGGAAAAGGGAGACTTATTCTAGAAACGAAGGTGGATAAACTTAAGTTACAAAACCTGTTTAAACCGCCCATACACTTTTCAAACCATGGTTATGAGGGCTATAACCCGTGCTTTCGAAAGCCACGCGCCACCGGAGCCTTACCATGGACAAATACGACCGAATGCTGCTCAGCGCCCTGCTTGAAGATGGCCGTGCTTCCTACGCGCAACTGGCGCGCACCGTGAACCTCTCCGCCCCCGCCGTGGCCGAACGCGTGGCCAAGCTTGAGGCCAGCGGAGTGATCACCGGGTACCAGGCCAAAGTGGATCTATCCAAAGTCGGTTTGCCGATTCAGTGCGTAATTGAACTGCGGCTGACCAATCACGGCAGCCAGAAGGTGTACGACGCCCTGGCGCAAATTCCCGAACTGACCGAATGCCACCGGGTCACGGGCGACCCGTGCGTGATCATGCAAGCGGCGGTAGGCACCATGCCGCAGCTGGAAGACCTGATTAATCGAGTGGCGAAGTTCGGGTTCAGCAAGACCTCGATTATTTTGTCCAGCGCCATAGAACGGCGGGTGCCGTTGGGGCAGTTGGAAGCCAATGGGAAAAATGGTGGCTGAGCGATCGCCATCGCGGGCAAGCCCGGCTCCCACAGGGATCGCGTACTGCCAACTGTGGGAGCTGGCTTGCCTGCGATGGCGTCAGTGGCCTCACCGAAGAGTCGAACGCTGAACAATCAAATCGACTACCTGCTCAATCGTAGTGATGTGTTCCCAATCCTCCTGCGTCGCTTGCAACTTGAACTGCCACTTGATCTGCATGACAAAGCAGGTCAGGTCGTCATCAATGATGTCGAAGTCATGGATGAAATCGGTTTGCTCCGTCACTTCGCTTCGGTCGATAAAACCGATGATATCGACGAATAGCTGGATCACTTTTTTGCTGATGTCGGCTCTGGTCAGGCTACCTTCCATTTCTCGCCTCATAGGCACACTTACCAATACTGACTAGGTCAAAGACTGCAAGCCCGGCAGCGACGAAGGGGATGCCTCGCCCGATGATGCCAAATACCCGGACCGTGCCAAACGTTGCCTTTGCCATTCTGGCCATGGAGGGTTGCTTGATCAACGTACGAGGGAAAAAGCGCATTCCGATCAGGCTAGCCAGGTTCGTGGTTTTGCTGGAGCCGACGTGAACCCAAGCACCCACCGCAATTTTGCTTATCGGTATACCCGCCGCACCAGTGATCACCGTTGCTGCCGTGAGGCCGTAGTATTGCTGTGTACATTTCCAGAGTTCATCAAACGTCGTATCGGGCACAGCGGGGTCAGCGTGAATCGGCTTGAGTAACTGGTAATGAGGGCCATGACTCCAACCTGGCGAACTCGGCAACGCTATGACTGCCGGGCAGCTTGTCATCGTGTTCCCCACATGAAACGCCATGCTTGAACTGGAACCCAGATCAATGCCATTTGATTCGAGCTCCAACTTGCTTCGCACGATCGCTGTATGAAGGTCGCTTTCCTGCATGTTCTTTGTCCCTGTGCGTGAATGACACACAGGATGGTAGGCCGCAGTAAAACTCGATGGATGAGTAAAGAGGAAAACCAGAAAGGTCCTAGATCATAGCCGGATTTGGCCTACCGACCATTCAGCGCCCAGGTGAAAGAGACCTCAAAACCCCAGTGTTTCAGTGGCCAGCAAGACCAATCCCTTTCATTTGCGGGACGTTTCCTAGAGAATCCCACGGCCTTGTTTCCGTCGCATCAAGTAGCTAGTCTCGCTGCTTCATCGAATGTTCGGTGAACGGACGTGCAAGTCCGACGACGGTAATACGCAACAGCCCTAGCTCCCAACGCCTGGTTTTAGTCCACGCGTTATGCGTTATGGCAGCTGTACGCGGGAGATCTTCGGATCTACCGGACTCCGTCTCGGTCTTGCACACCTGCGTACTGCTGCCACCCTAATTCGTGTGCAAGCGAACGGTTGCAGCTTCTTACCTGACGGAGAAGCTTCACCATGGCCAAAAAAGTCACCCCCGACCCACCCAAGTCCAAAACCGACTTCCTCAGCGAAGACGCCCTGCTCCACCGTCGTGCCATCGACTACTACCTCAAGGCATCCGCCCCGGGTGCGCCGATTTTTATCCTGAATGACAACCTGAGCTTCGAAGACGCCCTGGCTCATGCGGCGGATTTGTTGCATTGCGCGGTGGAGACGGCACATGCCTCGGGAGAGGTGATGAAGACGCCGCAGCGGGCGGTGATGCATTTGGTGGAGATGGCGAAGGGAGTGGTGGACCAGGCGTTGGCGTGCACACAGCCTCGATAGGCGCCGCATCACTAAATGTGGGAGGGGGCTTGCTCCCGATGGCGGTGTATCAGCCAGCTTATTTTTAGCTGACACACTGCTATCGGGAGCAAGCCCCCTCCCACATTTGGATCTTTGGTGTGCTTGAGAGGGTGGCTGGTTTAGAACCCGCGATGCTTTTTCAGGTGCTCATTGATTTTGGCGGCAGGCACTTTCTGCAAGGTGCATAACAGGTCATGGGACAGTTCGCGCAGGCCGTGGGTCTGGCGCAGTTGCTGGGCCAGGTGGGCCGTGAGGTTGGCGGCCATTTCCGCATCCGCCAGCGCCCGGTGAGCCTGGCCGGTGTGGGGCAGTTTGGCGTAGGCGTTGAGGGTGCCGAGCTTGTGGTTGGGCGCAGCCGGCATCAGGCGGCGGGCCAGCAGCAGGGAGCAGGCGAATTTCTGCAGGCGGGTGCGGCGGATCAGGCCGAGCTCATAGTCCCAGAACTTCTGGTCGAAGGCGGCGTTGTGCGCCATCAAGGGCGTGGTGCCGACGAACTCATTGACCTCGTTCATCACTCGCTCAGCCGGTGGCGCACCGCGCAGCATGGCGTTGCTGATGCCGGTGAGCTGTTCGATAAAGGCCGGTACGCGCACACCGGCGTTCATCAGGCTCTGGTAGCGGTCCACGATTTGACCGCGCTCGAGGATGACCACGCCAATCTCCGTGGCCCGGCATTGGCTGCTGGGGGTGATGCCGGTGGTTTCAAAGTCGATGACCGCTATACGTTCCAAACCTGCTCCAACTCCATTCAACAATCTATTTCTATTTGAGCAACAACGCGCCTTCGATCGGCACGTAGTGGCTGGCGGCGCGTATCAATGAGTTGGCCGTCAGCCCCGGCACGCCGTAGGCCACGGCCCGCACGCCATGCTTTTGGATGATGCGTTCGAGCAGCATGTCGAAGTCGCCGTCACCGGAAGCCAGTACGATTTCGTCGACATGGTCGGCGGCGTCCATGATGTCGAGGGTGATGCCCACGTCCCAGTCGCCCTTGGCCGAGCCATCGCTGCGCTGGATATACGGCTTGAGTTTTACCGTAAAGCCCAGGTTGCGCAGGATCTGCTGGAATTGCTGCTGCTTGCTGTCGCCGCGATCAATGGCATAGGCATAGGCCTCGACAATCTGCCCGCGAGCGCTGATGTCAGCCCACAGGGCGGCGTAGTTGAAGTGGCAGCCATAGGCTTGGCGCACGGTGTAGTAGAGGTTTTGTACATCGGCGAACACTGCAATTTTCTTCACCGCACTTCCTCATGGACAGCCAGGCGCCAGCGCCCGGAAAGGGCGCCAGTATGCCAGCCAAGGGAGCGTTTCCGGGAAAAAATCAGACCGGAGCGCCGTGGCGCCCCGGGCCAAGAGGTGTCAGACGAAAGAATCGTCGTCGCCAAAGGAAGAGGAATCGTCGGAATAATCGCTGTCAGCGAAGCTGTCGGCATTGTTGCTGCCCCAACTGTCATTGCCGGCAAACTTCTGGTCATCGTTGCCCCAGTCACCCTGGTCGCTGGCCGGTGCCGGTTGTTCGATGATTTCTTCCACCACCTGTGGTTGCGAGTTGTGATGGAACAGGCTGCTGATACCTTCGGCGAGCAACACACCACCGGCCACACCGGCAGCGGTCTTCATGGCACCGCCGAGGAAGCCGCTGCCCACGGGTGCGCCAGCCGGTGCTTGCGGCGGTTGATAGTTTTGCTGCGGTGCTGGCTGGTTGAACGACGGCCGCGCCGGCTCACGCCAGCCGCCACCGGAGTTGTTCGGCGCAGGCTGTGGCTCGCGGGAGCTACCGCCAAAGATGCTCGACAGGAACCCACCACCACTGGCCGGCGCCGGTTGCGCCGACTTGGCCCGCTGCAGTTCGTCCTGCAATTGCTGGATCTGTTGCGCCTGCTGCTTGTTCTGCGCATCCAGAGCCTGGAGCGCATGTTCCTGCACCAGCAATGACTGGGTCATGTAGTACCCGGCGGCGGGTTGGCGAGTCATGTGCTCCTTGATCCGCGCTTCGGCCTGGGCGTCGCGGGGGGCTGAGTCCGTTTCGGCTTGCTGCAACCGTGAAAACAGTCCATCGATCAGGGTTTGCTCTTCGCTGTTCATGGCGACCTCGTTAGATTGCCGATAAAAAATTCCGGTCCCGCCTGTGATCAGGCCGGGTGCCTTCCAGTTATGGGGATGTTACGAGTTGTTTCAATGGTCTTTACTCAAGGTTTACGTTTGCGCCCCTTTGGACCCTGATCGGTTAAAGTGTGGCCCTCTGCTTCCAGGCCTGTGATGACCCTGATGAATCCGTTAGACGTTTTGCGCGACTCCTTGCGTTTTACCCAGCGCAACCTGGGCGCCATCGTGCAGTTGTGCCTGCCGTTGGTGATCCTTGAAGCCCTGCTGCAACAAATACTGGACCACACGCTGGGCCCGGATGCGTTTCCCGGCTACAGCGTGGTCGTGGGTTTATTGGTGTACCCGCTGTACACCGGCGCCCTGATCCTGTTTCTCGACGCCCGCACCCGTGGCGAGTCACCACGCACCAAGGATGTATGGGCCATGGCATTGAGCCTGTGGCCGCGCTTCGCCCTGCTGACGGCCATGAGCACGTTGTTGATATTGCTGGGCCTGTCGCTGTATTTCCTGCCGGGCTTGTGGCTGATGGTGGTGTTGGCGTTTGCCGAATACCTGCTGGTGCTGCGCGGTATGCCGGCCCTGGAGGCGATGAAGGAGAGTTTTCGCCTGACCCGCGGGCATTTCTGGCGAATCCTGGTGTGCCTGCTGTGCGTGATGACGCCGTTGTGGCTGCTCAAGGGTGCCAGCGTGGCGGCGTATCCCGAGCCCGCGCCGCTGCTGGGGCTGTTGATGGACAGTGCGCACAGCTTCCTGCAGTTGTTTACCAGCGTGGTGCTGTTCCGTTTATTCATGTTGATCGGTGGCGACGCCGACGCGCGGTGATATGCTCCGTGCCTCTTCTGACACGCATATAAGCCGAGCCGATGACCCGTTTATTGCGCATCACCCTGTTGAGCCTGTTGATCATCGCCGGCCTGCTGGCCGCGCTGATCTACAGCCTGACCTGGCGCCCTGCCGACAAAGAAACCCTGCCCGTCAGCTGCGTGGCGCCCCGTGCGCCGACGCTGCTGCCGGGGCAGGCGCTCAAGGTCATGACCTGGAATGTGCAATACCTGGCCGGAAAGAACTACGTGTTCTGGTACGACACCCCGGACGGCAGCGGCCCGGACGATCGCCCGACCGTCGAAGACATGGCCTTCAGCCTCGACGAAGTGGCCCGGGTGATCCGCGACGAACAACCCGACATCCTGCTGTTGCAGGAGCTCGACGAAGGCGCCAAACCGTCCCACTATCAGGACCAGCTTGCGCTGTTGCAGGAGCGTCTGGTCGACCTCTACCCGTGCAGCGCCCAGGCCTTCGACTGGAAAGCCGACTTTGTGCCCAGCCTGCATATCTTCGGCAGCGTCGGGCGCAAGCTGGCGACACTCAGCCGCTACCAGATCGAGCACGCCGAGCGCCTGCAACTGCCGACCGCCGATGCCAACGTCATCAGCCGCCAGTTCCAACCCAAGCCAGCTCTGCTGCTGACATATCTGCCCTTGAGCGATGGCGGCCAACTGGCGGTGCTCAACACCCGCCTGGACGGCGGCGCACCAGGGCGCAGCGCGGTGCAGGAGCAAGTGGCAAGCACGGTAAAGCTGCTGGATAAACTTGAAGGTCGCGGCACGCCCTGGTTGATTGGCGGGGATTTCAACCTGCTGCCACTGGGCCAGTTCCTGCGCCTGGACGCGGGCAAGCGTGGCCAGTACTCGCCGGACAGTGAGTTGCATCTGCTGTGGGACAAATACCCGATGATCCCCAGCAACAGCCAATCCAGTGGCATCGACCGTGAGAAATGGCTGACGCACTTCCCCAACGACCCAAGCCTTGATGGCCCGGATCGCACCCTGGATTACCTGTTCTACAGCTCGCGGATCAAACGCGTGGAAGCGAAGGTGCGCCAAGACGATACGTTGCGTATTTCCAACCACCTGCCGGTGATCGCCCGCTTCCTGCTGCCTGCCGCACAATAACCCCTAGGGTTTCAACACCTGGGCCCGCAGCGGCTTAAGCCACTCAAGGCTTTCAACCGTGGTGCCGGATGGGCGGTATTCACAGCCGATCCATCCTCGGTAGCCACGCTGCTCCAGCGCCGCGAACAAGGCGGCAAAGTCCATGCTCCCGGTGCCCGGCTCGTGACGCCCCGGGTTGTCGGCGATTTGTACATGGACGGTCCTGTCGTAAAACTGCGCCAGTACCCCGGCTGCGTCGCCGGTCAAAAGCTGGGCATGGTAAAGATCCAGAATCAGCCCGACACTCGTAAAGGTTTCCAGCACCTGTTGCGCCTTGCTGAAGTCAGACATGTAATAGCCGGGCATCGCCTGCGGGCAGATGACTTCAATAAGCGCGCGCAAACCCTGATCTTCGAGGTACTTGACCGCGTATTCCAGGTTACTTGCGTAGGCAGGCGCGCTCTCATCCTGGGGCGTGGTCACGCCAGACATGATGTGCACATCCGAGCAGTTCAGCGCCTTCGCATAGCGGGCCGCCTCGCGCAGCCCATCGCGAAATTCCTGCTCCTTGCCCTGCAAGGCAGCGATGCCTTTGGTAACACCTGCCGGCGCTGCGAACTGAATCAACGGCAGGTTGTATTGAGCCAGGTGATCGGCGAGCAGGCTGGCGTCAAATTCATAGGGCGATGGGAACTCCACCGCCCTGAAACCGGCAGCGGCGGCGGCTTCGATGCGTTGCAGAAAAGGCAATTCGTTGAACTGGAAACCGAGGTGAGCATTGAATTTGAGCATGGGTAACTATCCATCCTGGGAATAAACAAATCATCAGCCTGGAGCCTCATTCGCGGCTCCAGCGCCACGCTATTGAAAGTGGTCAGTGCAAATACTCATGCTCTTCGTATGGTATTTTCCCACTCCAGTGCGGTGGGGGCATCTGCCCCGACGGGAACGGACTGAAGCTAACCATTCGGAATAAAACCTGTGATCAAGAAAGACCTCGCCCTGCAGTTGGCCCCACGCGTCATCGACATGGTTCGCGCCCGTTCGATGAAAGCCGGTGAGCCCTTGCGCGAGCAGACATTTGCGCAAGCGCTCGGGGTGTCGCGCTCGCCGATCCGGCGGGTTTTTGCCTTGCTCGCCGAGTGGGACCTTGCCATTCAAGAGCCCAATCGTGGCTATTTCCTCAAACAAGGTGCCGGGCAGATTCAGGAAGCCGCAGTCCCTTGCGCCAGCGATCCGTTCGAGGACTTTTACCTTCGCGTGGTCGACGACATTCTGAGCGGAGAAATACCGGCGCACTTTTTCGAAGCGCAGTTGTTGCGACGCTATGAGGTGCCCCGGGGGCAGTTGCTCAAGGTGCTGAACCGGTTGGCCGGCGAAGCCATGGTGGAGCGTAAGCCAGGCCAAGGGTGGGGCCTCAAGGACTTCGTGCATAACACGCAGGCGCATATTCATAGCTACCGTTTCCGGATGGCCATCGAACCGGCAGCGCTGCTTGAGCCCGGTTATCAGGTCAATCACGCCGCGTTTGCCCAGGCCAGGCAACAGCAACAGGCCTTGATCGACGGCGAGATCCAGACCTTGTCCCGCGCGCAACTGTTCCAGCTGGGGGCCCAGTTTCACGAAATGATCGTGCAGTGCTCCGGCAATGTTTTTTTCATCGACGCCATACGCCACCAGAATCAGCTCAGGCGCTTTATGGGCTACAAGGCCAACATTGATCGCACGCGTCTTAAGGCGCAATGCCAGGAACACATCCATTTGCTCGACCTCATCGAGTCTGATCGGCGTGAAGAAGCCGCACAGTTTCTCTGGCGCCACCTGGATCAAGTAGGCCGACTCAAGACTGATCAACGCGCAGTGCCAGAAGAAAGCCAAATCTAGAGCACGTCACTGACTACCCGTCAGTGCCGCAGCTTCGCCATCACCGCGCCCAATAACGGGCCAAGCAGCCTAGCACAATTGTTTCTGATCAAAACAGAATACAAAAAAATCACCAAACAGTTAATTTTTTCACTACATATTGTATTTCGTTACAACAATAGGCAATCATGCGCGCCGCTCGGACTCGGATCCGTAACGAATCGCACAGGGATGGTGGCCATGAACGAAAGGACGTTGGGTAGTGCAGCGGGAGTCTCAAACCTGCTGTTCGGGGTGTACAACACAGTGGTTGCCCTGCTTGGCGTGATGCTGGCCTATAAAGGCGGCGTGCTGATGGCCGCGGGCGGGTCACCCTATTACGCGATGATGGGCACCGCGCTGTTGTTATCGGCCATCCTCTTGGGCCTGAAAAAGTCCCTGGGCCTCTACCTTTATGGCGCAGCCTCTGTGGCCACCTATGCCTGGGCGGTGTGGGAGTCTGGTTACGATGGCTGGGCCTATATTCCACGCCTGGCCTGGCTGGCGGTTCTCAGCGTGCCGTTCCTGGCGTTCTGGCCCGTGGTACGGCGTGATTTTGCCAACGTCAGAAAAAGTCATTACTTCACCATTATGGGTGTGCTGCCGCTGGTGATGGGGGCTACCATCCTGGTGCCGCTGTTCTTCCCCACAAGCGTTCACCTTGCCGACTCGACGCTTGCCACCACACGCCCCGCCGCCGCCTTCAGCCGCAGTTCTGTCGCCTCTCCAGACGGCAATATTGCCGCGTCACACACCGAGACCAACTGGACCGCCTATGCAGGCTCCAACCTGGGCAACCACTATTCAGCCGCGTCGCAAATCACGCCTTCGAATGTGTCGGGCCTGGTCAAAGCCTGGGAATACCACCACGGCGACGTGAAGCAACCCGGTGAGAAAACCAAGTACTTGAACGAAGCCACGCCGATCAAGGTGGGTAACTCGCTCTACACCTGCACCCCCAAGCAAATCATCATTTCCCTGGATGCCACCACTGGAAAGGAGAACTGGCGATTCGACTCCAAAGTCGACCCGGACTACTTCGCCAATGGCGGCGCCTATTGCCGTGGTGTCTCTTATTTCGAAGTCCCCAATGCCAGTGGCTTGTGCGCCTCGCGCATCATTTGGGGCACCAATGATATTCGCCTCGGCGCGGTAGACGCCCTGACCGGCCAGGCGTGCCCCGACTTCGGCAACGCAGGCTTTGCGGATTTGAAAGACGGGCTGGGCACTTTCAGAAAAGGCTCGACGGGTATCACGTCTGCCCCTCTGGTCATTCGCGGGGTGGTGATCACCGGTGGCCGAGTACTCGACTCGGATGTGCGCCCTGCCCCCTCGGGCGTGGTGCGCGCCTACGATGCAGTGACCGGCAAACAGAAGTGGGCCTGGGATTTGGGCCGGCCAGACACCAACGCCCCCGCGGGTAACAACGAGACCTACACCCTCAGCACCCCCAACTCGTGGGCACCGCTGTCGGCCGACGATGAACTGGGCCTGGTGTATGTCACCACCGGCAACGCAGCGGGCGACTTCTATGGCGGCACCCGCACAGCACAAGAAGACACGTTCAGCTCGTCCCTGGTCGCACTGGACGCCACCACCGGTAAAGTCCGCTGGCACTTCCAGACAGTCCACCATGATCTATGGGACTACGACCTGAGCCCGCAACCCAGCCTGATTGATTTTCCGACGGCTGCCGGGCCACGCCCGGCCGTGATCCAGGCGACCAAATCCGGCCAGTTGTTCGTGCTTGACCGCGCCACCGGCGAACCACTGGTGGATGTCGTGCAAGCTCCTGTCCCACAGGGCACCGCCCCGGGAGACTACACCGCAGCCACCCAGCCACTGTCCCCGGATATGCCGAGCACCATGGGGCGTCCATCAAAAACACCGGAAGTACTGACCGAAGCCAATGCCTGGGGCCTGACGCCTTTCGATCAGATGCAATGTCGCCTCGAATTTCGCCAGGCACGCTACGAAGGGATCTTCACCCCGCCGGTCGTGGGCCAGCAAAGCCTGATCTTCCCCGGCCATCATGGCGGCTTGAACTGGGGCGGTGTGATGGTCGACCTCAAGCGAGGGCTGCTGATCATCAATAACCAGCGCCTTCCTTATATGCAGGGGCTGGTGCCTCGCGAACAACTCGACGCCATCAATGCCAAGTCGTTCCAGGAGTCGCCGGGCAATGCCCAAGGCTTCCGCGTCCAGGCCGGCCTGCCTTACGGCGCGATTAAAGATCCGTGGATGTCATCCCTGGACCAGCCTTGCATTGCGCCACCCTGGGGCTTTATCTCCGGTATCGACCTGCGCACTCGCGATGTCGTGTGGAGCCGCCCGTTCGGCACAGGCTATGACAGTGGACCTTGGGGGATCGCCTCCAAGATGCGCTTCGAAATCGGTACGCCGAGTGATGCAACCGGCGTGACAACCGCTGGCGGCGTGACGTTCATCGGCGCCGCTATTGACCGGTTCATGCGGGCTTACAACAGCGAAAGCGGCGAACTGCTCTGGGAAGAACGCCTCCCGGCAGGCAATCAGGCTTCGCCCTTGACCTACATGAGCCAGGGTCGACAGTACGTGGTGGCGGTGGTTGGCGGTCATGACCGAATCCCAACCAAGTTAGGTGACAGCATCATCGCCTGGGCCCTGCCTGAGCAGTAAAAATCGAGTGCTGTAAGAGAGGCTCGCCATGAGCGTATCGGTGGGTAAAACATATACATGTTCTACCCCCCTCAGTCATGGCGTAGTTTCTGGCACATATCGCATCACTTCAGAGTGATGACAGGCTAATGACTTATCGCGGGAATTTTATAAGTAGCGGCCATCACTGCTGCCCTTTATTCACGTAGCAATACCCACTTCTACGCCAGATTCAAAGCGCCTGACTCTCTCAGCGCGCTCGCAGGCGATTGCGCCCGGTTTACTCAGCCGGTGAGAAGCCTGCGCATCGATATATATGCTTTACGTTTTATAAAATTGGATAGGAATTAACAATGCTCGAACTTTCTGATGGTTTGTATCTATTGGTGGGCGTCAGTTTTATTACGTCATTCATGACGGCTGCCATTGGCGTGGGCGGCGGGATTGGACTGCTTGCGGTTATGCCTCAATTCATCCCCATTTCTGCGGTTGTACCGGTTCACGGCTTGATTCAAATGGTCAGCAACGCCAGTCGATTCGCGTTTGACTTCAAAAGTGCAAAAGTGGAAATCCTGCCTAAATACGTTATCGGCTGCCTGGTCGGCGCGTTCATCGGTTACTTCTTCATCGGCAAATTTCCCGAGCAATATTTATCACTGATTCTCGGCTTCTTCATCCTGGCCATCACCTGGACCAAGATCGTCGCACGCCTGGGTTTTATATTTAAAAACTTTGCCCTGGTGGGCTTTTTTCAAACCTTCCTTTCACTGTTCGTGGCCGTAACCGGTTTGATATCGCAGCCCATCCTGATGAAGATGAATATTAATAAAAACGAAGTAATTGTCACCCACGCCATGCAAATGAGCGTACTGCACGGGCTCAAGGTCGCCGCCTTTGTTATTGCAGGTTTTGCGTTCATGGATTACGCCAACCTGATCATCATCATGATTACCGCCTCTACATTGGGTTCGTACTTGGGCGGCTTTCTCAGAGACCGTATATCGCAGCGTGTCGGCGCAATGCTGTTAAAGGCAGGGGTGACGTTTTTTGGTTTGAAGATGATCTTCGATCATTTTTTCAACGGCCTGTAAAAAGTTCTTCCAATAAAACAAGGAGCGTGAAATGAGCATACGTAAGTTTGATTTTTTTGAAACCAAAGAAATCTCAACGTTTCTGAAAGAGCATGGATATTGCGTTATCAAGCCTCAAGACCACTCTCTGGAAGCCTTTAGAGAGACCGCCGGCAAGTTCGGGCTGATTCAGTTTCATACCAAGTCCGATGAACATGGCGTGGTGGGCGGTGGCGAGCCGATCAACAAGGACTGGCAACGCTTCAAGGATGATTATCATGGCGAACTGTCGAGCGATTTTTTCCCGCATACCGATGGGTCATTCTTGAATGGCATCGCCTACGTAGAGGGCACTGCGAAAAAAATCACGCCACCCAAATTCGTCATTCTCCAGTGCGTTTCAAAGCCTGAATTTGGCGGCGACAACTTTCTGGTGGATGGGCAGAAAATCTACAATGACCTGCTTGCCAATCACGCTGATACATTAAAAATATTGATGACCAGCGGCAGTGTCACTTACTGCCGCGACGACTTGTTGTCCATCGATTGCGCAGTCTTTGAAAAAATCGATGACGAAACGTTAAGAATTCGCTACCGGTATGACAGCACTGCGTTTATTCCCGAATGGGCCAACGCGGCGTTTAAATACATCCAGACCCACTACTCCACCAACGAGCGTTACATTACCCCCATCAGCCTTGAGCCAGGGGACATCCTGGTGATGGATAACCTGCGGGTCCTGCATGCCCGGCATAAATTCATCGATGGCAACCAGCAGAGAAAAGTAAGAAGGCTGTGGATCGCTGATGACGCGAGCACCACATTCAAGAACATCCTGGATCAGTCGCCGGTGCGCAGGGCCATGCTGCCCTTTCAGAACTACAATATTGCCCAGTCTGAAACCGCCGGGCATTCGTTCATCGAGTACACCTGCGGCATCCACGCCCAAGCGAGCAAATCGCTGCCAGACGCGCATAAGCAATTTGACAGTGCGCTTGAAGCGCTTTAAGCCCTTCAAGACAACCACCTTGCTCTGATTCAACGCTTTCAGGTAACCCCCCAGTCATCAAAACGACTGGGGAGTTACTTACATTCAAAGCTTTCTGGGTTTGATCCGGGCCGTAGCTTCGGCCACCAACGGGTCATCCGGCCAGTAATGCTTGGGGTAGCGCCCTTTCAAATCCTTCTTCACCTCGGCATAGGTACTGCGCCAGAAGTTCGCCAGATCCTGCGTGACCTGCACCGGCCGCCGCGCCGGGGACAGCAGGTGCAACTTCACGGCCAGGCGCCCGCCGGCGATACGCGGGGTGTCTGCCAGCCCGAACAATTCCTGCAAGCGCACCGCCAGAATCGGCGGCTGCTCGCTGTAGTCCAGGCGTACCGATGATCCCGACGGCACTTTCACATGCTGCGGCGCCAACTCTTCCAGGCGTTGGGGCAATGGCCAGGGCAGCAGGTTATGCAGGTAGCTGGAAATATCCAGGTTGGCGAAATGGCTGAGGCGCGAGACCTTGCCCAGGTAAGGCATCAACCAGTGTTCGAGGCTGGCCAGTAGCGCCTTGTCGCTGATGTCGGGCCACTCGCTGGTATTGCCGGCGTCGAGTTGGCGCAACAGCATCACACGGGCTTGCCACTGACGCAGTTCCGGAGTCCAGGGCAGCAGTTCCAGGCCTTTGCGGCGCACGAGGTTGACCAGCGCCTGGCTGCGGGCGGATTCGTCGAGGCCGGTCAGCGGTTCGCGGCTGAGTACCAACTCACCGACTTTGCGTTGGCGCTCGGCACGCAAGACGCCTTCGCGTTCGTCCCAGTCGAGTTGGTCGACATTGCGCACTTGCTCGGCCAGCACGGTGTCGAACAACGCCGGATCAAAATCCGCCGCCAGGTAGATGCGTTCTTCGCGCTGGCCCTGGCGGCTGCCCAGGTCGGCGATCACCAGCCAGGGTTGTTTCATCAGGCTGTCGGCTTCGGCAAACAGCGCCGCGCGACCGTTGGCCAGGCGATATTCAGCGCCGCCGGGGCGACGTTGCTGGGCGACGCGGTCCGGGTAGGCCAGTGCCAGCAAGGCGCCGAGCCAGCGCGGGTGGTCGGGATTGTCCACCGGCTGGGTCGCCTTGCCGCGCAGGTAGCCACGGTATTGCCGTGCCAACTGCTTGGCGCGCTGCACGCCACCCTGAGTGCCGCGTGCGCGTTCTTCACCGGCCATCAGCGCCAGGCGGCTGTGCAAGTCGGCACCGCCGCCGCGCAGGATATCGCGCTCGCCCAACAGGGCTGCCACGTCACAGGCCATGGCAGCCAGCCCAAGGTCCTGGCCACGCAATAACAGATGGGCAATACGCGGGTGGGCCGGCAGCTCGGCCATCTTCTGGCCATGGCCGGTGAGGGTTGCTTCGTTCAATGCACCCAGGCGTTGCAACAGCTCCTGAGCCTGGGCATAGGCGGCAGTCGGTGGGATGTCCAGCCAAACCAACTGGCTGGGCGTCACGCCCCAACGCGCCAGTTGCAAGGCCAGCCCGGCCAGGTCGGCGGCGAGAATTTCCGCACTGCCATAGGCGGCCAAACCGTCATGCTGGTCTTCGGACCACAACCGATAACACACCCCCGGTTCCAACCGCCCTGCCCGACCGGCGCGCTGGGTGGCGCTGGCACGGGAGATGCGCTGGGTGTCGAGGCGCGTCATGCCGCTGCCCGGGTCAAAACGTGGCACCCGCGCCAGCCCGGCGTCGATCACCACGCGCACGCCGTTGATGGTCAGGCTGGTCTCGGCGATATTGGTGGCCAGCACTACTTTGCGCTTGCCGGCCGGCGCCGGGTCGATGGCGGCGCGCTGGGCGTTGAGGTCCAGCTCACCGTGCAGGGGGCATAACAGCACATCAGGGCGATCACCCAAGGCCTCGGCCAGTTGCTGGTTGACCCGGCGAATCTCCGCTTGCCCCGGCAAAAACACGAGCACGCTGCCGGTCTCGTCATGCAGGGCTTCGAGGACGGTATGCACCACGCGCGGCTCGATAAACTCCCCGGCCTGGTACGGCCGGCCCCAGCGCATCTGCACCGGGAACATGCGCCCTTCACTGCGCAGAATCGGCGCGTCATCCAGCAAGCCCGCCAGGCGCTCGCCTTCGAGAGTGGCGGACATCAGCAGGATCTTCAGCGGCTGGTCGTCGCGAAACAGCTCGCGCCCGTTAAGGCTCAGGGCCAGCGCCAGGTCGGCGTCGAGGCTGCGCTCGTGGAATTCGTCGAAGATCAACAGGCCCACGCCATCCAATGCCGGGTCGTCCTGCAGGCGGCGAGTGAGGATGCCTTCGGTCACCACCTCGATACGCGTGTTGGGGCCGACTTTGCTGTCCAGGCGAATGCGGTAGCCCACGGTCTCACCGACCTTTTCGCCCAGCTCGCTGGCCAGTCTTTCGGCGGCAGCCCGTGCGGCCAGGCGCCGGGGTTCGAGCATCAGGATGGTTTGCCCGGCGAGCCACGGCTCATGCAACAAGGCCAACGGCACGCGGGTGGTTTTACCGGCGCCAGGCGGCGCTTCCAGCACGGCTTCATGGCGATGCGCCAAGGCGTCACGCAGGGCGGGTAAAACATCATCGATCGGCAACGAATTCATACTGGCTCCAAAGCAGAGCGGCGAGTATAACGGCGAACTGCCGGATGCCGATGCGGGTCTCAAAAACACCCACGCTTTGGGCTGTGAATGCAGTCGAGGGTGGGAGCTGGCTTGCCTGCGATAGCGGTGTAACAGTTGCCGCTGTATTCCCCGAGCCGACGCAATCGCAGGCAAGCCAGCTCCCACATTGGTTCATCGGCGTCTGGCCGATCTGGCTTATAGTCACCCTTAAATAGTGTTCAGGAGACTTTTTCATGCGTATCGCTTCCCGTGTCATCGGCGGTGTCCTCGCCGTCACCCTGCTGAGCCAACTCACCGCCTGCGGCTCGATTTTCTACCCCGACCGCCGTGGCCAGATCGACGGCAAGATCGACCCGGCCATTGCCGTGCTCGATGCCGTCGGCCTGCTGTTCTACGTGATCCCGGGCCTGATCGCGTTTGGGGTCGACTTCGCCACGGGCGCGATCTACTACGAACCCGGCAAGACCGCCCAGGTCGCGCCCGAGAAATTGCACGAAGCCATCGGCGCCGACGGCAAGGTCGACAATGCCAAGCTGCAAAGCATCATTGAGAAGGAAACCGGCCGCAGCTTGCCGCTGGACGACCCGCGTCTGATCCAGTTCAAGGGCAGCGTGCAACAACTCGCGTCCCTGGGCCTGCAGCCCGCCGCGTAAGGACAGCCCATGACCAGCAGTCCCGAACACGCCAGGCTTCTGCGCCTGGCCACCCGCGCCTCGGTGGGCGTGGCCAGTGTGCTGATTATCACCAAGGCCATCGCCTGGTGGCTCAGCGGCTCGGTGAGTATGCTCGCCGGGCTGACCGACTCGCTGCTCGACGGCGTGACCTCGCTGTTGAATCTGCTGGCCGTGCATTACGCCCTGCGCCCGGCCGATGACGATCACCGTTACGGGCACGGCAAGGCGGAGTCGCTGGCGGGCATGGCGCAAGCCTTGTTTATTGCCGGCAGTGCGGTGCTGATTGCGCTCCAGGCCTTTGAACGGCTCAAGCATCCGGAGCCGGTCGGCGCACCGTGGCTGAGCATTGGCGTGATTATCCTGTCGCTGGCGCTGACCGTGGCCCTGCTGATGCTGCAACACCGCGTGGTGCGCGAGACCGGCTCCAACGCGGTGCGCGCCGACTCGCTGCACTACCGCTCGGACTTGCTGCTCAACGGCAGCATCCTGATTGCGCTGGTGTTGGCCGGTTTTGGCTTTCATCAGGTCGATGCCTGGTTTGGCCTGGGTATCGCCGCCTATATTCTGTGGAGCGCGATCCAGATCGCCCGCGAAAGCTTTGCGGTGTTGATGGACGAAGAGTTACCGTCAGATGTCAGCCAGCACATGCTGGAACTGGCTCGTGGCGTACCCGGCGTGCTGGGTGCCCACGACTTGCGTACGCGGGTTTCCGGCAACCACTGGTTTGTGCAGCTGCACCTGGAGTTGCCGGGGGAATTGACGCTGTCGGTGGCTCACGGCATCAGCGACCAGGCCGCCGACGCCATTCACCGGGAATACCCGAAAGCCGAAGTATTGGTGCACGCCGACCCGCTGGAAGTGGTCACCGGCAACAAAACCTAGTACTGCACCTGATACCCACGACTGCCCAGGCAGTTGCCCTGGGCCTGGCGGTAGGTTTGCACCACCGCCGGGTCCGGGGCGTAGGTGACGGTGCGCGGGTCGAAGCCGCTTTGCTGCACCGCCCAGCGATAACAGTCGTAGCCGTCCTGCTGCACCTGCGCCGGCGATTGGCCGTTGGCAGGGTAGGCCACTACGTCATAGCCGTTGCCTTGCGGCGCCGGCTGGGGCGATGGCACTTGCGCAGGAGGCTGCACCACCACGTATTGCTGGGTGCTTTGCTCATAGGCGTAGTACGCGCCAGCGGCAAGGAACAACAGCGAACCCCCTACCCATACTTCACGCGCATAGTCCGGCAGGTAATGCACGCGGATGCCATAGGGTGGCGTCACCACCACGTAGCGTGGACCTTGGGGGCGATACCAGTAGCCGCCGGAGAAAAAGTAGTCCTGGCCACGGTAAGGCACGCGGTAATTGCGGTCGGGAAAACGGTCGATGACATAACCAGGGCGATGTTGCGGGCCCGGACCCCAGCCGTTGCCATGCCCGTCGGGGCGGCCTGGCCAGCGGTTATCACCGGGGCGATCGTTACCCGGACGCGAACCGGGGCCGCCAGCCTCCCAATGCCGATTGTCATCGGGGCGCCTGGGGATATCACGGTAATAACCCTGGCGCGGTTCCTGGGTCTGGCGCACCGTGTCGGGCTGGCCCTGGATCGGCAGGTTATTGGAAGGTTGCGGTGCAGGTCGCCCTGGCTCATGACCTTGCGGGCGACCTTGCCATTGGCCACCCTCGTGCTGGCCGCCGCGATCATCCTGCGGGTTTTGTGGACGTGGCTGATTGTGCTCAGGCCGTTGACCCGGGCCCGGTGAGTTATCGCGCTCGTCGGCCATTACCTGCGTGCCGACGCTTGCCACCAGCAAACCAACACCTGCCATACGCCAGATGCGCTTCATGCTTTTCCTCACTGCGGATTAGGGCCTACACATGAGACTGGAAAAGCCTCACCCGGTTCTCACGCAGGTTATCAGTCGTGGGCACTATTTTCTCAAGGCAAAAGAAAAGGGGTGACCCGTCGGCCACCCCTTGAGAATTTCGTCCGTGCTCAACGCTTTTGACGTTGGCTCACCTCACGCCGTCTTGTGGACAGTGTGCAGCCTGGAGGCCGGCTCAACCCTGCTGGGGCGGCGGCCGCAGCGGGCCTGATTGGGCGCGCTGCTGTGGACTGTTGTCCAGGCGGTGATTCTGTTGGTAATCATAGGCGTGCCGGGCGGACAGATGATTGCTAAGATTGCGTCAATAAACAGTGCTTGCGCAATTTTTAACCCTTCATGGATAATTCACCGCAATAGTTACGACAAAGGCCAACCCAATGAGCAAGCTTGACCGATACGACCTGAGTATTTTGGCGGAATTGCAGCGCGACGCGAGGATCTCCAACCAGGAGCTGGCCGAACGCATCGGCCTGTCGCCTTCGCCCTGCTCGCGCCGGGTCAAGCAATTGGAAGACGACGGCTATATCGCCCGCCAGGTCGCCCTGCTGGATCGCAAGATGCTCGGCCTTAGCCTTACAGCCTACGTATTGATCGGCATGGACCGGCACACGCCGGAGCGTTTCGAGAATTTTGAAGCCGCCATTCGCACCTTGCCGCAAGTGCTGGAATGCAGTTTGGTGACCGGGATGGATGCGGACTACCAGTTGAAGGTGGTGGTGCCGGATATGGACCATTACCAGAAACTGCTGCTGGGCCATCTGACCCGCATCGAAGGGGTGACCAGCGTGCGTTCCAGCTTTGTGCTCAACCAGGTACTCAACAGCACCGAACTGCCGCTGACCCACCTGCGCACCTGAGAACACTGAGATTCAAATGTGGGAGGGGGCTTGCTCCCGATAGCGGTGGGTCAGTTGATAAATAACTGACACTCAGTCATCGGGAGCAAGCCCCCTCCCACATTTGGATTGTGCTTCGACTCAGGTCAATGTTGCGTCTGTAACGCTGCCGTATACTGCTCGCTTGTCTTGCTGGAAGAGCCCCATGAACAACATCGACCCCGCCCTGTTTGAAGAATGGATGATGACCGGCCTGGTCACTATCCTCATCATTTTCATGGGCTTTATCGTCTGGGACCTGGCGAAGAAATCCAAGGCCGGGCGCTTTGGCTCATTCATTCTGTTTTTCGTGCTGGGCCTGGGCGTGGCCGCGTTCATCATCAAGAGCGTGGTGATCGGCTTGATCGAGTCCGGCGCTTTATAGGCGCGCCGGTACTGCTTTCCATTGGCCTTGATCCAGGCCGTCGATAGACCAGTCACCAATGCGCACGCGCACCAGGCGCAGCGTCGGCAGGCCCACCGCTGCGGTCATGCGCCGTACCTGACGGTTGCGCCCTTCCCGAATCACCAATTCCAGCCAATGGGTGGGCACGCTTTTACGAAAACGTACCGGCGGGTTGCGCGGCCATAATGCCGGCTCCTCCAGTTGTCGGGCCTCGGCAGGCAAGGTCATGCCGTCGTTCAGCTCGACGCCATCGCGCAGGCGTTGCAGTTGTTCTTCGGTCGGCTCGCCTTCCACCTGCACCCAGTAGGTTTTCGCCAGCTTGTGCTTGGGGTCGGCGATGCGCGCCTGAAGCTGGCCATCGTTGGTCAACAGCAGCAAGCCTTCGCTGTCACGGTCCAGGCGCCCGGCCGGGTAAATACCGGGAATGTCGATGAAATCCTTGAGGGTCGCGCGACCGCCTTCGTCGCTGAACTGGGTCAACACGTCGAACGGCTTATTGAACAGGATCAGCTTCGGCTCGGCCGGTGGCGCCTTGGCGACACGCCGAACAGGCTGCGAAGGTTTCACGCCTGGGCGGCGCGAATCGGGACGGGTAGGACGGGACATGGCAAAGAAACATCTAACGGTCAGGACCGACAATGCTAGTGGCCTGACCGCCAAATGACCATCCCAACCGCTTAGCGGAACGGCGGCTCGTCGAAGCTGCGCAGTTTGCGCGAGTGCAACGAGTTGAGTTCGGTGCGCAACAGGTCGACCGCCTCGATGCCGATCTTCAAGTGCTGGCTGACCGCACGCTCGTAGAACGCGTTGGCCGAACCCGGCAGCTTGATCTCGCTGTGCAAGGGTTTGTCGGATACGCATAACAAGGTGCCGTAAGGCACGCGCAAACGGTAACCCTGGGCGGCGATGGTGCCGCTTTCCATGTCCACGGCCACGGCGCGGGACAGGTTGATCAGCGGCCGTTCCTGGGCCCAGCGCAATTCCCAGTTACGGTCGTCATAGGTCAGCACGGTACCGGTGCGCAGGCGTTTTTTCAGCTCTTCGCCTTTTTCGCCAGTGACGTGGGCCGCCGCTTGCTGGAGCGCCAACTGCACCTCGGCCAGGGCCGGGATCGGGATGTTCGGCGGTACCACGCGGTCAAGAATCCCGTCACGGCGCATATAAGCGTGGGCCAGTACGTAGTCGCCGATGGTCTGGGATTGGCGCAGGCCGCCGCAGTGGCCGATCATCAGCCAGCAATGCGGGCGCAACACGGCCAGGTGGTCGGTGATGTTCTTGGCGTTGGACGGGCCCACGCCGATGTTCACCAGGGTCACGCCGTGGCCGTCACTGGCTTGCAGGTGATACGCCGGCATCTGGTAGCGATGCCAGACCACGCCGGCGGCAATCGCCGAAGCTTCGCCGTGGTCCATGCTCTTGTCGATGACCACGTTGCCCGGCAGCACCATGCGGATAAAACGCGGGTCGCTGCGCAGTTGTTCCAGGCCGTGCAGGATGAACTGGTCAACGTAGCGGTGGTAGTTGGTCAGCAGGATCCACGGCTGTACATGGCGCCAATCGCTGCCGGTGTAATGCACCAGGCGGCGCAGGGAAAAGTCCACGCGCGCCGCGTCGAACAATGCCAGGGGCAGCGGGTCGGTGTTTTCCCAGTCGTAAAGGCCATCGGCAATGCCGTCGGTGGCGGCGGACAGGTCGGTACTGGGGAATACGCGGGCCAGGGTCGCGGCGGTCACGCCGGAGCCGGCGAGTTCGTCGCCCTGCTCCACCACGTACGGGTACGGAATGTTCTGCTGGCTGACGCCCACTTCCACCGTGACGGTGAAGTCGTGCATCAGCGGCACCAGTTGCTCCAGCAGGTACTTACGAAACGCGGCGGGGTGGGTCACGGTGACGCTGTAGGTACCCGGCAGTTGCACCTTGGCATATGCACGGGTGGTCTGTGGGACTTCGCCATGGCAGTGGTAGGTCAGGCGCAGTTCCGGGTAGCGAAACAGTGCGCGTTGTGCGGCGTCGGGCTCGACGCGGTCCTTGAGGTATTGCTTGAGGGCTTGATTGAGCGCGCCGGTGGCTTGCTCATGCAGAGCCGCCAGCCGGTCCACGGCTTCTTCGGCGGTTTTAACGACAACAAAAGCTTCGGTCACGGTAAGCATCCTGTGTTCTGGACTTGCAGGCCTTTATCTTGCCTGTATCCCGGCCTCACCGAAACAGCCGGATTGGAATGCACCTTAAAATATGGGAGATGGCGGGGTTGAGCGCGCGACTATGGCTTCTACATCCACCCCACGCGGCAAGGTGCCATATACCCGCCCCGACGATTCGCCCAACCGGCTGGCGATAAACCCGTCGCTGACCGCCGCATTTCCTGCTTCCAGCAATAACTTGGCCTGCAACGCCACGGCAATATCCTCGGTCAACTGCCGCGCACGGTACTGAATGTCCTGGGTGTCCATAAACGCCGACTTCAACTGCTCGATATGCCGCGCCAGTTGCTTGTCACCATGGCCGTCTCCCAACTCAACAAACAGCACCTCCAGCACGCCCGGCTCTTTGGACAAGGCGCGGAGTACGTCCAGGCATTGCACATTGCCGGAACCTTCCCATGTCGAGTTCACCGGCGCCTCACGGTAAAGACGCGGCAGGATGCTGTCTTCCACATACCCGGCGCCGCCCATGCATTCGGCGGCTTCGTTGATCATCGCGGGCGCTCGCTTGCAGATCCAATACTTGCCGACCGCCGTGACCAGCCGAGCGAACTTGGCTTCCTGTTCATCTTCAAGATGATCCAGGGCGCGCCCCATGCGCAGGCTCAAGGCCAGGGCCGCTTCGCTCTCCAATGCCAGGTCGGCCAGGACGTTCTGCATCAGCGGCTGCTGGTTGAGCACGCGGCCACCGACCAGGCGGTGCGCGCAGTGATGACTGGCCTGGGTCAGTGCCTGACGCATCAAGGCGCTGGAGCCGACCATGCAATCGAAGCGGGTCATGGCGACCATTTCGATGATGGTCGGCACACCCCGGCCCTCTTCACCGACCATCCAGGCCAGGGCGCCGCGAAACTCTACTTCGCTGGACGCGTTGGAGCAGTTGCCGAGTTTGTTCTTCAAGCGCTGGATATAGAACTCGTTGCGCGTGTCATCCGGGCGGTGCCGGGGCAGCAGGAAACAGGTCAGGCCCTTGTCGGTCTGGGCCAGGGTCAGGAAGCCATCGCACATCGGTGCCGAGCAGAACCACTTGTGGCCCACCAGTTCATAGGCCTGGCCGGGCCCACCCGCGCCCACCGGATAAGCGCGTGTGGTGTTGGCCCGCACGTCGGTGCCGCCCTGCTTCTCGGTCATGGCCATGCCGATGGTGGCGCCGGCTTTGTGGGCAATGCCGACGTTGCGTGGGTCATATTGGGTCGAAAGGATTTTCGGCAACCAGCGATCTGCCAGGTCCGGTTGCAGGCGCAAGGCCGGAACGCAGGCGAAGGTCATGGTCAGCGGGCAACCGGTGCCGGCCTCGGCCTGGCTGTGCAGGTAGGTCATTGCCGCACGGGCCACATGGGCGCCGGCCTGCGGGTGAGCCCAGGGCAGCGACGGCAGGCCATGCTCAACGGCAGTGCGCATCAGTTCGTGATAAGCCGGATGAAACTCCACCAGGTCAATGCGATGACCATAACGGTCATGGCTGCTGAACACCGGTTTGTTCTGATTGGCCAGGAACCCGGCTGCCATCAACGGCCCTCCGGCCAGCGCGCCGTAGGCATCGATACGCGATTCGGCCCAGCCGGCGCCAAAGCGACGCGACCATTGCTGCAGGGGCAAGTCGATGCGATACAGGTTGGTGCCGTCCAGGGACGGTGGCTGATTGGTGACGTCGTGGGTTTCGGCAAACTGATGCAGGTTCATGACGGGCCTCCTGGAAAAAGGCCACGTGAAAGAGGGGCCTTGAATTCAGTTAAGCACCGACCTCACGCTTAAAACAGTGGCATACCCGCCGAATGCCCGGCGCTTTCGCCCTCACCCAAGCGCAACACGCGGCGCTGCAGCACCCCTTGCAGGGCTTCGAACCGCACCGGTTTAGCCAGGCGATCAGTCATGCCGACGCCATGGCAGCGTTCACGCTCTGGTCCATCACTTGAGCTACTCAAGGCGATCACCGGCAACTCACCACAGTCGGGCAGTGCACGAATCTGACAGCACAATGAGAAGCCGCCCTCCGGCACGTCGAGCAGCACCGCATCGAAGCGATTGCCTTGTAATGCCGCCAGTGCCGCCGGGCCGTTATCTACGGTTTTCACCCGGTAGCCGAGTTTGAGCAACATGCCACGCACCGCCAACTGGCCGACGCTGTTGTCGTCCACCAGCAACACGGTGCAATCCTGGGGCGCACGCTGCCTGGGCTGCGCTTGCCCGCTCGGCTTGGGTTGCGCAGGCACCACGCTGACGTCCACCTCCAACTGAAAACGGCTGCCCTTGCGCGGCTCCGAATGATGGGTCAGGCGCCCACCCAACAGCTCGATCAACTGCCGGCAAATCGCCAAACCAATGCCCAGGCCGCCGTATTCGCGAGTCATCGAGCCATCAAGCTGGAAGAAGCGCTGGTACAGCGTGGCCTCATCGAGAAAGGCGAAGCCGATACCGGTGTCGGTGACAATAAAGCTCAGGTGCAATGCACCCTCCCCTTCGGGCACCCCGACCACGCGCAAGCGCACAGCGCCGAGTTGGGTAAATTTGAATGCATTGTCCAGCAGGCAATCCAGGCATTGGAGCAGTTTGTCGGCATCGCCGATCACCCGGTCCGGCAACTCATCGGCAACATCAATGGAAAACGCCAGGCCCTTGCTCTGCGCGCTGGGGGTGAACTGCTGGCGCAAGGTGTCGAGCACACCGCGCAGGCTGAACGCTTGCGGCTGGGCCACCATCCGACCGGCCTGCAACTCGGTCAGGGTGAGGATACCGTTGACCATGCGCATCATGTCCCGCGCCGAGCCCGCGGCGGTTTGCTGGTACTGCGCCAGGTCCTCGCCCAACGGCACGGTCTGCATCAATTCCAGGGAACCAATCACCCCATTCATCGGCGTGCGCAGTTCGTGGGTCAGGGTGGCGAGAAACTCGTCTTTGAGGCGATTACTGCGGGCCAGTTGCTGGTTGAGCGCTTCGAGCTTCTGGCTGGCGTCGAGGAGGATTTGCGCCTGCTGTTCGCGCATACCGTTGATGCGGTCGGCCAGGGCCAGGGACAGCAGTGCCACTTCAATGGCCGAGCCGAGCTGGCTGGCGTACATGGTCAGGAACACGTTGGGCAGGTAGCCCAGCACCATCAGCGTATTGACCACTCCGCCCAGCAGAAACGCCGACCAGGCGATGATGAAGTAGCGCGCCATGCGCTGCCCGCAGTACCAGGCCTTGATCGCGGCGACAAAGATGGTCACGGTGAACACCAGCGCCAGGCCGGTGGCCAGGCGCAGGGCCACGGCGTAGCTGGTCAACAGCGCCAGCGCCATCACCACGCCGCCGCAGGCTGCCAGCGCCAGCAGGATCCGGTCGATCCAGCGGCTGTGCTGCACGGTGTGCAGGAAGCTGCGAGCGAACAGGCTGCCGAACAATGCCGCCGATCCGATCAGGAACGGCACCGCCGCATTCGCCCACCACGGGTTGTTCGGCCAGAAGTACTGCACCGCGACGCCATTGACCGACAGCTGGTACAAGCCGAACGATGCAATATAGAGGATGTAATAGAGGTAGCTGGTGTCGCGCACGCTGAGGTAAATGAACAGGTTGTAGATCAGCATGCCCAGCAGCACACCATAAATAGCCCCGAGTACATACAAGCGCAGCGGTTGTTCTTCCAGGTACGCCGTGCCCGCCCACAGGGTCAGCGGCGCCTGGATCGAGCCCTGGCTTTGCAAGCGCAGGTACAGGGTCTGCTGCTGATCGGGCGCAAAATTGAGCTTGAACAGGTAATTGCTCTGGCTCACCTCACGGCTGGAAAACGGTAATGCACTGCCGGTGCGGGCGGTCAGGCGGTAGTGACCGGTGCCGTCGCTCTGATACAGGTCCAGGCGATTGAGCGGCGGATAAGCCAACTCCAGAAACCAGGTGCGCGGTGCACGGGGATCTGTTGCGCTGTAATGCAGGTTGACCTTGAGCCAGAACACCGAGCGCGAATAGCCGGCGTTGAGAGTGGCTTTGTCATGGGTCTTGAACTGGGCGGCGTAGGCGGGGGAACTGACATCGGCAATGGTGAGGGCATCGGTTGGGTCTTCGAGCACTTGCATGACCTGGCCCAGCGGCAGGCTTCGCGTGTCCTGGTTGAACTCGACGGCGCCGGCGAGCAAGGGTAGCCCGCACAATATAAAGATCAGCAAATAGCGCATAGAGCCCCAGCGTGGCCTGTCCGGTTATGTCAAAAGCCCCCCATCCTTTTGAGAAGACGTACACCGGCGATACAGTAAGTTGTTTGAATGCACTTTAGCATAGCCATTAAAGGCCATTGGACACCATTGAACTATTTTTTTGAAAGGCTCTACATCAAGGCCTTCAGAGGATTTTCATGCTGTTTCACTCGCCAGAAAAGCGCTGCTCCAGCGCTCACACTTCAACCATCGTCAGACGGCCACGCAAAAAGCGTTTGGTGGTAAGCTCGCGCACCATGAATATCTACAGCTCTCGCCCCGTTGTCCTCTGTCTCTCCGGCCACGATCCCAGTGGTGGCGCCGGCTTGCAGGCAGATATCGAAGCCCTGCTCGCCCAGGGCTGCCACGCGGCCCCGGCCGTCACAGCGTTGACCGTGCAGAACACCGTCAATGTCAGCGACTTCCGCGTGCTCGACCGTGAGTGGGTGATGGCCCAGGCCAATGCCGTGCTCGGCGACTCCGAAGTCGCGGCCGTCAAACTGGGCATGCTCGGTTCCACCGCCATGGTCGATACGGTGGTCGAACTGCTGCAGGCGCACCCGCATCTGCCGGTGGTCTGCGACCCGGTGCTGCGCGCCGGTGGCGGCGGTAGCCTGGGCAAGGACGAAGTCGGCTATGCGATGCGCGAGCGGCTGTTGCCCTTGTCACTGATCGCCACGCCCAACCTGCCGGAAGCGCGCATCCTGGCCGAACTGCCAGACGGCACTGCCGACGAGTGCGCCGAGAAACTGTTGCCGTACATCAAGCACCTGCTGATCACCGGCGGCCATGGCGACGAACATGAAGTGCACAACCGCCTGTACAGCCGCGACGGCACGCGCCATACCTTTACCTGCCAGCGCTTGCCTGGCAGTTATCACGGTTCGGGCTGCACCTTGGCCAGCGCCCTGGCCGGGCGCATCGCCCAGGGCGAAGGTTTGACCAGCGCGGTGCAATCGGCCCTCAACTACACCTGGCGCACCCTGCGTGACGCCGAGCAACTGGGCCATGGCCAGTTCGTGCCGCGCCGGCTGCCGCTGGATTTCTGCTCGTAACTTATCGCTCGTCACAGCAAGGGGCTTGCCCGATGAAACTACGTGGCCTTTACGCCATTACCGACAGCCAGCTCCTGGCCGGCAAGTTCCTCGCCTACGTCCAAGCGGCGCTGGACGGCGGCGTGACACTGTTGCAGTACCGCGACAAAAGCAGCGACGAGGCACGGCGCCTGCGTGAAGCCGAAAAGCTGTATGAACTGTGCTCGCGCTACAAGACTCAATTGATCATCAACGATGATGCCGAACTCGCCGCGCGCCTGGGCGTGGGCGTGCATCTGGGGCAGACCGATGGTCCGCTGACCCCGGCCCGTGCGCTGCTCGGTTCCAAGGCGATCATCGGTGCTACCTGCCACAGCCAGATCGAACTGGCCGAACAGGCCGCCAAGGAAGGCGCCAGCTATGTCGCCTTCGGGCGCTTCTTCAATTCCACCACCAAGCCCGGCGCACCTGCCGCCACCGTTGAAATGCTGGCCGAGGCCCGCACGCGCTTGCAGTTGCCGATCTGCGTGATCGGCGGCGTGACCCTGGACAACGCCGAACCGCTGGTGGCCCACGGTGCCGACCTGCTGGCCGTGGTGCACGGTTTGTTCGGCGCCGACAGTACTCAGGAAGTCACGCGACGCGCCCGTGCTTTCAATGCCCTTCTTAAAATCTGATTTCAGAGAGACGTCCATCATGTCCCGTTCCGAAACCCTGTTTGCCAATGCCCAGAAACACATCCCCGGCGGTGTGAATTCCCCCGTGCGTGCGTTCAAGAGCGTGGGCGGCACGCCGTTGTTCTTCAAACACGCCGAAGGCGCCTACGTCACCGACGAAGATGACAAGCGCTACGTCGACTACGTCGGCTCCTGGGGCCCGATGATTCTCGGCCACAGCCACCCGGACGTACTCGACGCGGTGCGCCAGCAGCTGCAACACGGCTTGTCCTATGGCGCGCCGACCGCCATGGAAACCGAGATGGCCGACCTGGTCTGCTCTATCGTGCCGTCGATGGAAATGGTGCGCATGGTCAGCTCCGGCACCGAAGCCACCATGAGCGCGATCCGCCTGGCCCGTGGTTTCACCGGCCGCGACAACATCATCAAGTTCGAGGGTTGCTACCACGGCCACTCCGACAGCCTGCTGGTCAAGGCCGGCTCCGGCGCGCTGACTCAAGGCGTACCCAACTCTGCCGGTGTACCGGCGGCATTCGCCAAGCACACCCTGACCCTGCCGTTCAACGACATCGCCGCCGTCGAGCAAATGCTCAGCGAAGTCGGCCAGGACGTGGCCTGCATCATCGTCGAGCCGGTGGCCGGCAACATGAACTGCGTACCACCGGCACCGGGTTTCCTCGAAGGCCTGCGCGAGCAGTGCGACAAGCACGGCGTGGTGCTGATCTTTGACGAAGTGATGACCGGTTTCCGCGTCGCCCTCGGCGGCGCCCAGGCACACTACGGCGTCACGCCGGACCTGAGCACCTTCGGCAAGATCATCGGTGGCGGTATGCCAGTAGGCTGCTTCGGCGGCAAGCGCGAAATCATGCAGCACATCGCCCCGCTGGGCCCGGTCTACCAGGCTGGCACCTTGTCGGGTAACCCGCTGGCAATGGCCGCTGGCCTGACCACCCTGCGCCTGATCAGCCGCCCGGGCTTCCACGCCGAGCTGACCGACTACACCACCCGCCTGCTTGATGGCCTGCAGCAGCGCGCCGACGCCGCGGGTATCCCGTTTGTCACCACCCAGGCCGGTGGCATGTTCGGCCTGTACTTCAGCGGCGCCGACGACATCGTCACCTTTGATGACGTGATGGGCAGCGATGCCGACCTGTTCAAGCGCTTCTTCCACCTGATGCTTGAAGGCGGCGTGTACCTGGCGCCGAGCGCCTTCGAAGCCGGCTTCACCTCGATCGCCCATGGCGAAGCCGAGCTGAAACTGACCCTGGATGCTGCCGAACGCGCCTTCGCGGCCCTGAAATAAGTGACCCACGTTCTGACGTTGCCCCCCAGGCAGCGTCAGATTTGCTACTTTGCTTACAGAAGTTTCCTGGTTTTTTCGAGAATTGCCCTGCAATCCGGCAGATAACTTGCCCAAGCAGCAGAAAAACGAGTAAAGACTTTGTAAGCAGAGGCCTGCTTATTTCATAATGCGCGCTTATTGGACTCCCCGAGGGTCCGCGCGCCCCGTCAGAGGTAAGTCGATTCCCATGAAACGCACCGGCCGCACCCTGGTTCTGGGCTGCCTGTTGCTCCTTCAGCCGCTGCTGGCACATGCCCAGGCAGGCGGCAACTCGTTGTTAATCCCAGCGATGGGTCGTTGCACCCTCAATACCCAGCCAGACAGCCAGGCCGAAGCCCTGAGCGCGTGCCAGAAACAAGCTGATGAAGGGGATGCGCAAGCGCAATACGAGTTGGGCGAGTTCTACCACGACAGCAAGAACCCGGCCGTCGACCTCAACAAAGCGTTGAGCTACTTCGAAAAGGCTTCGCTACAAGGCCACGCCCAGGCGCAATTCCAGCTCGGCAATATGTTCTTCAAGGGTGAAGGCGTGCCGGCCAATAACGTGCAGGCCTACATCGTGCTGAAAATGGCCGCGGTCAACGGTGCTGAAGACGCGCTGGACACCGCCGATGAGGTCGCCGAGCACATGCAGCGCGATGAACTGGAAGTGGCGACCCAGGTACTGGGGCAGATTTTCCGTAATTACCTGCAGAAATTGCAGAGCGCCGATGGGCGCTCGCCCTTCTCTCCCCTGCCCTGATCACGGCGATAACAGGTAGCCCTGTCGATATGCCGTGGACCCCGCTACATGGGCAATCGTCATACCGGCGCTTGCCATGCGGCGTACTGATCGCACATACAACAGCCCTTCATGCTCACACGCGACCTCAATCACTCGGTCCGTGACCGGGTCGATGACTTGCGCCACGATCTGTCCTGCTTCGAGGTAGTCCCCCACCTGCGCGCAAAAGACCATCAAGCCTCCCACCGGGCTCACCACCGGCTCGACCCCCGCCAAGGGTGTTGGCGGGCTCAATAGCGCCGGCAGTGGCGGCGCTTGCCCCTCAATGCCTCCCTGTAACATCAGATAGTTGATCAACGCCTGACAATCCTGCCGCGCCAGCCCGTGGTCCACATCGGCAACGCCGCGCAACTCCACGGTCACGGCAAAACCCGGCGCCGAAAAGGCCCCAGGAAAACGCGCCTGCATCCGTGTCCAGAACAAGGTGTAGCAATCGTCGAACGAATGCCCGCCCGCGTCCGGGCTCATAAAGCAGGCCCGAGCGCCCAGGTACCGCGCCAGCGGCTCCACCTGGGGCCAGGCATCGGGCGCCAGGTACAGGTGCTGCACTGCCTCGAAATCACAATGCAGGTCCAGCACCCTGTCGGCGTCACAGGCCAGCGTTTGCAGGACCAAACGCAGAGAGTGCAGCTGGGTCGCCGGTACCTGGCTGACAAGGGTTCGCCGCAGGGCCGCACGGATCAGATGCAGGTTATGCGCAGGATCATCGGTCAGAACATCCTGTACCTGGTCGCCGACCTGCTCGCTGACGTCAACGAAGAAGCGGTTGAAGTTCTCTCGACTGTCGTTATCGAAACGCCCCTGCGGTACGTCCATCAGCACCTGCTCCAACCCCAACGGATTGGCCACCGGCACCAGCACCACTTGCCAACGCAACGCACCTGTCGCCTCCAGGTGCGCCAGACGCTGTTTGAGATGCCACAACACCAGCATCCCCGGTAATTCATCGGCGTGCAGGGACGCCTGGATGTAAACCTTGCTCGGCGCATTGGCCGGACCGTAATGAAAACTATGAATATGCCGCGTGGTACCTGGCACAGCCGTTAACAGTTCATGCCTGTGAGTCTGCATATTGCCCCCCTATCGACTCGAATCAAGAAAGCTCAGCCAACGTCGTTCAGCCAGATGGAACAAGCCGACCAACGCGAACGTAATACACAAGTAAAGCGCCGCGGCCAGGCCAAAGGATTGGAAGGTGAGGAAGGTTGCAGCGTTGGCATCCCTTGCGACTTTCAGGATATCCGGCACCGTTGCCGTGAACGCCAGGGTGGTGGAATGCAACATGAAGATCACTTCATTGCTGTAGTAGGGCAACGACCGGCGCAGGGCCGAGGGCATGATCAAGTGCACGTACAACTTCCAGCCGTCGAAGCCCAGGGAACGAGCAGCCTCGATTTCACCGCGTGGCATTGCCCGAATTGCGCCCGCCAGTATTTCCGTGGTGTAGGCCGCGGTATTGAGGGCAAACGCCAGAAGCGTGCAATTGAGCGCTTCGCGAAAAAAGGCATCCAGCAACGGTTGCTCGCGAACAGCGCCAATGCTGTAGATGCCGGTGTAGAAGATCAGTAACTGGATATACAGCGGTGTGCCGCGAAACACGTAGGTAAAGCTTTGCACCGGCCAGCGCAGCCAGCGTCGGCTGGACGTCCTGGCGATGGACAGTGGCAACGCCAACAGCAGGCCCAGGCACAAAGAGGCGCTGGTCAGCCACAAGGTCATGGCCAGACCGGTGATTTGTTGACCGTCGGAATAAATAAACGGCCGCCAATACTCCTGGATAAGCTCGATCATGATGATGATCCCTGCACACCTTCACCATACCGACGCTCCAGCCAGCGCAACGCTGCGTTTGAAACGCTGCTGAGCAACAGGTAGACCAGCGCCGCCAGCAGCAGAAAAGCCAGTAATTGCTGACTGCTCTTGCCCGCCATCTGCGCCACTTTCACCAGGTCTGCCAGGCCGATGATCGACACCAGCGCCGTAGCCTTGAGCAAGACCATCCAGTTATTGCCCAGACCCGGCAGGGCGAATCGCATCATCTGCGGGAATATCACATGCAAAAAGCTCTGCCTGAAGCTCAGGCCAAGGGCCTTGGCTGCCTGGAACTGCCCACGGGGTACAGCCAGCAACGCGCCGCGAAAGGTTTCGGTGAAATAAGCGCCGTAGATAAACCCCAGAGTGATCACGCCGGCGCTGAAAGGGTCGATATCGATGTAGGCCCAGCCCAATTCGCTGGTCAGACGACTCAGGCCTGTCTGCAATCCGTAGAAAATCAACAGCATTAACAGCAGGTCCGGTACCCCGCGAATCAAGGTGGTGTACACCTGTGCGCACAGGCGCCATGCCCTCACCCTGGACAGCTTGGCACCTGCCCCCAGCAGGCCCAGGATCAGCCCCAGCAGCAATGACAACAGTGCCAGTTGCAAGGTGACCCAGACCCCGTGCAGTAACATCGGCAAAAAACCGCCCAGGGACGCGGCGAATTGAGTGAAGGCAGGTAGCATGATCGTGTCCTCGCTGGCCGTTGAAGGCGGTTATTGGCCGCTGAACATGTTCACACCGGGGAAGTACTGCTCTTGCAGGCGAGCGTAGGTGCCATCGGCGTGCAGGGCAGCCAGCCCCTTATCCAACAGCGCTTTCAGCGTGTGGTTGCCCTTGGCGAGGCCGATGCCGCTTTTGGACGGCATCAACTCGCTGTCAATCAGCGGCCCCAGTACAAACCCGACGCCTTGGGGTGAACGCAAAAATCCGCTCTGTGCTTGCTGAGCATCCTGCAGCGATGCCTGCAAACGCCCTGTCAGCAGGTCCGCGTACACTTGCTCCTGATCGGCATAAGCCACCACCTTCATACCCTGCCCAGCGAGCACTTGCCGGGCATAAACTTCCTGAGTACTGCCCTGCAAATAGCCGACGGCCATGCCTGTGGAAAGCTCAGTGCCAGGGCGCATCACCATGGCAGTGGGGCTGGAAAACACCTCCGAGGAGAAGTCGATGACCTTTTGCCGAGCGGCAGTGATGGTCATTGAAGCGAAGATGGCGTCGATCTTGCCGGCGTTGAGGCTGGGAATCATGCCGTCAAAGTCACTCTCGACCCATTGGCAGCGAACATTCAAACGTGCACAAATTGCATTGCCGATATCTATTTCAAAACCGGTCAAAGTCCCCGTGCTGTCTTTATAAGCAAAGGGCGCATAGTTGGGATCGGCAGCGAAACGGATCACGTTGTAATCGTTGGCAAACAACGATGTATTAATCAGGAGCGCGGTGAATAACATCAGGAGTATTTTTTTCATTATTGTATTCCTCGTTATTGATTGAACAGTTGGACTGACTACACCTCTATAAATGGAATTTCTCTGCGCACTACCAGCGAGCCCTCCGGCGCATCGAACTCACGCGCGATGCGATGCCCTGAATACACCGCCGCCGCAATGGTGCCGGGCGCCACACAGTCGCCGATCAGCGTGAGCGTTCGGATGCCTGCCGCCTGTAACTGTTCGGGTGAGTTGTTCAAGGCCTGATACAGCGCCTGCTCAGGCTCCCGGGAAGTGACCAGCAGCAAGGCTGCAGCTGGGATCAACCGCGTACGTTCGGTGTAGATGCAGCCCGCTACCACGCCCTCTGGCTTAACGCTGACCAGCGTATGGGACGGCACGATCGTGACATTCAGCTGCATCAGACGACGCTGAATGCGATGCTGCTCAAGGGTGTTATGGGTCCAGGCCGCCACGTCCGCCGCGGGGGTGACGAATATCACCTCCACGCCACGCGCCACCAGATGTTCGGCCAGCACGCTGCCCATGTAATAGTGATCGTCATCGAACAGCAGCACCGGCGAAGCGGGCAACGCCCCTGCCATCAGGTCATCAGGCGTCAGCACAGGCAGGCTGTCCAGGCCCGTTAAGGATCGGCGCAAGGCGCGCCCCAATCCATCACGTCGCCAGTGGGAACCCGTAGCAATGAACACATGCTCAGCGGCTAAATCCAGCACGTCCTGGGCCTGCAAGTGGCTTTCCCGATAGATCTCCACCGACGGCATACGGCTCAACGCATCCAGTCGATAGTCAATCACCCGCGCCCAACTCGCCAGCCCCGGCAGCCGGGCTTCCAGCGCTACACGTCCGCCCAGGGTGCGCAGGCTGTCGACCAGGGCCACTTCCATCCCTCGCGCACCCAGGATCCGTGAACACTCAAGCCCGGATGGCCCGGCGCCGACCACCAGCGCCCGGCCGGGTTGCTGCGTATGGTTGACCGATTCGGGATGCCAGCCACGTCGCCATTCCTCACCCATGGTCGGGTTCTGTGTACAGCGCAGGGGCGTGCTGGTGTGATCGCCACTGACGCATACATTGCAGCCGATACACTCGCGAATTTCCTCGGCGCGCCCCTCTTCAATCTTCTTGGGCAAGAACGGATCGGCAATCGAAGGGCGGGCCGCCCCGATCAGGTCCAGCACGCCACGACGAACCAAAGACACCATGGTGTCTGGCGAAGTGAAGCGGCCGACGCCCACCACGGGCTTGCTGGTCAGCGCCTTGAGCCCCAGCAGGAAGGTCTCCTGGTAACCCTCCCCGGCAAAGCGCGCCGTCACGCTGTCATTGGACCAATCGGCGACATTGACGTCCCACAAGTCCGGCAGGTCCGCCAGCATCGAGAAGATTTCGGCACCTTCGCCCTCGCGACTCAAGCCGTCGGCCATTTGTTCATCCACCGCCAGGCGGACCGCTACGGCACACCGATCACCGACTGCGTCGCGAGTGTCTTCAATCAATTCGCGGAGCAAACGCACACGGTTTTCCAACACACCGCCGTATTCGTCGGTACGCCGGTTATTGCGTGGCGTGAGGAAATGGAACGGCACACTCAGGTCGTGGCCGGCGTACACATAGATGATGTCGAAACCCGCCTCCCGGGCGCGCAATGCGGCGGCTCGATGCAGGGCGCGCAATTGCCGGATATCGGCATGGCTCATGGCCCGGGCCTGCACCGGGTCGTAACTGCGCACCGGGGTATTGGAAGGCGCCCAGGGAATTTCGCGACTGTAGCGGTTGGGCGCCGAGTAACCGTTGAATGCCAGCTCTACCCCTGCCAACGACCCGTGCTGGTGTACCGCCTCACACATGCGGGCCAATGCAGGAATGTCGCGCTCATCCCACAAACGCGCCTCGATATAAGGGGAGAACTCGCTCAGCGGGCTGATTTCGCACTCTTCAGTGCACACCACGCCCCAGCCGCCCTCGGCTTTCACTGCGCGCATCCGGGCCATGGCCGAGGGATGTACATGGCCCATGCCATTACAGTGGGGAACTTGATAAAAGCGATTGCAAGTACGGACCGGGCCTATTTGTACCGGCTCAAACAGAATGTCATAGCGAGGATCGCGCACAGGGCTACTCCCGAACAAGTCAGTTCGTTAATGACGGCGTGATGGAACTTGGCGCTAATGAGTGGCGTGATTAAACGCAGTTGAACGGGGGAACCTTCGAGGTTTTCTTATTATTGGTATATTCATGATGCCCTCTCTGAATAAACAAAATTTGCTATCTTTCAAACAAAATGTCCATCCATTGAGAGGCAGTTTCGGAAACGCCCTACAAATTAATTGCAGATCATTTCTCGGGCATCGGCATCGGAAACGGCATCACATTGCTCGTGCCCCGTGCTTCGCTGATCTTCGGCGTACCCAGGCGTTCGACTTCATCGATGCGCACAATCGAATGCATCGGCACAAAGCTGCGCACCACGCCTTCGAACTGAGCCTTGAGCTTTTCTTCGCCCGGATCGACGACCAACTGGGTGCGCTCGCCAAAGACGAACTCTTCCACTTCCAGGAAGCCCCACAGATCACTTTGATAGATCTGCTTGGCGTACATTTCGAACACCTGGCCCTGGTTGAGGAAAATCACCTTGTAGATTGGAGCTTCACGTTTGGTCATGGTGGGCGGGGAACACATGGGGATATAAAAGAGGGCGCGAACTATAGCATGGCACCCGATGCACAGCGCTAGGAACCGATGGGCATGACCCCTATAATGCGCGGTTCTTTACCACCAGTTGACGATTCCCATGGCCAAGAAGCTTTATATCGAAACCCACGGTTGCCAGATGAACGAGTACGACAGCTCGCGCATGGTCGACCTGCTGGGCGAACACCAGGCCCTGGAAGTCACCGCCCGCGCCGAAGATGCCGACGTGATCCTGCTCAATACCTGCTCGATCCGCGAACGGGCCCAGGACCGTGTGTACTCCCAGCTGGGCCGCTGGCGTGAATTGAAACTGGCCAACCCGGACATGGTGATCGCCGTCGGCGGTTGCGTGGCCAGCCAGGAAGGTGCTGCGATCCGCGACCGCGCCCCGTATGTCGACGTGGTGTTCGGCCCGCAGACCTTGCACCGCCTGCCGGAAATGATCGACGCCGCACGCGTCACCAAGCTGCCGCAGGTGGACGTATCGTTCCCGGAAATCGAGAAATTCGACCATTTGCCCGAGCCGCGCATCGACGGCCCGAGCGCCTACGTGTCGGTGATGGAAGGTTGCAGCAAGTACTGCACTTTCTGCGTGGTGCCCTACACACGCGGTGAAGAAGTCAGCCGGCCGTTTGACGATGTACTGGCAGAAATCATCCACCTGGCTGAAAACGGCGTGCGCGAAGTGACCCTACTTGGCCAGAACGTCAACGGCTACCGCGGCCTGACCCACGACGGGCGCCTGGCCGACCTGGCGGAGCTGATCCGCGTGGTCGCCGCCGTCGATGGCATCGAACGTATCCGCTATACCACTTCGCACCCGCTGGAATTCTCCGACAGCCTGATCCAGGCCCACGCCGAAGTGCCGGAGCTGGTCAAGCACCTGCACTTGCCGGTGCAATCGGGCTCGGACCGCATCCTGTCGGCGATGAAGCGCAACCACACGGCGCTGGAATACAAATCCAAGCTGCGCAAATTGCGCGCCGCCGTACCGGGCATCTGCATCAGTTCGGACTTTATCGTCGGCTTCCCGGGCGAAACCGAGAAAGATTTCCAGCAGACCATGAAGCTGATTGAAGACGTCGGTTTCGACTTTTCCTACTCGTTTGTGTACAGCCAGCGCCCGGGCACCCCGGCGGCGGACCTGCTGGACGAAACCCCGGAGGCGTTGAAAAAGGAGCGGTTGAACGCACTGCAACATCGCCTCAACCAACAGGGTTTCGAAATCAGCCGACAAATGGTCGGCTCGACCCAGCGCATCCTGGTCACCGATTACTCGAAGAAAGACCCGGGTGAGTTGCAGGGGCGCACCGAGAACAACCGCATCGTCAACTTCCGCTGCGACAACCCGACCCTGATCGGCCAATTTGCCGATGTGCACATCGATGCGGCGCAGCCACACTCGTTGCGCGGCTCGCTGATCAACTGATCTCGCGGACCGGATGAAGATCAAAATGTGGGAGCTGGCTTGCCTGCGATAGCGATGTATCAGTGCCCTATGTGCCAACTGACCCACCGCTATCGCAGGCAAGCCAGCTCCCACAGGAGTTCTTCATGGTTATCGAGAGTGGGGCCAGGCTATTTAAGTGCTTTCGCACACCGGCGCCTGGCGTTATTCTCTATCTCACCTCATCAGCCAAAGGGCGGCTAAAAGCAACCTTGAACGCACCCATAGCAGAACCCCATCGTTTTCTCCTCGAGCCGTTTGAGGCTCGCCGTTTCGCCAACCTGTGCGGACAGTTCGACGAGCACCTGCGCCTGATCGAACAACGCCTGAGCATCGAGATCCGCAACCGCGGCAATCAGTTCGAGCTCATTGGTGAACCCCAACACACCACGTCTGCCGAAAACCTGCTGCGTCGCCTCTACCGCGAAACCAAGGGTAGTGAGCTGTCGCCAGAGACGGTACACCTGTACCTGCAGGAATCTGCGGTGCAAGACCTGGCCAACAACCCGGTGTCCGAAGCCAGCGTGGCCCTGCGTACCAAAAAAGGCATGATTCGCCCACGCGGCTTGAATCAGCAGAAGTACGTCAAGGAAATCCTCGGCAACGACATCAACTTCGGCATCGGCCCAGCCGGTACCGGCAAGACTTACCTGGCCGTTGCCTGTGCGGTGGATGCCCTGGAGCGCGAGCAAGTACGGCGCATCCTGCTGGTGCGCCCGGCGGTCGAAGCGGGCGAAAAGCTCGGCTTCCTGCCCGGCGACCTGGCCCAGAAGATCGACCCGTACCTGCGCCCGCTCTACGACGCGCTGTACGAGATGCTCGGCTTTGAATACGTGGCCAAGCTGATCGAGCGCCAGGTGATCGAAATCGCCCCGCTGGCCTACATGCGTGGCCGCACCTTGAACAACAGCTTCATCATCCTCGACGAAAGCCAGAACACCACCGTCGAGCAGATGAAGATGTTCCTCACCCGCATCGGTTTCGGCTCTACCGCCGTGATCACCGGTGACGTCACCCAGGTCGACCTGCCCAAGGGCACCAAGTCTGGGCTGGCGCAGGTGATCGAAGTACTCAAGGATGTACCGGGCATCAGCTTCACGCATTTCATGCCCAAGGACGTGGTGCGTCACCCGCTGGTGCAGCGCATCGTAGAAGCCTATGAGCGTTTCGATCACAAGGATGACGCACCGGCCAGGGACGTTCGCGGCGATGCTTGAGCTAGACCTGCAGCTTGCCACCGAAGCGCCCGCCCCCAGCGAAGCACAGTTCCGGCACTGGTGCACCCTGGCCCTGCGCCAGCGCACCGCAGACTCGGAGCTGACCATTCGTCTGGTGGATGAGCCCGAAGGCCGCGAGCTGAACCACACCTGGCGTCAAAAAGACTACGCGACCAACGTGCTGTCCTTCCCCGCCGACGTACCCGACGAGTTGCTGGATATCCCGCTGCTGGGCGATCTGGTGATCTGCGTCGGGGTGGTCGAGCGCGAGGCAAAGGAACAAGGCAAGGAACTTGAAGCCCATTGGGCCCATCTAGTCATCCACGGCTGCTTGCATCTCTTGGGCTATGACCATATAGACGATGATGAAGCCGAGGAAATGGAAGCACTGGAACGAACGTTGCTTGCTGAACTGGGTCACCGCGACCCTTACGCAGACGACGAAAGCTGATCAACACTCAACTGTCATATCAAAGGATTTAGAGTAATCGCTATGAGCGAAGACCGATCGAGCAACGGGCAGAAGTCATGGCTGGGTAAACTGACCCAGGCTTTTGCCCACGAGCCGAAAAACCGCCAGGAGCTGCTGGAGCTGCTGCGCGAGGCCCACCAGAACAAGTTGCTGGACAGCGAAGCGCTGGCCATCGTCGAAGGCGCCATCCAGGTGGCTGACCTGCAAGTACGGGACATCATGGTCCCGCGCTCGCAGATGATCAGCATCAAGGCGACCCAGACCCCACGGGAATTCCTCCCGGCCGTGATCGACTCGGCGCACTCGCGCTACCCGGTGATCGGTGAAAGCCATGACGACGTCATGGGTGTCCTGCTGGCCAAGGACCTGTTGCCGCTGATCCTCAAGGAGAATGGCGACAGCTTCAACATCAAGGACCTGCTGCGTCCGGCCACCTTCGTACCTGAATCCAAGCGCCTGAATGTGCTGCTGCGCGAATTTCGCGCCAACCACAATCACATGGCCATTGTGATCGACGAATACGGCGGCGTGGCTGGCCTGGTGACCATCGAAGACGTGCTGGAACAGATCGTCGGCGATATCGAAGACGAGCACGACGTCGAAGAGGACAGCTACATCAAGCCGCTGCCCAGCGGTGACTTCCTGGTCAAGGCGCTGACGCCGATCGAGAACTTCAACGAGTTCTTCGACAGCGAATTCTCCGACGATGAGTTCGACACGGTCGGCGGCCTGGTGATGAGTGCGTTCGGGCATCTGCCCAAGCGTAACGAAACCACCGAGATTGGCGCCTATCGCTTCCGCATTTTGAATGCCGATAGTCGTCGTATCCATCTGATCCGTTTGACACCTATTGCCCGCTAAGGAAGGAGTGGGGCATCAGCTATTTCCTGTGTCGCGTTGCCCCTGAGAGCGGGCCAGGCAAGGCGCAGGCCGCAGGGAATGGCATTCCCTTTTCAAGGCCTGCAACGCAGTATGGCCCGCTCTCAGGGACAACCCGAAGGGCCGGGCCTGCTGCGACACAGGGCTGCGTTACTCGTCGTTCATTTGGAAAAACCAAACCACACTCCTCGCGCCTTGCCCTGTGCCGCAGCAGGCCCGGCGCGATACAGGAAATAGCTGATGACCCACCCCTACATGCAGCGCCTGAACCGCCCCGGCTGGCCCGGTAACCTGCTGGCCGTGGTGGCCGGCGCCATCACTACCCTGGCGCTGGCGCCGTTCGATATCTGGCCGTTGGCTCTGGTAGCGGTCGGCCTGTTCTATATCGGCCTGCGGGAGCTGACACCCCGCCAGGCCCTGGGCCGCGGCTGGTGTTTCGGTTTCGGCCTGTTTGGCGCCGGCACCAGCTGGATCTACTACAGCATCCACCACTTCGGCGGCGCTTCGGTGCTGCTGGCGGGGTTCCTGATGCTGCTGTTCACCGCCGCCATTGCCTGGTTCTTTGCCCTGCCCGCCTGGTTGTGGGCGCGCTGGCTGCGCCGCAATGAAGCACCGTTGGCGGATGCCCTGACCTTCGCCGCGTTATGGGTTGGCCAGGAAGCGTTTCGTGGCTGGTTCCTCACCGGTTTCCCCTGGTTGTACTCCGGTTACAGCCAACTCGACGGCCCGCTGACCGGCCTCGCGCCGCTGGGCGGAATGTGGCTGATTTCCTTCGCGCTTGCACTCACGGCAGCCCTGCTGTGCAACCTGCCGCGCCTGCTGGCAAGCAAGCGCAACGTCTTCATTGGTGCGGGCCTGGTGTTGCTGGTCGCCCCCTGGGCCATCGGCCTGGCGCTCAAGCACCACGCCTGGACCTCGCCCTCCGGCGCCCCCCTGAGCGTCGCCGCCATCCAGGGCAACGTCGAGCAAAGCATGAAGTGGGACCCCGAGCAGCTTAATGCACAGTTGGCGCTGTATCGCGACATGAGCCTGAGCTCCAAGCGTGTCGACCTGCTGGTATGGCCGGAAACCGCCGTGCCGGTACTCAAGGAGTCGGTCGAGGGCTACCTGGGCATGATGGGCAAGTTTGCCGCCGACCGGAACACCGCGCTGATTACCGGGGTACCGATTCGCCAGGAAGTGCACCATGAGAAGCGCTACTTCAATGGCATTACCGTAGTCGGCGAAGGTGACGGCACCTATCTCAAGCAAAAGCTGGTGCCGTTTGGCGAATACGTGCCGTTGCAGGACATGCTGCGCGGGCTGATTGCGTTCTTCGACCTGCCGATGTCGGACTTCGCCCGTGGCCCTTCAGACCAGGCCATGCTTCAGGCCAAGGGCTATCAGATTGCGCCGTTCATTTGCTATGAAGTGGTGTACCCGGAATTCGCTGCCGGCCTGTCGGCCCAGAGCGACCTGCTGCTGACCATCAGCAACGACACCTGGTTCGGCCGCTCCATCGGCCCATTGCAGCACCTGCAAATGGCGCAGATGCGTGCACTGGAAGCCGGGCGCTGGATGATCCGCGCCACCAACAACGGCGTGAGCGGGCTGATCAACCCGTTTGGGCAGATCACCGCACAGATCCCGCAGTTCGAGCGCGGCATTCTCTATGGGGAGGTGGTGCCGATGCATAACCTCACGCCATACCTGCAATGGCGTTCGTGGCCGTTGATCATTGTGTGCCTGGGGTTGTTTGGCTGGGCGCTGCTGGCTGGCCGGATGTCCAAAACGCTATGACCTGTGGGAGCTGGCTTGCCTGCGATGGCGGTGTATCAGTGCGCTGAGTGCTCACTGACCCACCGCCATCGCAGGCAAGCCAGCTCCCACAATTGATTTCCTGTGTTGCACCTATCGGTAGAACAGCCGATACCCCACCTGCCCCACCGCTTCGTTGATCAACTGCCCGCTCTGCCACACCGCCTTGACCTCGGGCATCCAGCCGCCCAGCGGCCGGCCATGGTCCACCCCCAGAAAGCCCACCGGCCCAGGCACCACGGTGAAACCGGCTTTCTCAAAACTCCACACCGAACGCGGCATATGCCAGGCCTGCGTCACCACCACCACACGCTTGATGCCTTGGGGCAGCAGAATCTCGGCGCTCATCTGGGCGTTTTCCCAGGTGGTACGGCTGCGCTCTTCCTTCCAGCGCACGCTGACGCCAAAATCATCCTGCATCGAAACGGCCATCAGTTCGGCTTCACTGGGCGGCGTGCCGTAATGCAAGCCGCCACTGGTCAGCACCGGCAAGCCTGACGCCTTGGCCAGTCGCGCCGCATAACGCTCACGCTCAAGACCAACGCCGGTGGGCTGGTCGCTGCCCCAGGCGATGTCCCCACGCTCGCGCCCGGAGCCCAACACCACAATCGCATCGGCGCGCTGGGCGAGCGTGGCCCAGTCTTCGCGAGCCAATGGCGGCGCTGTCTCAAGCGCACGGGCGCCCCATTGCACCATCACCGGGAGGCTGATCAACCACATCCCGCCCAGCCCCAGGGCAAAGCACACCCCGGCCAGGCGCGGGCGGCTACGGCGAAACCACCAGGCACACGCCAACAACAACAAAAAAATGCCGGGCGGCAACAGCAATTGTTTGATGAAATAACGAAAAGGCATCGGGCATCTCCAAAGATGCCCGAAGCCTAAATGCAACGCGATCAAGCGACAATCTTTACCAGCCTGTTTCGACAACGTTAATGGATAGTACTGTGCTTCACTTGCACCGTACGGACCGGGACCTTTCCGGGCCGCGACCGGCCGCCAAGTCTTTGAGCCAAATGACCTTGGCCGAACGAGGAGGCTCCTGGGCTGGCGGGGAGGCCTGCCCAGGAGAGGCGCGGTGTTGATTCAACTCCAGGTAAGTCCTGATCAATTCAAGCTCTGCCTGGCTCAAGCCTCGCAACTCCAGCTCCAGAGGCCGCTCATCACGCAATCGGCCTGCGGTTCTTGCAGCATCCAATGCCCGACCCAAACGGTCGATCAGTCCTTCATACAATTGCGGTTTCGTTAGAGTTCGCTGCGATTCAACCATCCCCTCACCTCATTGAAGAAATACTTGCTCCCCAATAAACAGCGTAGCCCCCGTTGCTGCACCTGCCCGGTGCCGCGACAGACGGCCCTTGCCGCGCAATCAGGGTTTCCCTCGATAGAGTGGGGTCATGTATGCTACGGCGCTTCCTGTAACTCCACTTCCCGCAGGGTTTGGGCACGGACGCGCCACTTTCTGGTGTCGAACAACCCGGACTATGCACCGAAGAGGATTAGGCCACCCCTATTCAGTTCAAAAGTAGCCATGCACGAACAATATCAGCCCCGTGAAATAGAAAATGCCGCACAAACCTTCTGGGACGAGCAAAAGTCCTTTGAAGTCAGCGAACAGCCAGGCAAGGAGACTTACTACTGCCTATCGATGTTCCCTTACCCCAGCGGCAAGCTACACATGGGGCACGTGCGTAACTACACCATCGGCGACGTGATTTCCCGCTACCAGCGCATGCTCGGCAAAAACGTCCTGCAACCCATGGGTTGGGACGCCTTCGGTATGCCGGCAGAAAACGCCGCGATGAAAAACAACGTGGCGCCCGCCAAGTGGACCTACGAAAACATCGCCTACATGAAGACCCAGCTGCGCAGCCTGGGCCTGGCGGTGGACTGGTCCCGCGAGGTCACCACCTGCAAGCCCGATTACTACCGTTGGGAACAATGGCTGTTCACGCGCCTGTTCGAAAAAGGTGTGATCTACAAAAAGAGCGGTACCGTGAACTGGGACCCGATCGACCAGACCGTACTGGCCAACGAGCAGGTCATCGACGGTCGCGGCTGGCGCTCCGGCGCGCTGATCGAAAAGCGCGAAATCCCGATGTACTACTTCAAGATCACCGCCTACGCGGATGAACTGTTGTCGAGCCTCGACGATCTGCCGGGCTGGCCTGAACAGGTCAAGACCATGCAGCGCAACTGGATCGGCAAATCCAAGGGCATGGAAGTGCAGTTCCCGTATAACGTCGATTCCATCGGCGAAGCGGGCGCCCTGAAAGTCTTCACCACCCGTCCGGATACGCTGATGGGCGCGACTTACGTCGCGGTCGCCGCCGAACACCCGCTGGCCACCCAGGCGGCACAGAACAACCCCGAGCTGCAGGCGTTCATCGCCGAATGCAAGGGCGGCAGCGTGGCGGAAGCCGACGTCGCCACCCAGGAGAAAAAAGGCCTGCCGACCGGCCTGTTCGTCGAGCACCCGCTGACCGGCGAGAAACTGCCGGTATGGGTCGCCAACTATGTGCTGATGCACTACGGCGACGGCGCCGTCATGGCCGTGCCGGCCCACGACGAGCGCGATTTCGAATTCGCCACCAAATACAGCCTGCCGATCAAGTCGGTAGTACGTACCAGCTCGGGCGACACCAACCCAGCCCCGTGGCAAGACGCCTACGGCGAGCACGGCACCCTGATCAACTCCGGCGAATTTGACGGCCTGGACTTCCAGGGCGCCTTCGACGCCATCGAAGTCGCCCTGATCAAGAAGAACCTCGGTGCTTCGCGCACCCAGTTCCGCTTGCGCGACTGGGGTATCAGCCGCCAGCGCTACTGGGGCTGCCCGATCCCGATCATTCACTGCCAAACCTGCGGCGATGTACCGGTACCGGAAGACCAACTGCCCGTCGTGCTGCCTGAAGATGTAGTGCCAGATGGTGCTGGCTCGCCATTGGCGCGCATGCCCGAGTTCTACGAGTGCAACTGCCCGAAATGCGGCGCACCGGCCAAGCGTGAAACCGACACCATGGACACCTTCGTGGAGTCCTCCTGGTACTACGCCCGTTACGCCTCGCCGCACTATGAAGGTGGCCTGGTGGAGAAATCCGCAGCCGACCATTGGCTGCCGGTGGATCAGTACATCGGCGGTATCGAACACGCCATTCTCCACCTGCTGTACGCGCGCTTCTTCCACAAGCTGATGCGCGACGAAGGCCTGGTGAGCTCCGATGAGCCGTTCAAGAACCTGCTGACCCAGGGCATGGTGATCGCCGATACCTACTATCGTCGCGAAGCCAATGGCGCCTACACCTGGTTCAACCCGGCGGACGTCGAACTTGAGCGTGACAGCAAAGCCAAGGTGATCAGCGCCAAACTGAAAGCCGACGGCCTGCCGGTGGAAATCGGTGGCACCGAGAAGATGGCCAAGTCCAAGAACAACGGCGTCGACCCACAGTCGATGATCGACCAGTTCGGCGCCGATACCTGCCGTCTGTTCATGATGTTCGCCTCGCCGCCCGACATGAGCGCCGAATGGTCCGACTCCGGCGTCGAAGGCTCGCACCGCTTCCTCAAGCGCGTCTGGCGCCTGGCCCATGCCCATGTCAGTCAGTGCTTGCCGGGCAAGCTGGACGTCGCGGCCTTGAACGACGAGCAGAAAGCCATTCGCCGCAGCACTCACCTGGCCATCCGCCAGGCGAGCCTGGACGTAGGGCAGAACCACAAGTTCAACACCGCCATCGCCCAGGTGATGACGCTGATGAACGTGCTGGAAAAAGCCCCGCAGGCCACCGAACTTGATCGCGCGCTGATTCACGAGGGCCTGGAAACGGTTACCCTGCTGCTCGCACCGATCACGCCGCATATCAGCCACGACCTGTGGAACCGCCTGGGCCACAGCGGCGCCGTCATCGATGCCGCCTGGCCGGTACAGGATGACAGCGCCCTGGTTCAGGACACGCTGCAACTGGTCATCCAGGTTAACGGTAAACTGCGCGGCCAGATCGACATGCCGGCCAGTGCCAGCCGTGAAGAGGTCGAAGCGGCTGCGCGCATCAACGAAAACGTGCTGCGCTTTACCGAAGGCTTGACGATCCGCAAAGTGATCGTGGTGCCCGGCAAACTGGTCAACATCGTCGCCAGCTAAATCGGATCGGGCGCGGGGCTTGGGCCCTGCGCCGAACTAAACCTTTAGGGCCTGGATAAGGCCCACCTGGTTTCAAGGGGAGCAACAAAATGATCAAACGCAATCTGCTGGTTATGGGCCTTGCCGTGCTGCTGAGCGCTTGCGGCTTCCAGCTGCGCGGCACCGGCACCAACGAGCTGTCGCTCAAGGAACTCGACGTCAGCGCCCGCAACGCCTATGGCGAAACCGTCACCCAGCTGCGCCAGACCCTGGAGAACAGCGGCGTGCACGTGTACAACGGCGCGACCTACAAACTGATCCTGACGGACGAGAAAGAAACCCAGCGCAATATCAGCTACGCCAGTGCCGGCCGTGCGTCCGATGTGGAGTTGAACACTGCGCTCTACTTCGAAGTACAGGGTCGCGATCAGTTGCCGCTGATGGGTGACAAGATCCAGGTGCAGAAAGTCGTGAGCCACGATGGCAATAACCTGGTGGGTTCGGACTCCGAGACCCTCCAGGTGCGCAAGGAAATGCGTCGTGAGCTGATCCAGCGCATGATGACTCGCCTGCAAATGCTGACCCCGGAAAAGCTCGCCGCCCTGCAGCAAACCGCCGACAACAAGGCCAAGGCTGACGCCGATGCCCTGAAAGCCGCGCAAGAGTATGAAGACAACACGCCGAAACAATCGCCTGTTGAAGTTCCTGTCGAGTAAGCCAGACGGGGCGCCCCTGGCGCCCCGTTCGCCCTGCCTATGAAACTCGCCCCCGCCCAACTCGCCAAACACCTGCAAGGTGGCCTCGCGCCTGTCTATATCGTCAGCGGTGATGACCCGCTGCTGTGCCAGGAAGCGGCCGACGCTATCCGCACTGCCGCGCGCCAGCAAGGTTTCGATGAACGCCAGGTGTTCAGTGCTGACGCCAGTTTCGACTGGGGTACCCTGCTGCAAGCCGGCGCGAGCATGTCGCTGTTTGCCGAAAAGCGCCTGCTGGAGCTGCGCCTGCCCTCGGGCAAGCCCGGCGACAAAGGTGCGGCGGCGCTGATGGAGTACTGCTCGCGCCCTGCCGAAGACACCGTGCTGCTGATCAGCCTGCCCAAGCTCGACGGCAGCGCGCAGAAAACCAAGTGGGGCAAGGCACTGGTAGAAGGTGCGCAAACCCAGTTCATCCAGATCTGGCCTGTGGACAGCAACCAGTTGCCGCAGTGGATTCGTCAGCGCCTGTCACAATCGGGGCTGGCGGCGACACAAGATGCCGTGGAGCTGATCGCCGCCCGGGTCGAGGGCAACCTGCTTGCCGCCGCCCAGGAGATCGAAAAGCTCAAGCTGATGGCCGAGGATGGGCAGATCACCGTCGAAACCGTACAAGGCGCAGTGGCCGATAGCGCTCGCTTTGATGTGTTCGGCCTGGTCGATGCGATCCTCAACGGTGAGCCCGCCCACGCGCTGCGTATGCTTGAAGGCTTGCGTGGCGAAGGGGTGGAACCGCCGGTGATCCTCTGGGCCCTGGCCCGGGAGCTGCGAGTACTGGCGAATATCGCCTTGCAATACAGCCAGGGCACACCGCTGGACAAATGCTTCAGCCAGGCCAGGCCACCGGTGTGGGACAAGCGCAAACCGCTGATGAGCAAAGCCCTGCAACGGCACTCGGCGCAACGCTGGGCGCAACTGTTGCTGGAAGCGCAGCGCATCGATGCGCAGATCAAGGGCCAGGCAGCCGGCTCGCCGTGGATGAGCCTGAGCCGTTTGTCGCTATTGATGGCCGGCCAGCGCCTCACCCTGCCAGCCGAATAACCCTCTCTTGAAAACACCATAGATCCAATGTGGGAGGGGGCTTGCTCCCGATGGCAGTGTGTCAGGAATTTATGTTTCACTGATGTACCGCTATCGGGAGCAAGCCCCCTCCCACATTTGACCTGCGTACCTTTCCTACACTTCGCGGGGCTTTACAGCCGCTCAACTTAGGCAGATTATTTGCCCGCTCCACCACCCACAGAGACTAGACACCATGAGCAAAAAGCCATCCAAGCATGGCCCCAACAAGGCCAAATCCATCATCGCCCAGCCACTGTTCCGCAGCCGTCAGGAACGCGCCGGCAAGGGCAAAGGCAGCTACCGCCGCGAAGCCTTCCAGTCTAATAGCTGGGAGGCTTCTTACTTTCTGGCTGCCTGAAGGCAAGCGCCCCTCTGGCATGATAAGGTCTGTACCTGATTTGTAACCCCCTGGACCTGTGCATGCCCTCTAGTCTTTCTCGTCGTTGGCACCTACGCCAATTGATCGCTGCCTCCAGCCTCATTCTGAATCGCCCCGGATTTTCTAGACACCTTTCAAGCTCATTGCGTAACGCTT